>WRJJ01000040.1 GCA_009778575.1 Methanomassiliicoccaceae archaeon
TCCTCCAGCGGCTCTCCCGTCTTTGTGTCCAGGACCTCCACGTACATTATGTCGCCGGCGATGTGGATGCCGTTCCTTTCCTCGCACTCGGTGAACATCGGGCCCGCCTGCTCGGAGGTCCCGTATATGTCGTACGCTCTGATCCCCATTGTGCTTTCCATCTTCGCCCTCATGCTCTCGGTCCACGGCTCCGCGCCGAGTATGGCCTTTTTCAGGCACGTGTCCCTTTTGAAATCGATGCCCATCTTTGCGGCAACGGTGTTCATGTGGACCAGATACGAAGGAGTGCAGGCGATCGCCGTCACTCCCAGGTCCTGCATGAGCTCCAGCTGTCTCTCGGTGTTGCCGGTGCTGGTGGGGACCACCGATGCCCCGACCTTCTCCGCGCCGTAATGAAGTCCCAATCCGCCGGTGAACAGGCCGTAGCCGTAAGATACCTGCAGGATGTCGTCGCTCCCTATCCCGATAGAGGTCAGGGACCTGGCCAGTGCTTCTGTCCAGTAGGCAAGGTCATTCTCCGTGTATCCAACCACCGTGGGCTTGCCGCTCGTTCCGGATGAGGCGTGGAATCTTACGATGTCCGTGTTGGGCACATTGAACATCTTTGTCGGATAGTTGTCCCTGAGGTCATCCTTATACATGAAAGGAAGTTTTTGTACATCCTTCAGAGACCTTATGTCATCCGGATGTACATTGGCGTCCCTCATCCTGTCGTGGTAGAACTGGTTAAAGCTGTACAGGCTGTTCACAAGGGTCTTAAAACTCTTGTATTGAAGGTTCTTCAGGTCTTCAACAGGCATGCACTCAATGTTTTCGTTCCAATACATTTCTACCACCTGACCGATTTTTTTCGGTCTATTCGTCCTTATGTTACTTTTATTATTTATTGAGTGCTTATGTTTACTCATGGAAGACCCCCACGAGTGTCCGGAAAGCGGCAGACAGGCCGACTGCTGGGAAAAGTTCTACAGAGACCATAAGCGGCCATGGAGGGGGATGGGAAAGGTAGATCTGGATCTGGAGCCCGGATCGAGGGTTCTCGACATAGGGTGCGGCAACGGAAAGACCACTGCCACTCTGATAAAGATGGGAATGGACGTTACGGGGCTGGATTTCTCCCCAACGGCAATAAGCCAGTGCATAGGCGCCTTCGGCGACAAAGCGAAGTTCACCATCGCAGAATGCGACCATATGCCGTTCCCCGACCGCTCTTTTGATGCGGCGATCGCGGTGCACATTTTCGAACATCTTGACGATACGCAGGTAAGAGATACCGTGAAAGAGATATCCAGAGTGCTGGTGCCGGGCGGGCTTGTGCTGGTAAGGTCGTTCGCCGTAGGGGATGCAAGATCGGAAGGCAGGGACAGGAACAGAAGGGGGAACGGCATCGAGTACAGATACTACACCGAAAAGGAGATGGAGAACATCTTCAAAGGGTTCGAACTGGTAAGTTCGGCGAGGAAGGACGAGTCCATGCGGTTCGGTGCCGTGAGAGTAAAAACGGAGTGTCTGTTCCGTCTCCCCGAATAATGGGAAATCTCTTTATCGGTGTATGAGGATGAGCGTCCAAGGTGTAATGCAAAATGGATGATGATTACAGAGACATCCCAAGGAACCCGGTCGGATATGCCATACTGTCCCTCTTCTGCGGCGTCATTGGCACAGTGATAGTGTTCCGCTTTTCAGAGCTGTCCGTGGCGTCGGTCGTTCTGGGGGCCGTCGGTATGGTGATAGGCGGATTCGCGATCAGTTTGGCGAATCATTTCCCGACAAAGGACAGGCTGCAGTACATATGGCTGGCAGGCACGGGCATCATGGCGTCGGTCATCTGTTTCATGTTCGGTTTCGTCAACTGGCTCGGATGAAGTGTTCAGATGGCGGCCTATAGAGGAAAGTACATCCTGCAGGGATTGAAGGAGATCTCTCCCGAGATGGAGAAGGACCTGGATATAGCATATGACATCTGCATGGCGTACAAGAAGGACTTTCCATGCGAGATGTGCGGCAGATGCTGTCATCAGCCCAACATCACGGTTCTCCCCGAGGAAGTGGACCGCATCGCGGCCGCCGCGGGGGTGCCTCTTCACGATTTCATAACTCAGTATCTTACGGGGTCCAACGACGGGAGGCTGTTCCTCAGAAAGACCGATCCGTGCGCCTTCCTTAAAGACGACAACAGATGCAGGATATGGGCGGACCGGCCGGAGATATGCAGGGATTTTCCCTATGCGGTGTCGATGTTCATGAGCAGAGTATACATCGCATTGACGGATGACAGCGCCGACATAATGGAACTGATCGATTACATGGACGATTCTTGGCCGTGCACAAAGGTAATAAGGTCCGGCATATCAGAGAAGGTAACGGAAGCAAGATCTCAAAGAACGGTCACTTCCGAGTGAATTCCGAAGAGATCGGATATTTAGAGGCATGTTCCAAAAATGCCCATGCGTACGTCTTTGGGGACAAAGTGTGCCCGCCGCCTTCGATTGATACGAAGTCCGCCCCTTCGATCTCCGCCGCAAGCTCCTCTCCCATGTAAGGGGGCACCATTATGTCCGACTTCCCGTGAATAACTCTGGTGGGCACCCGTATGTCTTTTGCCCTCAGGCGGCTGTCGAACCCGTCCACCGCTGCCAGATGGGAGGCGAACTGTTCTAAGGTAGAGGTGATCTTTCCGGGGGTGTCAATGCCGTTCTCCTCTCTTTTCCTGAAAGCTTCCTCCGTCATGCAGAACGCCTGCATGATCTTGAAAAGACACTCTATGTCTCCGCCGGACCTGACGCAGTCAAGCACGGCGTTCATGGCGTAGCTGGATCGGGAAGGGCGTCTCATGTAAGTGGAGACCAGCGTCAGGGACGCGACCCTTTCCGGATACCTCAACGCGATCTCCTGGGCCACGTTTCCGCCCATGGACCACCCCATGACATGCGCTTTTGTTATTGAGAGATGATCCAGCAGCGAGATCACATCGCCTGCCAGCGTTTCCATGTCGAAAGGTTCGTCCGGACATTCGGTAAGGCCGCAGTTCCTGAAATCAAAAGTTATTACTTCGAACCGGTCGGAAAGAAGAGGCACCATCCCGTACCAAAAGGAGACATCCCCGCCGAGACCGGTTATCAACACGGCAGGCTCGCCGTTCCCACTGACCTCGTAGTTCATTTTGATATTTCCGACGTTTTCCCTGGGCATTCCGCGGTCTCCTTCATTGGACGTTCCATCGGATTGAACAGCCTCTACAAAAAGTTAATGCCGTCGGACAATAAAGTATCAAATCAACAAACATCGTGAACACTTACCTCGGGCGTGAGAGCCCGCTTTTTTATCGGTTCAGTCATATACGTTCATGTTCGGATCCGTGCGGAATTTCAACAAGGAAAGGCCCCCAATGTAGCATTATGTGATCCGGCCTTCTATCATAGTTCCTCTTTCTTCAAAAAATCAATAAGTCTGCAGGACGTTATTCCATCTGCATCGCCATGGAACAAATCATCATCCATAGTGACCACATATTTTGGGTAGCTGTCTTTTATGCCCTTTAAATTCCCGAACTCCCTTTTAATGACCTCCTCTGATGAAAGGCGGAATGCGGATTGTACGTATACTTTTTTACCATATTTTTCTGCAACAAGGTCTATCTCCTTCCCGTTATTGTCTCCCACCCATACAGTGTACCCTCTGCTTCGCAGATCGAGATACAAAATATTCTCCATGTGTCCAGAGATATCATCTCCCCTGTATCCGAAGACAGCATGTTTCAGCCCGATGTCGGTGAGGAAGTATTTGCACTTCGAGGAAAGCACTCTTTTTCCTTTAACGTCATATACGTTGGCCTTCTGAACAAGAAATGCTGCTTCCAAGTGGCCCATGTATGCATATACGGTGTCGCGGGAGACACTTCTGTCTTCAGCCTGCAAAACATTGTAGATGTTATTCATCGATGTATACTTCCCTAAATTATCGCATACAAATCTGAATATGCGGTCTAAAAGATCCGGATTTCTGATGTTGAATTTTTCAACGATATCTTTAGCTCTGATCGATGACAGAATATCTCGCACAGTGGAGTAAGATGAACTCTCGCCGTAATTGCTCCTCCAAACCATCGGAAATCCGCCGACCTTGATGAACCTCTGCAGCAATTCTTCATCGGTAGCGGGGTTACCGTAAACACTGTTGAACTCCACGCATTCTCTGAACGAAAGAGGAAACATCTCTAACACATTAAGCCGTCCGCTCAAGTATGTGGTGTATTCCGATGACAACAACCTTGAGTTGGAGCCAGTGATATAAATATCGCACGCTCCCTCATTGATCAGCGACCTCACGACCGACTCCCATTCTGTTACGTCCTGTATCTCATCCAAGAAGAGGACATTCATTTTATCGACCGCAAGATTGCTTTTGATTCGTTTGTAGAGTGTTTCTGGATCTCTCAGTTCTCGGTTGTCCCAAAGCTCCATATCAATGTATATTTCGTTTATGTCCCTGCCTGCGCCGATCGTTTCAGAAAAACAACGCATCATAGTGGATTTTCCGCACCTTCTGATCCCTATGAACACTTTGGCGTTGCTGTTGCCAACGAAATCAGACATCCTGTCAAAATATGTTGCCCTGTTTATTCGATCCACATAGCCGTATACGCATAACAAGAATATAAATTTATTGAAAATTTCCTTCTATGAGAGGAAACTTATGCTTTTTTTATGAAAGTTTCCTTTCATAGAGGGTATTTTTCTGTATTTTTACCATATGTTTCCCTCTATAGAAGGAAACAAAGTGCCGGTAATTTTTTTAGAAAGTATAGAACACATGCGATCTCAGACGCGGAGACGTTCGGTAATCATCACACTCAGACGGGCGGACACAGTAACGGCATATGCCGAACATTCTCTCGCGGGATCGTTATAATCTTTAAGTATGACCGTTCCATTTCTCGAAACATCAGGGCGTGATGTCAAGTGGAAGACAGACCATATCCGACAATTTATGAAGACGAGTGCAAAGGCTGCGGCAGATGCATAGCCGCTTGTCCGAAGAAAGTTCTGGTATCATCGGGAAGCCTGAACAAAAGAGGGTACCTGTATGCCAAATATTCCGGAGAAGGATGCACCGGATGCTTCATTTGTTTCTACAACTGCCCTGAGCCTTACGCTGTCGAAGTGTACCGTCCCGATGCGGAGGGGGATTGAGATGCGCAAATTCGTAAGAGGCAACGAAGCGGTGATGATCGGCGCAGTCTACGCCGGAGTGGACGCATATTTCGGATATCCCATAACACCCGCAAGCGAGATAGCCCATGCCGCATCGGAATACCTGCCGTGCTTGGGAAAAGAGTTCCTGCAAGCGGAATGCGAGACCGGATCGGCGAATATGATGTACGGTGCGGCGAGCGCCGGAAAAAAAGTGATGTCAGCGTCTTCCGGCCCCGGCATGAGCCTGATGCAGGAAGGCATATCATACATGGCGGGAGCTCAGCTGCCCGGCGTCATAGTGGACATCATGCGCGCCGGCCCCGGCCTCGGCAACATATGGCCGGAGCAGGGAGATTATAATCAGGCGGTCAAAGGAGGCGGCCACGGCAATTACAAGAATATCGTATTGGCGCCGGCCTCCGTCCAGGAGATGTGCGACCTTACGATCTTGGCCTTCGACCTTTCTTTCAAGTACAGGAATCCAGCCATAATACTGGCGGACGCCGTTCTGGGCCAGATGATGGAGTCCATCGTCATACCCAAAAAGGTCTCCGATGCGCCGCCTTCCGAATGGGCGGTGAAAGGCGATGCGGAGACAAAGAACAATCTGATATGCTCGATATACATGGACGTCGACGGGCAGGAAAAGCACAATGTCCTTCTGAACAAAAAATACGAAGAGATGGAGGATGACGCAAGGGCCGAGTCCTACCTTACGGATGACGCCGACTTGATCTTCACAGGATACGGCACAAGTGCCAGGATAGCAAGGTCCGCTGTCGACATCCTCAGAGAGAAGGGGATAAAGGCAGGTCTCTTCCGTCCGATAACGCTGTTCCCATTCCCATCGAAAGAATTGAACGCCTGCGCTTCAGGAAAAAAGATAATCGTAACGGAAATGAGCAACGGGCAGTACCGGGACGATGTGGTACTGCACCTTGAGAATAAGGAGCAAGTAATGTCAGTCAGCAGGATGGGCGGGAACCTTCCGAAGGTCTCGGCCCTGGTGGAAGCCGCCGAAAAGATGATGGAGGGGAGAGCATGATAAAAAGGTCCACCGGACTTTATGAGGAGTTCACCCGAAAGGGAGGAACGGCCATGCGGGCGACCCACTACTGTGCGGGGTGCGGCCACGGCATAATACTGAAACTTATCGGCGAGGCCATGGCGGATCTCGATATGCATGATGATGCGGTCTTCGTGGGGCCGGTGGGATGCGCCACATTCTGCTATTACTACGTTGACTGCGGCCACATATCTGCGCCCCACGGAAGGGCGTCCGCGGTAGCTACCGGCGTTTCAAGGGTCTTGCCGGACAAGCCCGTCATCGCCTACCAAGGGGACGGGGACCTGGGGGCGATAGGTTTCAACAACGCTTTCCAGGCGGCGAACAGAGGAGATAACTTCGCATTGTTCTTCGTGAACAATGCGCTGTATGCCATGACGGGAGGACAGATGGCCCCCACAACGCTTGCGGGACAGGTAACGACGACAACGCCCTACGGCAGGGATATCGTGAAGACGGGGTATCCGCTGAAAGTGTGCGAGGTCTTCGAGACGCTTGAGGCGCCTGTTTACATAGAAAGAGTGTCGGTCGCCGACACGAAGAGGATAATGCAGGCGAAAAAAGCGATCAAAAAGGCGCTTAAGATCCAAAAAGAAAAGAAAGGTTTCGCTTTTGTGGAGATACTTTCACCATGTCCGAACAATATGAGGACGGATCCGGTCAAAGAGGCGGAGAGGTTCACGGAGATAATGGAAAGAACGTACCCCTTGGGCAACTTCAGGGACCGCTCCGGAGAGGCCGCACCGGTGCCTGAGAAAGTTCCGATAAGGACAGAAAAGGAACTGACGGCCGGCGGCAGGGAAGGGATAGCGACGAAGAACGATCCTTCGTTCAAAGAAAGGAAATTCAAATTCTCCGGATTCGGCGGGCAGGGCATACTCAGCCTGGGGCTGGTGGTCGCCGAGGCAGCGGTCTCTGACGGAAAATATGTATCATGGATGCCCAGCTACGGCCCGGAGCAAAGAGGCGGGTCCGCCTCCTGTTCCGTCATCGTCGGGGGCAAAGAGATAGGGTCTCCCACGATAGATGACCCGGACGTTCTGGTGGCAATGAACCAGCCTTCGCTGGAAAGGTTCGCTTCCTCGGTGAAAGAGGGAGGGGTGATACTGTTCGAATCATCGATAAAGGCGGACATAGCGCTCCCTGCGGGGGTCAAGGCCGTGCCTTTCCCCGCATCATCGATAGCGAATGAGAACGGCGTCCCCAAAGCCGGGAACACAGCGTTCCTGGGCGCAATGGCCGGGATGGGCCTTCTGCCTTTCAAGGAGAAGGACGTCACGGACGCGCTTGCCGAAAGCCTTTCCGCCAGACCTTTGCTGGTGGAGCCCAACATGAAGGTGTTCGAGGCCGCAAAGAAATGGATATCCGATAACGTATGCCGCAAATGATGCCGGCGGGATGAGGCCGCGCTGTTTTGCTGATCCTTTATTCAGTTTGAGCGCATGGCAAAAATAAAGATCGACCGGAAAGCGCAAGCGCGCTTTCCGATCATGGAAAGGAAATTGGAAATGGTTTTTGAAATGTTTTCTTCAGACCTTCCCTTTCCGCATGAACAGGGCCGCAAGGACCACAAGAACGACCAGCAGCACGATGCCAGCAACGATCAGCAGCGGGAACTCGCTGCCGTTGTCCTCCTCGAAGATCAGGCTGATGTCGATGGATGCCGCGACTCCGGAGAATGTGATCTCCGCATCACCGTATACGATGCTTCCTTCCTTCCACTCCTTGAACTTGTATCCGTTTTCCGCCACCGCTTTCAGCACAATGGAGGAACCTTCCATTACGGTGACAGATGAGGTATACTTTGTGAACGGAGAACCGTTCACGCTGTATTCCGCATTGCCGCCCTCGCCCACATTGATGTAGAGATGCACTGCCGTTCTCGGGCTGGTGCCAGTAGCATCAATGGTGTGGTTCATCATCACGTCGCCGAACGTGTAGTATCCGAGAGCAACGTCATCGGCAGAGAGAGGTACGCCGTTCACGGCCACCGAAGATGCGGAGAAGAAGAATGTGACATTCTTCCCCCTGATGACGGTGACATTCCCTTCGGGGGAAATGACCGCTCCGCCGCTTGCGGTAGCGGTTATGACGTATTCCTTGGGGTCGCCTTTGATTATATCAAAGAACACTCCCCGGGTGAAGGTCAGATCGTAGTTGCCTCCCGCGGTCAGATCGCCCTGGGTTATCTCATACGTTCCCACATCCTCGCCCGGATCGCGGTCGAGACTGCCTGAGAAGGCATCGGTCCCGTACAGGGTACCGGATGTTATCGTGTACGTGAACACAGGGTCCCCTTCGTTGAGGATCTTCTTCTGTCCCGCATCCGGCTCCACCGTGATCGCAGCCTTGGTGATCTCGAAGAACACTCCCGGAGTGAAGGTCAGATCGTAGTTGCCTCCCGCGGTCAGATCGCCCTGGGTTATCTCATACGGTCCGACATCCTCGCCCGGAATACGGTCAAGACTGCCCGAGAAGGCATCGATCCCGTACAGGGTACCGGATGTTATAGAATAGGCGTATGACGCCGGATCCAGCTGGTAGTACACCTTGTTCTGTCCCGCATCCGGCTCCACCGTGATCGCCGCTTTGGTGATCTCGAAGAACACTCCCGAAGTAAAGGTCAGATTATAGTTGCTTCCCAATGTCAGATCGCCCTGCGTTATCTCATACAGTCCCGCATCCTCGCCCGGGTCGCGGTCGAGGCTGCCCGAGAAGGCATCGATCCCGTACAGGGTACCGGATGTTATTGAATAGGCGTACGACGCCGGATCCAACTGGTAGTACACCTTGTTCTGTCCCGCATCCGGCTCCACCGTGATCGCTGCGGGATTGATGACAAAGTTGCCCAACGAAAGATTGGTTGCGGCGTTATAGCAGCTGCCTCCGGACATCGGTTCGGCCACATCGATCGTTATCATATATGTTCCCGCGGCAGTGGGCGCAGTGGTCAGACCGTCATAGTAAACGGTTATCGCGCCGATGCCCGACAATGAGTGCGACGGTGTTACGGTCTTCGATGTGCCGTTATATGTATCGGTCAGCGGAGAGAAACCGAAGTCCCCTGCCGTAAGCGTACCCTTGCCCACGTTGTATCCTGAGATACTGTTCGCCGTGGCGGCATTGTTGTAGGTATCGGATGCGAAGGATGCCCCCAACGTATACGTGCCGGGTATGGGGCTCAGAATGGTGTACGTGGCTGTTCCGCTTGCGTTCGTCGTTGCCGTGTATGTAGAACCGCCGTCGGTGAATGTGATCGTCTGCCCGGAGTTGCTAGGCTGTGCGCCGGAGAGCGTGGCCGTCAGCGTCACGTTGCCCGGATAGGTCTGTCCCGCCGCCGGATCCGCCGATATTGTGATGTTCGGCGAGGCCTTGACGGTGGTGAACGTGTTGCTTGCGTCCGCGTCCATCACGTTGCCCACGACATCCTTGAATCCGCTTATGCTCACCGTGTATGTCGTCGCCAGCGCCAGGCTGCCCGATGTGATGTTGTATGTCACAACGGTATTTCCTGAGCTCCAGCCTGAGAACGCAAGAGTTGCGCCGTTATTGCATGTGACCGTTCCCGTTCCTCCCGTATCCATCGCCTCGCTGAAAGCGATGACGATGGTGCTTGTCGAAAGGGCGATGTCTATGCCGCTGGGCGTAACGTTCGTTACCGTCGGCGGTACGTCGTCTATCACAACACTCATCGTTACCGCCGGCGTGCTGTCATTCGTGGCGGAGTTACAATAGAAATTGTATGTTCCGCTGGCGGTGGCATTTATCACTCCGGTATAGTCGTTTACGAAGTTATAGGTTATTTTCAGACTGTCCAGATAGCTCTTGGACACTAACGGGTAGTAAGGCAAAGTGGACAGGTCCCCTATGAAAGCATAGA
>WRJJ01000041.1 GCA_009778575.1 Methanomassiliicoccaceae archaeon
GGGCGTCTTCGACGGATCGAAGGGGATGCCCGTCTTGGGTTTGGGTTTGGTCACGGGAGATACGGGTTTTTCTTTCTGTTGAGGTTTTTCTTGAATATCGTCAAATTCATCCGAAAGAAGATCGCTCTGCAGACCGGGGACGAACTCTTTTTGCTCTTCCTTTTGCTCTTTGGCATTACTGTATATGGCGTATTCGTCGTATTCCCATGGCCTCCTGTCGGGGTTGGCGTATTCGGGATCCTTTTCCGTCAGATCCCTGTCCTGCCCGTCAAGGCTGTACAGCCATGACATTATCCGGTGCGGCACGTCGATGGCCTCCGCGGGCCCCATTGAATCAACTTTCTCCTTCACCGCTTTCGAGTTCACTTCTATGCTGCAGCTGCTGTTCTGTTCGACCCTGAAGGGCTCTGTCGTTTTTGCAAGGACCTTTCCCGTTTCGCTCGCTACCTCGAACCCTCCGATATCCCAGAAGGCCTCGCCGCCTGCCATGAAGAGGGTGAATCCCGTTATGTCCTCATAGGGGATCGGAAAGGGAAGATCGATACTGATCTTGCCTTCGCGCACCTCCGAAGGAAGGAAAGCGCTGAAAGCCGCTTTCCTTTCTTTGGCGGATATCTCGAACCCGCAGAGGGTGGTCCCGCCTTTGAAGAAGTCGTAAAGATCCGATACGGGTTCCATCTTCAAGCGCACTCCCTTCAGAGAATGGCGGCTCTCGTCCCGCCCGAACGCCCCCGTCTCCGGCCTGTCCGGATCCGGATCCAGATATCTGTTGAGTTCTTTGTATCCAATGATGCAGAATTTGGATGCCGTCAGACCGAGGGAGAACGCTTTGAACTCCCCCTCTTTACCGTATGGGTATGTTTCCGCCTCGCCGAATTCTTTGATATCGTTCAGCAGTTTCTTCGGAACGTCCTCTTCCCCGAACTGCTCTTCCATCAGTTTTACGATCTCCGCCCGGTTCTTTTCGGGACCCTCTCCGGTCAAGACCTTTTTTGCATCATTCAGCTGCTTCTCGATCAGCTTCTCCATCCGGGCGATCCTTTCCGAGATCGTTTTTGGGTACAGAGGGTCCGGCACCGTTCCGCGGCCGCCGTCTGCCGCCGCATAATCGAAAGAGCTGTTGCGGAAGGGATCGAGCCCGCTGCCATGATATGCGGAGAGTATCTTGCCGCTCTTTTCCTCCGGCCTTATCCTCTTTATCTGATCCTCGACGGCGGACATGTCCGCAAAACATACCGCCAGAAAGTGTGCCGGGATATCTATCGTCCTTTCTTCCTTTGAGACCACACTGTACTTCGATGAAGGGCGGGCAAGGGCGTCCTCCACGAATTCATCTATGAGATCGTGCTTCTTCCCCGCCGGCTTGTCCGGACCGTCGTACCAGCCGCCTGCGTATTCGTTTGCGTACGCACGCATGAACACACTTGCGGAGCAGTGGGTCATCAGTCCGATGAGGAAAGCGTAGACCCGGTCGCGCTCCTCCCCCTTGGGGAGGGCCCTGAAGCGGTCGAACAGATATTCCAGCCAGATGCCGGATCCGAACGGGCGGATGACCTCTCGGACGAACGCAGAATCCGGGAACGCGTCAAACCCGGCCGCGCCGCCCCTGAAGTATTCTCTGTTGGATAAAATGACCTTTACAACCGCCTCCGGCACCTCAATGCCGCCGCCCCTTGTGGGGAAGCGAACCGCCTTCGGAGCATCTTCGTTTCCCGGAGGGTAGGGCTCCCTCAGGGTACCTGCCGAGTAGTTCCCCTTTACGTCAGGTATCCTGAGCTTTCCCTTATTGGTGACCAACTCATCCATGATCAAGTTGGCAAGATAGACGTGCGTGAGCAATCTCATTGATCATCTACTCCCGCACCGAAGTGTGCGAACAGTCTTTCTTTCAGGATGGCCGTCACACCGTCGTGTTTGCCACTTTCTCCATTTCCTTCTGCATCTCGAGTTCCGCTTTCTTTATCTGCAGTTCGAACTGCAGCTGCTGCCTCTGCGCCCTCAGTTCTATCAGGCGCTGCATGATCGGGTTCGGCGGCAACGGTACCAGACGGACGCGGAGAGTGCTCGATGCCTCTTCATTGAAGCTGTATTTGCTCGTGTAGTTGGCATTTATCGTTGTGGTCGACGCGGATGCGTAGTTGTACTTCTTGTTCTTGCTCTCGTATTTGCTCTCATAATCGTGCTGGTATCCGCTTGAGTACTCGTTGTCGTAACTCATTGAGATGGCCATCTTGACCTCGATTATGGCATCCGTGAACTGATAGAATGCAGGCTGGAACCCTGCCCCTATCATCGATGTCTTGATCGATCCCTCCGTGCCGTCCTCTTTCAGTATAGGCAGCGAGACCGGATTGTTCTCAACATCTCCCATTACCTTCAGTATCTCTACCGATGACTTGTCCAGGCTGGTCTGCGACGTTGCGATCGCGGACGCCACCTGGTAGACCATTGCCCCGAAGGGGACGTTCAATACCTCTTGTCCTATTCCCATTTGTATTCACCTTTTAACTTCACTCCGATTCGATCTCTTCTTTCTTCTCTGCGGCCTTCTCAGCGATCTCCTTCTGCTTCTCCTGCATCTTGAGCTCCGCCTCTTTGATCTTGAGTTCGAACTCCAGCTGTATCATCTGAGCCTTTATCTCAAGCAGTTTCTGAAGGAATGTGCTTGGCGGGACCGGCGTGATCCTTGTTCTCAGAAGGCTAGATCCGCTCACTTCGTACGAATATTTGGATGAATATGAGGCGTTCACCGATGCGGAGAAACAGCCGAAGCCCGCTTTTGCGGTGGCCGATACCGATCTCTCCGTGCTTGTGGCCATGGTTATGGCCATCTTGACCTCGATTATGGTGTCCGTGAACTGATAGAACGTCGGCTGGAAGCCTGCCCCTATCAGCGATGTCGTTATGGTCTCGTTGCCTTCTTTGGTAACGTCGGGTATCTCTACCTTGGCCGCTTTCGAGTCCCCCATTATCTTGGCGATCTCGCAGCTCACCAGGTCAAGTTTCAGCTGGCCTTCCGCTATCGCGGAGGCCAGTTTGACAACCATCTCCGGGAACGGCACGTTCAATAATTCCTGTCCTACATCTGGCATACTTCTTCTCTCCTTTTTTCCTTTTTTTACTTCTTCCTGCCCTTTACTTTCTAGGGCTGACGGTGTTCTGTCCCGGTACCGCCCTTACCGACAGCTTCAGCGGCGCAACGGATTGGGCGGGCGATGTTTCGTCGGCGGGTTTGAGCAAAAGCGTCCCGTTCTCTTTCATGACCACTACGGTCTTGAGATCGAGTTCAACCTCACTCATCATGTAGCCGACGGGCGAATTGTTGTTCACTGCCCTCGAATTGAAATTGTCTATGAAACCTCCAAGCATATCTGCGACGGCTTCGTTTGTTATGCTCGCGCCGGCGGATGGAGGTGCGACGGTTGCCATCTTGGGCGATATGGTGCTCTTTATCGTGCTGTCCATCATCGCCCTCAGTTCGGCGTTCTCCTTCTCCAGCGCCTCCACCCTTTTTGTGAGTTCTTCTAGCGTTGCCATATCATTTCCTCTTTATAGTTGCTAAGAGCACCCTTTCCGCAAGGATCACTTCCCCCGCGGGCATGGATTGGGTAGCTACGGTCCCGGTGTCCAGGGTCCACGGCTCTCCCTTTTCGTCGACGAAGGACCACCGGACTCCTGCGCCCGACAGCGCCTGCCTTGCGGCAGGCACGGTCAGTCCCTCTATTTTCGGCACCTTGACAAGGGCGGGCATGGGCACCGGCACGAACTTTACCCTCAGGGAGGTCTCCTGCTTGCTGTCAACGTTATACAAGCTGTTGTATTTTGCATTGGAAACGGCGGCCATGAGCTTGGTGCGGGGGGTCTTGCTCTCCTTCGTGCCCTCCTGCGTCTCCTCGTAAGACATACTGAGCTCCATTTTCAGAGTGAACTCCGCCTCCGGCATGACATACCATGTGGCGGAGAGGCCGTAACTTGAAAGTTCTTCATCGTCCAGTATCTCTTTCTGCGTCCTCAGGGCGCCCAGGTCCAGTTGTCTCTGAGCGTTCGACAGTCCCTCTCCGAGACTGCCGAGTATGTCTGATATATCCGCATAGAATTCTCCCGCAGCCGTTTTCCCGTCTGCGGACCCCACCGGGGCCGAGGGGGGCATCGGGGGTTTAGGGGGATCTGGAGGGGTAGGGGTTACCGGGGTAACGGGAGTCACGGGAGTGACTGGGGTTACGGGAGTCACAGGAGTGACCGGAGTAACCGGGGTGACGGGTTTGACCGGAGTGATTGGTTTTAGCTCCAGTTTGGTGTCGAGTTTGTCAAGAACATCCGTTTTGCTTACTACCGTATCCTTAAGTTTTATGTCTAAATCCGGCGAAATTTTTGTCTCGATGGTGGATTTATCTATAGTGGCGGCCTTTACGGTTGCTGCAATCGGTTCTATTTTTTTGGTGGCGGCGGCCGGTTCCGTTGCTTTGATCTCGGCGGCTTTTGTATCTGCCGCAGGGGCCTCCGTGCCTGTGGATAACGTGGCTGCTTTGGCCTTACTCGCAGCAGCGACAACCGGTTCCGTTGCTTTGGTGGCAGCGGTTGCGGGTTCCGATGCTTTGGTCTCAACGGCCTTGGCCACGGTTGCTTTTGTTGCCGGTTCTGCGGGCGCGGGTGTCGGCGCGGGTGTCGGCGCAGGCGAACCTGAATACGGGGGCTCGTCCAACACGAACATCGCCTCAAGCTTATCCTTGGTCAGCTTTTTCGCCTTTATCTGAGCGTAAGTGTCATCCACTGTATCCCGTGCGGCCTTCAATTCTGTCTGTTCGGAGAATGCTCTCGTATTCTCATCGACCGCCACTCCGGCTGCGTCCGCTGCGGTCACATATTCCAATGCGGCCTTCGCCGTCAGCTGTCGAGCTTTCTGCAACGTGGCTTTGGTGGAATCTGCCGGGGGCCATGCCTTGAACCAGATCGTAAGTTCGTTGTCGGCGGCCTTTTTCAACGCAGCAAAAACAGTGTCCAGCGTTTTTTCTTCAGGCAACTTCTCTCAACCTCAAATTAATATCTGGCTACTCCTTATAAAACACTACCGTACGTCGGACACGAGGCGCATAAGGAAACTACAGAAATTCCACACTGGTTATATAGGGAACATATCAAAAACGACAGTTGGAAGATGATAATACCGCAGAAGCTTTCTGAACCCGGGGAGCCGGAAGGGACAGGTTTGAAAAGACGATTGCGGGGGTATGGCCGAGGTAAAAGAAATAGATATTGGAACGTTCATGCAGGTCATATGGACGGGAGGCCGGAAGAAGCGTTGAAAGAACATCCCTGCTACAGCAAGGATGCGCACGACAAGTTCGCAAGGATGCATGTGCCGGTGGCTCCGAAATGCAATATACAATGCAACTACTGCAACAGGAAGTACGACTGCAGCAACGAGTCCCGGCCCGGGGTTACGAGCGAGGTCCTTTCTCCCGAGGAAGCGGTGGAGAAGATAAGAGTTGTCAAAGAAAAGATACCTTCTCTCAGAGTGATAGGCATCGCCGGTCCCGGGGACCCTCTCGCCAACGAAGAGACGTTCCGATTGCTGGAAATGGCAAAGGGAGAATTTCCGGACCTTACGCTGTGCGTCTCCACAAACGGCCTCGCGCTGCCCGGCAATGCGCAAAGGCTGTACGACCTCGGAGTGAGGTTCTTGACAGTCACCATGAACGCCTCCGATCCGTCGGTTGGGGAGAAGATATACGGCAAGGTGCAGTGGGGAGGCGCCACCCATACGGGAAAAGAAGGTGCGGAGATCCTTCTGAAGAATCAGCTCGAAGGCGTAAGGAGATGCGTCGAACTCGGGATGATGGTGAAGATCAACATCGTCATGGTCCCGGGGATCAACGACGACCACATCCCTGAGCTTGTGAGGAAGGTCAAGTCCCTCGGGGTGTACATCGTGAACATACTCCCGCTGATACCCGTGGACGGTACGGAGTTCAGCGGCAGAAGGGCACCGACGCCGGAAGAAAGGAAAAAACTTATGGACATCTGCGAACTGGACGTAAGGATGATGAGACACTGCAGACAGTGCAGAGCCGATGCGGTGGGGCTTTTGGGAGAGGACAGGTCATCGGAGTTCATGAGATTTGGATCATGCCGAGCGGGGTGCGGCCCGTCTGCGGACGGGCCCGCTCCCGCTTTGGTAAAAGTGGACGGCGGAGGGCCGGTATTGATGGCTGTTGCCACGTCTGACGGAAAGAACGTCGACAGCGGCTTCGGCAACGCTTCGCGTTTCGACGTTTACTCAGTAGCGAACGGCGGAACGGAGTTCGTCAGAACTATCGACGTAGATACGTCGAAACAGGTGGCGGGCGGTTCCCACAAGGAACACATAGAGAACACCGCGGACCTTCTGAACGATTGCTCGGTGATCATCGTGAAGGAGATAGGTTCCATGCCGTCAAAACTGTTGGAAAAGAGAGGAAAGACCATACGTATCTTTTCCGGGAAGATCGGGAAAGAAATATTCTTTCCTTAATGGCTTTCTTTGATCCAAGTTCTTCAAATGAAAAGTTTTCTAGTTCATTAGAAAACTTTCACACTTTTGATGGAGTTTTCTAGTTCACTGGAAAACTCTTACATTATTGACGAAGTTTTCTAGTTCATTAGAAAACTTTTACGTTTTTGGCGGTGTGCGGACTGTTCTCCGCCTTACCTGCCTTATGAGGGACGCGAACTCATTTTCAGATTAATGCATTATTTTTGGATTCAATTCCAAAAAAAATAATTTTTTACAAAAATTTGGAATTGATTCCAAACTTTTATATCATTCGCAGACGATACAACACCATGGAGCACAGAGAGATCGTCCGAACCGAGTATCTGAACCGCTTGAGACGATACAAAGATGACACGGGGTTTGTAAAAATAATAACAGGCATGAGAAGATGCGGCAAATCCACACTGATGCGGCAATATATGTCTGAACTGAAAGCATCGGGAGTGAGCGAAAGAAATATTGTCTTCATGAATATGGAGTCTCTTTCTAACAAAGAATATCTGAATGCCGAATCTCTGTACGAGCATCTGATGTCCATAATGCCGAAGGAAATGAGCTATGTTTTCCTTGATGAGATACAAAAGGTGGACAGTTGGGAAAGAGCGATCTCATCGATGATGGTGGACCGAGAATGCGATATCTACCTGACCGGGTCCAACGCATACTTCTTATCAACGGAGCTCTCCACTTTCATGACAGGAAGATCGATCCAGATCGATATGCTTCCGTTCTCTTTCAAAGAGTTCACTGAGCATAACTCTCTGGCCGCCGACCTTGATGCGCTGAAAAGATACATGGCGATCGGTTCCATGCCCAGTGTTCGCAGCGATATGGACCCGGAACGGGTCTTCGAAACGCTGGACATGATACGTTCGGATGTAATTGTAAAAGACATACAGAAGAGAAAGAAAATAACAGATAACACCATCTTGAGGAGAACGATCGAATATCTGTTCTCAGAGATCGGGAATCCTCTTTCCGTTCACTCCGTCGCGTTGTCTCTGGGAATAGATGATAAGACCGCCGACGGCTATCTTTCCGCAATAACGGAATCCCTGATGTTCTACCGCGCAAAAAGGTATGATCTGCGCGGCAAGAAGATACTGACCACGAATGACAAGATATACTGCACGGACCTCGGAATGAGGAATGGCGTGATAGGAGAGGACCTGCGTGACCGAGGGAGAGCGCTGGAAAATCTTGTATTTCTGGAACTCATGCGCAGAGGATACAGAGTAAGCGTAGGAAAGCTTGGAAACATCGAAGTGGACTTCATCGCAAGCCGCGGCGGAAAGAATGAATATTTTCAGGTCGCGTGGTCAGTATCGGACGCTGGAACGTTGGAGCGAGAACTTAGGCCGTTGGAAGGCATAAGGAACAATCTCCGTAAGACCCTGCTCACAACTGACCCCGGTAACGGAAGCGCGGAGGGGATCGAAATAAGAAACATCGTTGAATGGCTGATAGATAAAGAATGAGCTGTCTGATGAGATGTGCCCCCCATCACTCATCGCAGCTGTAGTGATCCATGAACTGGCAGGGCCCGCGTCTGCGACGCAAGGTAGCAAGAAAGCCAAGATCCGGCAGAAGAGGGTTTGGCCGTGCTCGGTTCACCAGTCTTCCAATAGGAAATCCAAATAATTCTGCTCCCTTATCCCGCCCTCTCCGTCGGTCGTGTTCCTGTCGGTCGTTATGACTATCTTTGGGTAGTGGTCCCTGATGTTCTTCAGGCTTCCGAATTCACGCTCTGACGTGCCGACAAGCGTCTCCGTGACCTGATAATGCCTTATGTCAAAACCTTTGACCGCCACGAAGTCCACCTCTTTCCCGTTTATCTCTCCGGTGGTGACATCATACCCCCTGCGCACCAGTTCCAGATACACAATGTTCTCCAGCATGCGCCCGGTGTCCTTTCTCAGGTAGCCCACCATTGCGGCCCTCATCCCGGGGTCGATGCAGTAATACTTCTCATTGGTCTTCAGTATCCTTTTTCTGGATATGTCATAACGCTGTACGCTGCATAAGATGTACGCCTGTTCGAGAAGAGATAGATATGATGACACCAGTTTTTGATTGGATATACCCAATTCGTGAGCGATCGATCTCGGACTTACCTGGTTGCCTATGCCGGACATCATGAACCTCAGTATCTTGTTCATGGCGTTCATGTCCCTTATCTCCGATCTGGGAAGGATGTCGTTCGTGATTATCCTGCTGATCAGCCCCAGCAGAGCCTCCCTTACGATCGCCTGCTCCATATCCGGACCCACCATAGGCATGGAACCTATTCTGACGTACTGTCCATACCTCTCTTCCAGACCGGCATATGTTCCGTCCGATGGGTTCAGCTCAAGGAACTCTCTGAAAGAGAGCGGCATCATGTAGATGTCAAAGGTTCTGCCGCTCAGCAAGGTGGCCAGCTCGGACGACAGAAGCTTGGAATTGGAGCCTGTGATGTAAATGTCGCAATCGTATTCGACCCGTATCGAGTTGACCGCCTTCTCCCATCCCGAAACATTCTGCACCTCGTCCAGGAACACATACTTCGTTCCGCCTCCGAGCCTTTTTGAGATCTCCTTGTGGAAACCCACATAGTCGGAGAAATCGTTCTCAATGATCTCAAAGTTCATGTAGACGATATCATTCTCAGGCACTCCTTCGGCGCGGAGGACATCCATGAACTGTTCCATGAGGGTGGTCTTTCCGCACCTTCTGACCCCGGTTATTACCTTCACCGTATCCGTAAGGCCCCTTACGCTCTGAAGGCGTTCGAGATATTTTGTTCTCAGTATCTGCTTGCTCATTTGAAACCGCCGACAATTATGACTTATAAGTCAACATTTACTGTATATTAAAACTTTATGACTTATAAGTCAACTAATCACAATTGAGTGAGAATTATGACTTATAAGTCAACATTTCAAGAAAGTAAGTAAAAAGCAGTTCCCGTTTCGGTGGGGTCACCCGTAAATAGGCACCCCGGGTTTAACGATCTTGCTCACCGCCGAGAAATCATCGGCTGTGACGACATCCACCTCCTTGCGCAGGGCATCCACCAGATCCAGCCTGAACACGCTAAGCTCAATAAGATCTGTTATCTCTCCTGCCTCAACGTACAGATCGATATCGCTGTCACGGTCGGCTTTGCCCTTTGCATATGACCCGAACAGTATCACCGATGCCACACCGTATCTTTCGGCGATGGGCCGGACGATGTCTGTGATCTCCTCGATCGTGTATATTCTGCTAGTGCGCTGAGTCATGTGTGCCTCCCAATAGCGATGCGCTCATATCCTTATAATCATAATGCCAAAGATCATAGAGGTGTTTCCTTTTTTGTTCGATATCACTACACAAACACAAGAAACCGCCATAGCGTGACCGAGTAGTGTATATAAACAAGAAAAGTATC
>WRJJ01000042.1 GCA_009778575.1 Methanomassiliicoccaceae archaeon
TTGTAGAGGAATATACCCAACGCCGTCGCTCCGATCGCGCCTATCCCCGTCCACACGGCATAAGCGGTCCCGACAGGTATCTCTCTCATGGCAAGAGATAGGAAGAACGGGCTTGCCACGATCAGGAATGACGTAGCAATGGTCCACTTCACATCTTTGAAGCTTTTGGACTTCTTCAAAGCGATGACCCAAGCGGGCTCCAAAAGGCCCCCAATGATGAGCCAGACATATGCCATCAGACTAAACATCCTCGCACCACCTCTGTGTAAATGGTATTTCTATCTATTATGCATACTGGTTGCAGCAGTATTAATATTATTCTATCAAATATTTTTTTTCTGTAGTTAAAATTAAATACTAATAATCAAAAAAATAATTGCGAAAAAGATATCTTTTTATATTGTAATAACGATTCTATTATAGTGCGTCATTAAAGGGAAATGCCGCATAAAAAGATCCATCCCGTTGGATCAATCTCGCTTGACTTTCACTCGAGGCCCCTGTCCGCCTACGGGCATTCTACTCCTCCTCCTTATACAAAGAAAGAGGCGGGCAGGAAAAGGCCTGCGAGTCATATTCAGAAGTATGATCTACACAGAGGCCTCACAGGAATCAAATATTCAAAGGAGAATTATCATGGTACATCAAAGATGGAACGGGGGACGGTCTGGGACCGGTAGGCCTCTAAAGCTCAACCAGCGGGGTTCGATTCCCCGGTCTCTCGCCACGAAGATGCAGGTGGTGATGACATCGATGTAGGCTTCACCGATTCACAGATCCAAAAGCTAAGAGAATTCGGAGACGACCCCAGGGATACCTCTGGGTTTAAAAATGTAGAGGAAAGAGAGAAGGCATTTTCGAACCTTATGTCGGACCTCGTTTCATTGAATGAAAGGTCCATCAAAGGGATGATAAGCTCGCCTTCAAGGCATCAGCTGGCCCAGCTGGAGTCGGACATATCGGAAATACTGATCTCAAAGGGGTTCATCGAAGTGAAGACCCCCGCGATAATATCGAAAGCGGCACTTGAGAAAATGACTATCACGCCGGAGCATCCTCTGTACAGACAGGTATTCTTCATTGACGAGAAGAGATGTTTGCGCCCGATGCTGGCACCGAACCTTTACTATGTGATGAGAAAGCTCAGGGACCATACCGATGGTCCGGTAAGGATATTCGAGATAGGTTCCTGCTTCAGAAAGGAGTCCCGCAGCGGTGCGCATCTTGAGGAGTTCACCATGCTCAACCTGGTGGAGATGGGGCCGGAGAAGGATGCCACCGAGGCTTTGAAAGAGTACATATGCGATATTATGGACATCACGGGGCTGGATTATGTCCTGTCCAGAGAAGAGTCCGATGTCTATAAGGAGACGATCGATGTGATGGTCGGCGATATGGAAGTATCGTCGGGAGCAGTGGGCCCCCACGTCCTGGATGCGGCTCACGATGTGCATGAGCCATGGTCCGGCGTAGGGTTTGGGCTGGAAAGGCTGCTCATGCTCATGAAGAACAAAGGCAGCGTTAAGAAGACGGGCAGGAGCCTGAGCTATTTGAACGGCGCAAAGATAAATTGACGGGGATACGATTGAGCATAACTGATATAATCGAGAAAGCAAAAAGCAACGTCGAGATATCCACGGACGACATAGCGGAACTGCTCTCGATCAGAAAGAAGGATGATCTCTCCGAACTATTCTCGGCAGCAGCCTCCGTAAGGGACAGAGTGTTCGGGAATAAGGTGTTCATCTACGGGTTCGTATATTTTTCCACTCACTGCAGGAACAATTGCGCCTTCTGTTATTACAGAAGGACCAATGACCTTCCGCGCTACAGAAAGACAAAGGAGGAGGTCTTGACACTGTCAGGCAGCCTCAAGGACGCGGGGATAAATCTGGTGGACCTCACGATGGGTGAGGATCCCCTGATGTGCTCCGATGACCACCGCGGCTTCCTGGACATAGTGAGCGGCGTGAAGGAGGAGATAAGCATACCGATAATGGTATCACCCGGTGCCGTACAGGAGAACACATTCACGAAATTCAGGGAGGCCGGAGCAGATTGGTTCGCCTGTTATCAGGAAACGTACAACAGGGACCTTTTCTCCAAGCTCAGATTGGAACAGGACTTCGACCACAGATTGAATCAGAAGATATGGGCAAAGAGAGCAGGCCTTCTGACCGAGGACGGCATCATGGTCGGACTCGGAGAGACACTAGAGGACAGGGCGGCATCCATTGTCAAAATGGGCTCTCTCGGATGCGAACAGATACGGGCGATGACGTTCGTTCCGCAGAAAGGAACTCCAATGGAGAATACGAGACCCACCGAGCCTCTTGATGAATTGATATCCATCGCCGTGATGCGCCTCTTGTTCCCTGACAGACTCATACCTGCTTCTCTTGATGTTGAAGGCATTGCGGGTCTGAAGAGCAGGCTGGATGCAGGCGCGAATGTTATAACCTCGATCGTTCCGCCCCACGAGGACCTCGCGGGAGTGGCCCAGCATGAACTGGACATCGACAACGGCCACAGGTCCGTCTCCCATGTGCTGCAAATGCTCGATGAAATGGGAAAAAAAGCGGCAGCGAACTCAGAGTATGAAAGCTTCTTAAAGGAACTAAAAGCAAAACAAGGGTGGTAGGATGAGGATCGGCATAATAGGCGGTGCCCTACAGGGGATAGAAGCGGTCTTTCTTTCGAATAAGGCAGGATTCGAAACCGTTGTTATCGACAGAAAAGAAAACGCTCCGGCATTGTCGCTCTCCGATTCCCATGAGGTGTTGGATGTTACAAAGGATGCGGAAAGGGCCAAAAAGATACTCTGGGACTGCGACGCGGTCATTCCCGCATGCGAAGAGATCGAGGCACTGACAGCTCTGGATAGAATGATGCAAGGGTCGGAGGTACCGTTCCTTTTTGATCTTGAAGCATATGGAATATCATCGTCAAAGAAGAGGTCCAACGAGATAATGGAAGAGATAGGCATTCCTTTGCCTAGGCCTTGGCCGGAGTGCGGGTTCCCAGCGGTCGTCAAGCCGTCATCGCAAAGCGGGAGCATAGGGGTGTCCGCGGTCAACAACGAGAAGGAGATGGATGCCGCACTGAGGACAGTGGAGGAACTGGGAGATGTTCCTGTCGCACAGGAGTTCGTATCAGGCAAAAGCGTATCGATAGAGGTCATCGGAAAAAGAGGTTCCGCCACATCTTTTCAGACCACCGAGGTGGTCCTTGATTCCAATTACGATTGCAAAATGGTGCTCTGCGAGCCGGACATACTGCCGAAAGAGGACGACGAATTGTTCGCCGATATAGGCAGGAGGATAGCGGAAGCCGTTGATCTGAACGGGCTCATGGATGTGGAGGCAATATACACAAAGAACGGGCTCAGGGTCTTGGAAACAGATGCGCGTATCCCCAGCCAAACGCCTGCAGCAGTATGGGCGGCCACGGACATCAACATATTGGAAGAGCTTGCTTACTCCGCATTAGGAAAGACCACCGGAAGAGAGAACAGGAACGAATGCTCCTCATATGAGCATTACTTGGTGGAGAACGGCAGGCTGATCACCTGCGGCGAAAAGGTATTCGGGAAAATATCCAAGCCCAGGTTTGAAGAGAGATTTTTCGGTTCAGACGAAGCGATCACGAACTATCTTCCGGGAAAGGAAGTGTGGAGGGCCACAGTGATCACCAAAGGAAAGACCGCCGCCGAGGTCCTCAGAAAACGAAAGGAGTTCATTTACAGAACAATGAACGAGTGCGATCTGGAAGAATACGTTGACAGGTCTCCGAGGATGGTATAATGACAAGGCTCACAGACGAGATGGTAAAGGATATAATCGGGTCTTTGGACAGCACGAACGATATGTTGGTATCCCTTACCGGAATGGATACTTTGGAACTGGCATGCGATGCCATAGGGATAGTGCCGGAGATGTTGGATCTCAGAGGCATCAAGGTCGGCGTTGTGCCCGTCACGTCGGGCAAAGGCATAATAAAAAAATTCTCGGAATCGGTGGCGGAGATAGTGCGGAAGCTGGGAATGGAAGCGTTCGTTACTGAATACGCAGACGTAACGGGGCTGGCCGAGGCCCTTTCATCCGGGGCCGAGATGATATTCATGGCGGACGACATCAAATTCATCGCGATCAACACAACAAACGGCAGATTCTCCAATAACTCATTCTCCACTGCGGCAGGTTATGTTTCCGCTCTCAAAGGGGCCGCCGGAGGGCTGGCGGGGAAGGATGTTCTGGTGATCGGCGCAGGCAGAGTGGGCGGCATAGCCGCCGAACTGATGGCTGACATGGGCGCGAGAATAACCATCTTTGACATAGATAAGAATGCGATGAAAGAACTCTCAGACCGCATCAATGCAAAGATGACGGACGACCTTTCAGGCGCGATCTCGTCGCATGTGCTCGTGTTCAACGCATCGCCCGCCGCTATTGATGGAAGAGATGTGAAGGAAGGGACGATCTTCTCATCGCCCGGCATACCCTTTTCCTTCGATGAGACCGGGATAAAAAAGGCCGAGAAGATAATACACGACCCCTTAGATATAGGGGCGGCGGTAATGGCGGTCCAATGCGCCTCTTTCTCAAGGCTGAAAGAACGGCAGTGAACAAAGGCCAAGTATGCCGCAGGGCCGCTACGGATCAATCATTCGGAGGTTCATCAAGCTTCTTTCTGCGTTCGATATTCTCTCTCCCACGATCCAACTCTTTTTTCAATTCTTCTTCCGAAGGCAAATAAGTCATATATTTTGAGGCGAATAGATTCTCTTTGTCAGACAATACGGAGTATTTGACAATGTTCTTATCTTTCTCGGAGCATAGAACGATCCCAATGGTCGGATTGTCATCTTTTTGTTTTACAATATCATCAAACAACCGAACGTAGAAATCGATCTGGCCGATATCCTGATAGGTCAGTTCCCCGGTCGTTAGGTCAACCACCACAAAACATTTCAAAATGTAGTTGTAGAAGACCAGGTCAATGTAATAATGTCTGCCTTCGTCGGTAGTGATGCGTTTCTGTCTTCCAACAAAAGAGAATCCCTTTCCTAACTCGAGCAAGAACTCCTGCAATTTATCGATAAGCACTTGTTCCAGATCGCTTTCATGATAGCCCGGGCTATCCTTCACATCTAAAAATTCAAGGATGTACGGGTCTTTAATCATCTGGTTCTGATCGGTCTTTGGTTCAGGGGTTTGTTTTTTGTTCTTTACTCCTTTCTGCCCACTCTTTTTAGTGGAAAGCATACGCTCGTAGGAAGATGAGTTGATCTGCCGCTCCAACTGGCGGACACTCCATGCGGATTCTATACACTCCTGCATGTAGAACTCGCGTCTCGGTGCAAGATCGATTTTCATCAGCAGACGGTAATGGGACCAGTTTAATTCGGGCCTCAGTGTGTGCCGATTTGGAAACATCATAAAAAATTGACGCATCGCACGTAAGTTCCTCTCTGTGAACCCCCTTCCATATTTTGCAGTAAGTTGTTCAGCTAGATACTGCAAGAGCCCTTTGCCGTATTCTGCACGTTCGCCTATCGCGTATTCGATCTGTCTTCCAATATCCCAATATGCTTCTACCATAGCAAAATTAACGGCGTAAAAGGCTTTTGATCTCGCTCCTTCTATGGTTTTGCTGATGCCACGGCAGATGCCAACTTCAGATTCGGTTACGTCAATTGATGTCATACGCGCTTCTGTTTTGTTTATGAATATAAGTCATTGGTGTGTACAGTTAGCAGTTAGTCCGATCAACGTGCTTCGGTGCTGAGTTGTAAATCGATAAATATCCGGACACTGTAGCAATGGGCATGAAGATGTTGGTCATCAACGGGTCTCCGAGGCCAAACGGGAATACCTCGGAACTTGCGAAACAATTCTTGAAGAGCATAGGGGATAGAGCGGTGATCGATGAAGTGCGGCTGTTCAACATGAACATCAAAGGCTGCATGAACTGCGGTGCTTGTCAGAGGGCGGTCCTAGAAACGCATTGCGCCATAAATGACGACATGCGCGCGCTTTACGACAGTTTCCTGTCATCTGACACGATCATGATCGCGTCCCCCATCTACATGTGGCAGTTCACCCCCTGTACGTTAGCTTTCCTCAACAGGCTCCATTGCCTATGCCGCTCAGCGGACTTCTCGTACAACGCCATGGAAGGAAAGAGGATGGCCGCCCTGATAACATTGGGCGCAGAGGGAGAGGTCGCGGACTTTGCCGCGAACGGCCTGAGGGACCTCTGCGAATTCTTCAAGATGGACTACAGGGGAGATCTCAGGATACCTTTCGCCAATTCCGAAAAAGAAAGGCTGGCAGATGGCACATACGAAGAAAAGCTGAAAGAGTTCGCCGCAAAGGTCCTGAAGTAAGGTTCAGTCATATCTGCGGTTGTCCGTCACGTGCTGGGCCTTTCCCTCAAATCTTTTAAGTGTGCCCGGAAGCATGAGTTTGACCTTTGTGCTTATGCTGAGCACGCTTTTGAGCCTCTCTTCCACCTCTCTTGCCATCTTGCCGAGCTTTACCATGTCGTCAGTCAGGAAGGGTTCGTTCAGCTCCACCTCCACCGTTATGTCGTCCATATAGTTCACGCTCTCCAATGTGATATGGTAGAATGTGCTCAGATACGGCATCTCTCCGATCACGCTCTCTATCTGCGACGGGAATACGTTCACTCCCCTCACGACCAGCATATCATCTGTCCTTCCCGACAATCTCATCAGGCGCGGGTGCGTCCTCCCGCACTCGCATTTTTCCCACACAAGCGATGATATGTCCCCTATCTTGTATCTGATAAGGGGAAACGCTTCTTTCTGCAGCATCGTGACAACGAGCTCCCCTCTTTCGCCTTCGGCGCATTGGTCGCCGTTCTCGTCCAGCACCTCCATGTAGCAAATGTCCGCCCAGACATGCAGGCCCGCCTGTTCCTCGCATTCGAGGAAAGAGGGGCCGCAGAATTCGCTTGCACCATAGCAATTGTGCACGCGTATCCCGGTCCTCTCCTGGATCTTGACCCTCATGCTCTCGGACCAGGGTTCCCCGCCGGCGATAGCAAGTTTTATCCCTATATCATTACGCATATCCAGACCCATCTTCTCGCACGAGTCCGCTATGTGGAACAGATAGGAGGGGGTCCCGGCGAACGCCGTGACGGGAAGATCCCTCATCAGCTGTATCTGCCGCTCTGTGTTGCCGGTGCTGGTAGGCAGCACCGTGGCGCCGATCTTCTCGGCCGCCTGATGCACGCCGAGCCCTCCGGTGAACAGACCGTAGCCGTGGCTGTTCTGGATAAGATCCTTTTCAGACATGCCGAAGGACACCATCCCCCTGGCAAGGGACTCCGCCCAAAGGTCAAGGTCCTTCTCGGTATACCCCACGACCGTAGGTTTCCCCGTGGTGCCGGATGATACATGGACCCTTACGAGCTCCTCGTACGGCTTTATGAACAGGCCGTCCGGATAGTTATCTCTGAAATCCGTCTTTTTCATGAACGGTATCTTGCGGAACGTTTTCAGATCTGTGATATCATCGGGAGATACGCCTGCCGCCTTCATACGGTCATGGATGAACTTCGATGTGTCGTACATCATACGGACCTCCTTTTTAAGAAGGCTCAGCTGAAGCTTCTCAAGCTCCGCACGGGGCATCGTTTCGATCTCTTTGTTCCAGAAGGCCATGATATCACTCTGTCATGCTATTACATGTCACGGTGTCCCTGATATGCCGCACAGATATTTACCTAATGCGGTGGTTCATTCGAGCTTTACGGACCCGACGACCCTGAGCTTCCCGCCTTCAAGATACATCATGACGGCCACGTCCCCGGGCTTGTGAATGATGTCAGAATCCACCTCTATGGTCAGGTCCGGCCTCCTGAAGTCGCTTCCGTCAACGACGCCGGCGATCCTGCACGGGACCATCTGCATCCAGTGGCCGATATGGAGCACCATGCCTTCCTTCAGCGGCGCGGGCCAGTATTTTATGAGCTCGGCCTTTCCGGTGATCTTGCGGGTCATCTTGATGGATGGATCGGTAGTGATAACGAAGCCCCTGTCAAGCTCGTCCGACTCTATTCCCCTGAGCGCCAGCCCGACGTGGTCCCCCTTAACGCAGTCATCCGCGTCAATATCGTGCTTCTGAATGGATTTCAGCACGACCTCTCTTTTCAAAGGGAAGATCTGCATCTTATCGTGTTTTCTGAAGTGCCCGTCGATGACCGAGCCGAGAACGACGGTCCCCACCCCTTTCACGTTGAAGTGGCTGTCCACCGGACACGACCCGCAGGTCCCGCTTCCGGGAATGCGGGCCTCGCTTTGGGCAAGGTCCAAGAGTCCTTCTCTCATCTTGATGTGGTCCTCTTCCACGTATGAATATCCCTCAAGGGACGTGCCCGCTATCAGAGGCGCAAGCTGTTCCTTTTGGATATAGTTCCTGAGTATGATCCACCCCTTCTTTATTCCGAACAGGTCGGTCATCACTATCGACTCCCCCAGAGATGCGTCTATCTTCTCCACGGTAAGTATGGCGAACTCTGACATGCCTGCGGTCAGGAAAAGGGATGACAGTTTCTCGGGGTATTTGGACGGCTCTATCAAGGTCACGGAATCATTGCCTCTCTTTATCTCAAAGAAGGTCACATCCGTGACGGTGCCTTTCTTTCCGATCTTATCGGCAAGGTCCTTTGCTCCGAGGACGGCGACGTTCAGATTACCCACGGTCTCATATCTCCGATTTTTTGATCAGCTTTATCTTCGCATCTTTCAGCACTTTGACGGCCTTTTCCGTATCGTCGACCCTGATGAAAAGAAAATCGAAGTCGTTGCTGTTGTAAGCATACCCGTAATCGATATTTATCCCGGCCTTGCCCAGAACGTCCGCCGTCTCGAAGAACGATCCGGGCGAGTCCTTAATGGCTATCCCTATAACATCCGTCTTCTTTACGAGGACCCCTTTGGATCTGATGTTGTCGTATGCCCTGTCCGGTTCATCGACTATCGCTCGGAGTATCCCGAATTCTGCCGATTCGGCGAGGTTGAATCCTTTCACGTTGATGTTGAAGTCCTTCAGTATGCCGGCGATGGCCGCCAGGCGCCCGGGTTCGTTGTTGATGAATATCGAAAGCTGTGTGATTATGTTCTCGTCTGTCATTAGATCGCCCTCTTGTCTATCACTCTTTTTGCTTTACCTTCGAACCTCGGAAGCTCGCCGGGAGCCTTAAGCTCCACGACAGCAGCAATGTTCAGGTATTTCTTAAGTTCGGACTCTATGCGAGCCCTCAGGATCATCATGTCAGCGACCTTGTCGCTGAACACTTCCGGCCTGATCTCAACGTATATCTTCATGTCGTCCAGATCCCCTTCTCTGGTGACCTCTATCATGTACTGGTCGCCCACTCCCTGTATCCTCATCAGGGTGTACTCTATCTGCGACGGGAATACGTTTATTCCGCGTATGATCAGCATGTCGTCCGCTCTCCCGGTTATCCTGGATATCCGTGGAGAGGTCCTTCCGCAGGGGCAGTCGCCCTTGAGAATGGAGGTTATATCTTTTATCTTGAACCTGACGATGGGGAGCGCCTCTTTCTTGAGCATGGTCACTACCATCTCTCCCCTCTC
>WRJJ01000043.1 GCA_009778575.1 Methanomassiliicoccaceae archaeon
TCAGGGCCTCGTCCGATCTTGACAGGTTGTTGCCCCCCATCCTGTCGTCAATGAGCATCGACTGCACCTTGTACCCCATCTTCCTCATCTGTGCGGTGGGCAGTTCCATGGTATCCTCGATCGTCAATATCCTCTGTGAAAGAGGGAATTCGAACATCAGCGATGAGAGAAGAGAGCTCTTCCCGGCGCCTCTGGCGCCGCAGATAAGGAATGTGGCCCTGTTGTCCACCAAGAAAGAAAGCAGCCCCGCGATCCTCGGGTCCATCGTCCCGTTCGCTATCAGTCTCGTGAGGGTCCACGGCCTTACGGAATGCTTCCTTATTGCTACGGCATCGCCGTTCGGACTCATTGGGTAGCCGACCACTGTCGCCCTTGCGTCATGTGTCTTGATGTCCGTTTCTAAAATGGGATTCGATTCGCAGAACTGAAGTCCGCTGTCTCTTTTCAGTATATTGATCAGGTTCATGACCTCTTTTTTATCAACGACCAGATTCGTCCTGCATTTGATGTGTGAATTGCTCCCTGCGATGCCGTTCATCGTGACGTGGATCCTGTTCCTGTCGCAGGGCGCGTCAATGTAGATGTCCTCCAATTTGGGGTCTGAGAGAAGCACCTCGAACACCCCCATCCCCACTGTATATCTGTAGACTATGCCGCATATGTCCTCGATTATCTTTTCCACCGTGTCCGTATCTCTTCCGAACACCGCTTCGATCGTGTCCGAGTATTCCAGAAGAATGCCTCTTGCCGCCGCGGTGACGCTCTGCTTGTCCATTCTCCCGCCCTTGGCCCTGTATCTTTCTCTTATGCCCTCGATCACCTTCTCTATCACTGCGTTCATAGAGTCGGGATACGAGTACTCCACCGGCGTGAGATTGTACTCCGTCTCCCCGTCGAGCGCCGTCCCTATAGTGACTCCCCCTCCGGGAGAATCATAGGCGAATGTGTCCTCCAGATCGTCCTTCTTTCCTATGAGCCAGCAGTCCGCATAGACCGGCTTGGACCGGACATTGTTCTCGGAAAGAAGTATCAGTCCCTCCAAAAGGGACCTTTGGTCGTGGGATATGGGCCGCGCCCTTTCCGGCTGTGTCCGCTTCAGTGGTATCTCTGCTTCGTATCCGGCCTGCGCAGGGTCTTCTTTGGCCCTTCTCGGCCTTTGGCCGTCGACCGGCCGTTTCCCGTAAGAATCATTCTCCCGGTCGCTGTAATCGGTCACTATCAGGCGGTCGTTGTAACTCACCTCATGTATGTTCCTTTTTATCCTTCCCACAACTCCGGACAGGATCCTCGGCATCAGTTACCACCCATCCTTGCGCCTTCGATGGATATCTTCTTTTTCAGATTGTTTATGCCGTGCTCCGCCTGGTCAAGCGCCCTGTATGTTCTTTGGATGCAGGTATTGCACTTTCCTTCAGCGGGGTGGAAGGACATCAGTTTGCCTCTCGCCAGATCAAAGTTCGGGTCTGGAAACCCCGACCATGCCGTTTCCATTATCTTCGAGCAGGAATTTGCGCAGTCCGAACAGGACCTGCCGCCGTCTGTGATGAAGGATGCCGACCTGTAAAAGACCGCCAGTTCGCACAAGGCCTCGGCGGCCGGACCGAACAATTCCAGATCCCTGCTGGTCCTGAGCCTTATCCTTCCCGCGCTGCCTTGCACGGATATGTGGTGTATCATGCACTTCATACATCCTGATGATCTGAAATCAGGTACCTTGCTGCATTTCCTGCAGCTTATGGACAGTACATCCTCGATGAGTTCGGAGTCCGCCTCTTCGGCGTTCTTTTTGTTCATTGCGTTAAGCATCGATCTTATTTCCATGGTTTCTCATTCTTTCGGGTATGTATTAAAAACGGACCGTACAGTTAGCTAACGGAACCTCATATGAGAAGTTATTAAACGATGAAAGGATAGGTGGCTACATGGAGATCCTTTCACCCGCAGGTTCGCCGGAAGGACTGGTCGCTTCGATCAAAGGAGGATGTGACGCAGTCTATCTTGGAGGAAAAGCGTTCGGAGCAAGGGCCTTCACACAGAATTTTTCCGACGGCGAGATCAAAGGCGCCGTCGATTACGCGCATGAAAGGAATGTCAAAGTATACGTGACGGTCAACACCCTGATAAAGGACAGCGAGATGAACGACGCCGTGTCGTACGTGAAGTTCCTGAACGACATCGGGGCGGATGCCATCCTGATACAGGACCTGGGGCTTCTGGAAAATATCAGCGGCCTCAGGATCGGAAAGCACGCCTCGACCCAGATGGGCATCCACTCAGCCGCGGGGCTGGAATGGTGCCATGAGAACGGGATCGACAGGGCCGTTCTGGCAAGAGAGCTGACATTTGACGAGCTGTCGTCGGTGGTAAAGGGATCAAAGATAGAAACGGAGGTCTTCGTCCAAGGCGCCATGTGCTACTCCGTCTCGGGAGGATGCCTTTTCTCCAGCATTGCGGGCGGGAGGAGCGGGAACAGAGGGCAATGCGCCCAGCCTTGCAGAAAGTCATACTCTTTCAATGAAAAGGAGGGGTTCTTCCTCAGCAATGCCGACCTCTACGGCGTGGATTGGATGGAGCGCCTGAGGTCCATAGGGATCTCTGCGGTAAAGATCGAGGGCAGGATGAGAAGCCATGCATACGCCTACCTCGCAACAAAAGTATACTCGATGATCGAAAAGGGCCATCCCTGGGAAGAGATATCGGGTACCGCGGACCTTCTGAAGACCGTGTTCAACCGCGGGTTCTGCGAGGGATATTTTCCCGGAGTATCCAGCCTGGTCCAGCACAAATATGCGGACAACAGGGGTTTCCTTTTGGGGACCGTTTTGATAAAGGACAGGAAATTCGATCTGTCGCAGCTGAAAGAGGAAGTAAACATCAGGGACGGCCTTTCGATATTCAAAGGAAAGGATAAAGTAGGCGGCTTCAAAGTAAGTTCTCCTGGGAAAGTGACCGTTCCCTTCAGAATAGAGGATGGCAAGTACGAGATATACAGAACGTATGACCCCCGCATCGATGAGATAAAGAATCTTATCGGCGAGATCCCCGATCTTAAAAGGAATGCGGCAAGAAAGCCATTCCTGCATGAACGAAAGAAGGCCGGCAGAGGATCAAAGGAACCGGAACTCTCATTCTATGTGAGCTCGCTCAGAGTATTGGATGAAGTGGTCGGCTGCGCCGACCGGATCTATTACGATCTGAACGACAGCACCGAAGCGGCGAGAACCGTATGTAAAGATAAAGGCGCAGAGTTCGTTGTGAACCTCCCGAGGTTCAGGCCGCTGATGGACCTCGATGTGGCCGAGGGCGGCGTAATGGTGAACACGCCCGATCAGATGCACCGTTTCGCCGATAGGAAGGAATACGGAAGCTATCACATGAATATGTTCAACTCTTCCTTCCCGCGGAAGATGCACCAGACCACGCTTTCAGCAGAGCTCTCCAAGTCTGAGATACAGGGAGTCGCGGAATATTGCAAATGGCCTATCGAGGTGATGGTGTTCGGAAGGACGGAACTCATGTGCACACGCGACCCGGGACTTTCATCAGGTACGCTGAGGGACGAACTGGGGCATGATTTCCCCGTTTACAGGGACGGTTTCGGTCTCGCCCATATTCTGAACTCATCGGATCTTCTTCTTCTGCCTTTCCTTAACGAGCTGAGTTCAATGGGAATAGACTCGTTCGGCATCGACCTGAGAAAAAGGCCTGCTGCACTGGCAAAGGCCGTTGCCGAAGCCTATTCGAAGGGAGACAACAGCAAAAAAGGAAGGATCATGGAGATGTGCGGTTCCGTCAATCACGGGCATTATCTCCGCGGAGTAAGCTAACTGTAGGAATCCTCCGTATATACGGCGGACAGCCTGAGACGGCGTATGAGATTCAACAGAAGAGGAGACCTCGGATTTCCTGAGGCCATAATGGCGGCGATGATAGTTACGCTGACGCTCACTTTGTATCTGGGAGCATTTGCGCTCAGCACCGCCGATGATGGCAGCGGGACCGCTGCCCGCATCGACCACAGGGTGTTCAATGACCTTTATCTTGAAGATGGCGAGATCGCCGGAGACATAGAGATGCGCCTGATATCGGAGACGGAAAGACGCGGGCTCAAAGGGATAACATTCATATGCGAAGTGCCGGGAGGGCTCGGGTTTGAAAGCAGGCGTACCATCGTCGGGAGCATGGATGGGAACATCGGCAGCGAAAGGTTCGTGTTCCAGCTGAGGTCCTCCGACGGCAGGGTCGTACCTGCCGTGATAGAGGTGGCCGTATGCGTTTGAAGGAAGGAAGAGGGATGACCGCGATGGTGGATGCCATGATATTCATTATTGTCATGGGGATAGCCATTTCCGCGTTGTTCGCTTTCACCGGCGACAAACCTATGGGAAACGATGCGTTATCCGTATCCGATAATATCTTTTCTGCGAAGCTTAAGGTTAACGATTTCATTGAGACTGACGAGTCCGGGCTCATCGGTATGCCGGACATGGCGGCATTTTACATTCTGACCGGAGAAGGTAATGCGTTAGAGTACATCCAAAGCATCCTTGACTCCCTCACGCAGCGGCCCGGGTCATATAGCCTGAAGATGGAATACCGCGGCGAAGCAGTGACGATCGGCAACGGGGAAGGAGAATCTGTCTCAGGCTCAGTAAAGGAATACGCCGTGACCTACGGAGGTACGATACGGGTGGACCTGAGATTCTACTGATCAGGCCCCGAACTTCTCCGCACGGTCTGCCAGGTCCATGCACATGGGGACGATATACTTCCCCCTTATGCGTCCGATGCGGCCGTGTGCGCATCCGGATTCGCTGAAAGTATCGGCATCGTCCCTGACATTGCCCGGAGTGTAGACGGTTATCGGGACCGGGTCCCCGCTGTGGTCTCCCAGCGAACACGGTGTGCTGTGGTCGGCGGTGAACACTATCACCATGTCCTCTCTGAAATTATCCTTGAAGTAACCTGCCATCTCGTCAAGACGCTTTATCACGCCGCATTTAAGCACCGGATCGCTGTCGTGCCCGCATACATCCGGAGCTTTTACGTTCATGAGAACGAAATCGTATTCCTCCAGGGTCTTCATGGCCGATCTTGCCTTTGAAACGAAGTTCGAACTGCACCCTCCGGTGCAGTCATCGGGAAGGTCTATTACATCCAGCCCGCATACCCCGCATATCCCTTTTATCATTCCTACGCCCGCGACGCAGGCCGCCTTTATGTCGTATTTCTCAGGGAACGGCTGTATATCCGGGAAGGAACCTGCTCCTCTCGGTACGATGATATTCGCGGGCAGGAGCCCCTCTGCGATCCTTCTTTTGTTAACGGGATGGTCTTTGAGCCTTTCGTACGACTCTTTGACGAACTTGTTGAGCACTTCGGCCGTGAATTCGGCCTCCGGTACCTTTCCCTTGGAACGATTGAGCGGACCGTTGTCGTGAGGGTCCACGTCCGTGACCTCCGGACTCAGGCCTTCTCCCCTTAGTATCAGTGCGGCCCTGTGTTCTGTGCCTTCTTTGATTATCGTCTCTATGCCGTCGATCCTCATTCCCGCAAGAGCCTTGACCAATTCGGTGGTGTCAGGCTTGTCCACCCTTCCGGCGCGGCGGTCCGTGACGCTGAGGTCGCTGCCGCATGTGGAGAAGTTGCATCTGAACGCAACATCCCCGTATTTTCCGATGAGCCCTATGCCGGCGGCCTCGAAAGGACCTCTTCCCGTATAGACCTCCAGCGGATCATAGCCCAGTATCGAAAGATGAGACGTGTCGCTTCCCGGACGGATGCCTATGTCGACCGTGTCGCAGGTCCCCGCTATACCGTTCTTTGTGAACCAGTCTAGGTTCGGAGTATCGGTCGCCTGCAGCGGGGTCAGCCCGCCCAATTCCTTGCAGCCTCTGTCCCCCAGGCCGTCCATGACCACTATCAATATCTTTTTCTTCGGAGCGGACAAACTCATTCCTCATTGATCTTCTTCAGAAGCCAAGCCATGTTCTCGCCGAGAACCTTCATTGTCCTGGCCCCTTCCTCATCCTTTTCATAATCTCCTTCCAACCTTGCAAGGCTTAGGTTCCAATAGGAAGAACCTACGGTTATCATCTCGCTGATGGTGAAGAAGTGATTGATCGTATCAAAGGCGTGTATCCCCCCGGCTCGCCTGGCGGCCACTACCGCCGCGCCCACTTTCCTTCTTATGGGGCCGCCGTTCATCTTGATCACATACCCTGCGCGGTCGATGAGCGCTTTGGCCTCCGCGGTAACGTCGGCGAAATATGTCGGCGATCCGATTATTATGCCGTCCGCCTCCACCATCTTCTGAACGCATGAATTGATTATGTCGTTATCCATGACGCAGCGCATGTCCTTATTTTTCCCGCATAGGCCGCACGCTCTGCATCCGTGGATGTCCTTCCCTCCGACCTGTATCAGCTCGGTCTCTATCCCCTCCGCATTCAGTACCTTGAAGACATCTTGGATCATGTGGCATGTATTGCCGTTCTTTCTTGGGCTGCAATTAAAAGCTACTACCTTCATCTGAACCGCTCCGGTATCCCTCCTAATGGAGTACGGATAAATAAATTGAGCCTTGGTCTAATAAGGATATTTTGGTTCTGCCCCTTCCTTTTCAACAATCTTTGGATTTTTTTACCAACGATCTTTGGAGTTGCCTGATGGCCTTTGATAAGTCTCCCACGCCATATGCGCTCACAGGCTTTTTGCAGAACCGAGCGGGCAGTGGTGGGGGGCCGCGTTATCTTTGCTAATTTCTTTATTTCTTTTCCGGCAGCGATTTGTGAGCGGCTTCCATTATCAAAAAATGATTTGTAAATCAATTTTATTACATTATTTTAAAAAAATGATTTGTAAATTATTTTTAAGATTGATTTAAATAACACCACCCCCATTATCAAACATGATCCGTCAAGAAATAATCCGCAAAGAACATCTTGACCGCATTATCAGGATGAAGGGCAGGCATGACGTAATAAAGGTGATCACCGGAATAAGAAGATGCGGGAAATCGACGATATTGTCTCAATTCAGAGAACATCTTATCTTCTCCGGCGTGCCTGAGGCCAACATCATATCGGCCAATTTCGAGTCCATGAAGTTTTCGTGGATAAAGGATGCCGCGACGCTACACGAATTCTTTGAAAAAAGCATATCAAAAGAGGGGATGACCTATTTCCTTTTAGACGAGATACAACACGTAAGCGGGTGGGAGAAAGCGGCCAATTCGCTTAGGATCGACCATGAGGCGGACATATACCTAACGGGTTCAAATTCCAGAATACTTTCCAGCAGCCTTTCCAAAGATCTTACCGGAAGGTTCTTCGAGATATCTGCATATCCTCTGTCTCTAAAAGAGTTCATGGAATTGAACGAAATGGACAATAAGGACCATGCTTTGGACCGGTACATAGAGCTCGGTGCACTGCCGATAATAACGATCGATTATGACGACGGCGACGCAAGAAACATGCTGACCGGAATATACAATTCCATACTGTTCAATGATATAATCAGAATGAACGATATACGGGACCCAATATTGCTGGAGAATGTTGTCAGATTCCTTTTGGACAACATCGGCAATATCGTAACGGCGGCATCGATCTCCCGATATACCGGAAAAGATGATGCGATGGTAGGCAGGTATCTCAAGGCGATAACGGATTCATATCTTTTTTACAAAGCAGAAAACTATGACCTCAAGGGCAAAAAGCTGCTGAAGACCCAGGCCAAATACTATTGCGCCGACATTGGCTTAAGAAATGTTATTGCGGGAGAACAGTACGGCGATAAGGGCAGAGTGATCGAGAACATCGTATTCATGGAACTTCTGAGAACCGGATACAGCGTGAAAGTAGGCAGGTACGGTAACAAAGAGATCGATTTTGCTGCAAAAAAGGACCGCCGCATTGCGTATATTCAGGTAACACTGTCGCTCGCCAACGAATATAACATGGAAAGGGAGTTGGAACCGTTCAAAGGTCCAAAGGACCATCATCGGCGGATACTGATAACCGGCGACCGCATCGAAAAGAGCTATCAGGATGGAGTAGAGATAATCTCGCTGGGGGACTTTCTGTTGAACGGCATTTGATGTTCAGGCGCACATAGGCGGTTGCCGGCCGATGTGTTTGTTTTATTCATTAGGCCAAAGCTGGGCCGACATCTCTCTGAGCTTGAATTTCTGGATCTTTCCGCTGGCTGTCAGAGGGTACTCCTTTACGAAAGCGACATATTTGGGGATCTTGTACTTGGCTATCTTTCCACGGCAATAGTCTTGGATGTCGGAAGGGGTCAGGCTGCACCCTTCCTTCAATATTATGAAGGCCCCCGGCACTTCCCCGTATCTTGCGTCCGGGACGCCTACGACCTGCACATCCTTTACGCCGTCGATGTGGTGAATGTAATCCTCCAGCTCTTTCGGGTAGATGTTCTCTCCGCCCCTTATGATCATGTCCTTGATCCTTCCCGTGACGGAAAAATACCCTTCTTCATCCTTTACCCCGATATCCCCCGAGTGAAGCCACCCTTTGCTGTCGATCGCCTTCGCCGTTTCTTCGGGCATGTTGTAATAGCCTTTCATCACGTTATAGCCGCGGCAGCAGAATTCCCCCGGTACGCCGGCCTCGCATATCTCCCCCGTGTCCGGGTCGATTATCTCCACTTCCACCCCGGTCAGGGCCTTTCCCACCGTGGAACACTTCCTTTCCAGGCTCGGTTCGCTGCAGAGGGTCTGCGTCATCCCCGGCGAGGATTCCGTCAGGCCGAAGACGATCGTCACTTCCTTCATGTTCATTCTGCTGACGGCCTCTTCCATCGTCTTGGTTGGACAGGGGGAGCCGGCCATTATTCCCGTTCTCAGGGTGCTGAAGTCGAATTTGTCGAACAGCTTGTGTTCCATCACCGTTATGAACATCGTCGGCACGCCGTAGAGTGCGGTGCATCTTTCTTTTTCGACGGACATCATCACGATGAGAGGATCATACTCCTCCAAGATCACCATCGCCGTGCCGTGGTTGACGCAGGCCATGACCCCCAGGGAGCATCCGAAGCAATGGAAAAGCGGCACCGGGATGCACAGCCTGTCATCAGGCCCGAAGTTCTGGTTCAACCCTATCCAATAGCCGTTGTTGCCTATATTGTGGTGGGTCAGCATGACCCCTTTCGGGAAACCGGTGGTTCCGGATGTGTACTGCATGTTGACCACATCATGCGGGCTCAGGCCCTCCTGCCTTTCCCTGTATTCGGATTCCGAGGTCTGGCATGACATCGATATGACCTCCGGCATGGAGAACATCCCGCGGTGCTTTTCGGAACCTAAGAACATCACTCTTTTGAGGTGGGGATACCTTTCCGACCTGAGCATATCTCTGGGCTGGGTCTTCAGCTCTGGTATCAGTTCATAGATTGTCTCCACGTAGT
>WRJJ01000044.1 GCA_009778575.1 Methanomassiliicoccaceae archaeon
CTTCCTGCACCTTATGCCGGTCAGGTCGCTGAAGGAATATACGGACGCATCGTACCTTGTGCTGGGCATCACGCCCCTGTCCACCCCAGCTATAATAACGATGGGATATTCCAGACCCTTCGATTTGTGCATGGTCTGTATCGTGACCGCTTTGCGGTCCAGCATGCCGTCGACCGGATATCTCGTATGGTCTTCGATATCCTTCTCGATCATTCCTATCACGTTGGATATCGTCAGCAGCGAGTTCCTGTGGGATGAGGATATGACGGAGATTATGGTCTGCGTAATATCGTTGTTCAAGCCGTAGAATGCGAATATGGAGGAAAGGAGGTCGGTGATGCGCCTTTTCTTCCTTATCATGTCGGATCTCATCTTGGAAAATCTAAGAGGGGGTTCCTTTCTCAAACTTTGTATCTCATCCAATGTGTACCCGCAGTCGGCCAGGATGGGACCTATCCCCCACTCGTCATTCCGGTTATTGATGTATTTCAGCCATGCGAGCGCAAGTTTACCTTCTCTTGTGCACATGACCTCCACCTCTCCCTGGAGGAATGCGGGCATCCCCGCATCCTCCGCGGCCTTATTGATGGCGCGGCACAACTTCGTATTTCTGCACAGCACGGCAATGTCTCCGAAATCCGGACGTCTAACGGTCCCGTTCTCATGGATCCTGCACCCTCCGTTCAGATATCCCATGATGGTCCTGATGACCTCATCGGCCTCCTCATCCTTTGAAGCGGCAGAGACGAACTCTATGTGGGTGTCGCTGCCGATGTCGTCCCTCTTCGCCGTTATTCTGGTAATGTTCTTGTCGAGTTCCTCCTTCCCCACATCGTCCTCCTTTGTCGCCGGTAGGTAAAGGGAGTCATAGGCCGCATCGATGATGGCCTGCGAGCTTCTGTAATTCATTTCCAGCGACAGCCTCTCAACATCGGGTATCGAGAACGGCACCCTCATGATGTCGTCGTTCAACCTGCTCCTAAGCATGACCGCTCTTTCCTCGAAATGAGTGATATTGTCTATCGAGACATATCTGAACCCGTATATCCCCTGCTTCCAATCACCGACTACGCATAAGTTCGGTTCTTTCAGCAGCATCAGCGCTATCATGAGCTGATTCTCATTGGTATCTTGGAACTCGTCGATCATAAGGTATTTTACCGACATCCTTTCCCTGACCTTTTTGTCATCATACAGAACTATGAAAGCGAAGGATGCAACGAGCCCGTATGTCAGTCTGTCGTCGTTGATGCAGCTTCTGATGTATTCATAATATATGTCGTGTATAAGTGCCAGAAGGTCTGTTCTGTCGTCAAATGCGGCACCGCTTATCACGTCTTCGCTCAGCGGTTCCATCTCCGAGACGCCGAGTTCGGCAAAGGTCTGCACTTCCGAAAAACTCTTGCACAGGGGGCCAGCCAGATCATTGATGCCGGTGGAACTGAACTTCTCGTTCAGGACGGAAAGCCTTTCGCGGACCTCTCCCGGGTTTCCAATGAGGACATTTCCGTCGTTCCCTCCGAACCACCCCTTCTTCAGAGGCAGTATGCCTCTCGACATCAGTTTGTTGATGAATCTGTACAACTCGGGAATGCTCTGCGACGCGATTACGCCGTGGATACCGTACTCTTCGGGACGGGCCACCATGAAACGGTCGAAAATGTCTGTGAAATATTCTAAGTTAAGGGTCTCGTTGTCGATAAGGGATGCACCTCTCGTGAGGGTCTCATCCATCCTGAAGAACCTGCTCACTGTCTCGGGAGATTCCATCACCACCGAGTTGCAGAACGAATCGAAGGTGCTTGTCTGAATGAACTTGGAGTATGATGAAAGTTCCGTTCCGGTCATCCTGCCCCTGATCCGTTCTTCCATTTCGCTTGCCGCATTCCGCGTGAACGTGAGAAGAAGCACGTCCTTTGTGTCAACATCCTCTTGTTTCAGGATGTTCAGGAACCTGTCGACTATCGTGTGCGTCTTTCCCGTTCCCGGCCCGGCGTCCACAACGATCATCCCCTCCAATCTTTCCGCGATGGCTCTCTGCGAGTCATTGAGGTCACTCATCGTCTCCGCCCTCCTCTGTATCAATTATGTCCTTTGTACACACTTTGAAGAAATCACAGTCATTGCAATCTTTCCTGGGGGAGGGAGGGAATTCGGAATACATCCGGGTCGTGGCCGCATCATGATCTTTATCTATACGCGAAAGGAATCTTTCTAAGGTATCGGAGGGGATCAGGACCTCTGTACCATCGATGTACATACCTGCCAATATTATATCTGATAATTTTTTAAGCGCCATTGAGACCTTATCGAAGTTCGTTTTCCCGTCTTTCATTCCCAGAGAACCCATTATGGTCCCTATGAGGTTCCGGTCATCTTTCCAGGCGGCACAGGAGTCCGTCCCCGCATCCAATGCTCTGCCTACGAAAGAGACCCACCCGCCGGTGATCTTATCGTAGGATGGCCCGAAACTGCCTTTAGCGGGAGAGTCTTGATCCAAAAGGAAATCCTTCATGTTCTCTTCGATGAGGACTATCTCGCGTATGTTCTCGTTGATCCTAAACCGATCATCCGTGACCGAGCGGACATCGTTATCCGCTATGTATACAAGACTGAACCTATGCGGTGCGGGAGAGTTATCTTTCAGCAGGGACAAATATATCAGCGGTTGGAATTCGTAGTAGTTCTGCTTCTTTTCCGTGCTCATGCGTTCTTTTACTTCTTTGAGGGATGCTGCCTTTCCGGTCTTGTAATCCACTATCCTGCTTCCTATAACAAGGTCGAAGTTGCCCGAAAGAGGATGCGCTTTGGAGTCGTATCTCGTCTCTGTCATGCTGCTGTACCTGGTGCAGCCGTGCATGTCCATGAACATATTCTTGTGCTCTCTTTTAGTGTAATCGCGGTCAAGGGGAACATCCCCTATGTTCAGAGAGTCGATGAAGCGTTTGATGTTCATCATGCAGATCCTTATCTTGCTCCCGTCTATCTCTTTCATCTGATGGTCAGACAGCCCGGAATATCTTTCCCGTATCATTTCGGTGTATTCCTCTATTCTGCCCTCTACAAGTCCGGGGTAACACAGGTAGAACTCGGCAAACTCATGAATGATATTTCCGAGCATCGTTTTTTCCGAATCGGGTATTGAGATGATCCTTCCGAACATGAAGGCCCGAGGGCATGCGTAATAGTTGTTGTACGAGGACTTGGAGAACTTCCATTCTTTCCTCTCCGAAGGGTCCGGTATGTCCTCTCCCCTCGTGACAGTTTCATTTTGCGGCAAAGGCGTCCACTGTCCTTTGATAAGCATGTTGCATACATCCCCGAACCCCGTGACGGAAACCGCATCTTCCGATGCACCGCCGTATTCCCTTATCTGCTCGAATACGGGGGAAGGACAGGACTCTTTGCCGTTCCTCATGGAATTTACGGCATACAACCTCGACTTTCCCTGCTGAAGAAGTACGGAGAACCTTTGCATATTCTGTTCCGCCTCCGCCTCTCTGTCGATGTACTCTTTTCCTATCGATATGCTCGACCATTCCGGCCCCAGTCCCAGATATATCACGAAGGGTCGATCCACATAAACGGACCTCAAACAATCGGCGAGCAGTACGCCCTTTTTCTCGCTGTCCGGTATCTCTTCGTTGTGGCGGAGGTCGTCCACGTTGTTGACGGCATAGTTCATTTCGTTGACGAGTCCCGACGTCACTTTCTTGCTGTTTGCCTCCATATCTTCCAGAAGCATCTTTATCTGCGGGCGGTGCACGTCCCTTACAACTTTGTCGCAGACCTCTTGGAAAGTGAGCTCTCTGATGTTCTTCATCACATCCGCAAGTTCTTTAGTTCTCTGCCGGAGATGGTCCTCTATCTTGTGAAGCAGGTACTCATCCTCTTTTTGGTCAAAGAATCCGGAATAACCGGAGAACAACTCCCTGACATGCCTCACCCTAAGCGTTTCATAGGACAGAGAAAGGGAAAGGAATTGCAGATAATCCCTCACTTGGGAAAGGTCCTTCACCGACATGGTGTTCCTGAAAGGTATGCCTCTTCTGTACAGCGCGGCCCTGACGGCATCGGCGAGGGGGCCGGTCGTATCAAGCACGATCGCGGTATCGTCCGCTCTTTCTACGGAAATCATGCCCACGGTGTTCTCCGCAAGCTGCCTGTCGTTCCCCACCTCGTATATGACATCCACTTCGTATCCGCCATCGCAGAAGATATCTATCTCATCATGATCGATGGGTATGAAGTGCTTGTCGAGATCATCAAAGAACTCGATACCGATCACAGCCACTTTTTTTTCTTCAAAGAATTTTCTTTCCTCGGGAACATAGGAACCCATAAGCTTCTCGGCTGTTTTGAGTCCGAGGAAAGAAGAGTATATCTCTTTGGAAGAATTTGAATAAAGGTATCTTTGAACATCTTTTTTGTGCCGCCTGATCCTTCTTATGTTCTCCAATTCGCTGTGAATATGCTTGAAATTGTATCCGGTCTCTTTAGATATCTTCGAGATGATCTTCAGATCCCCGAGAACGCCTGAACCGAAAAAAGGGACCGCTTCATTCCCCGCAATGTGCCTGGGAGTGTAGGCGAAACCTCCTATCCGAGGAACGTCGATCCTTCCGTTGAGAGCGGTTGCGAGAGCGGCGTCGTTCGTGATGACCAGATCGTATCCTCTGACCTCTTCGTACAACTCATCGATGCTCTTTGCGCGGCGCATATGCCGAACACGTTTTTGATGTATTTATACCTAAAAGAACAGCATGTCATCTTAAACGACATGTTAAAAAGCCACGGCAGAGCTTCGGTGGCTTTTTGATATCTGTTGCTCCTTTGTGAAAGAGTTTTTACTATATTTTTCATATACTTATATATATAACTGTGTACAATACATTGTATGCAGTAGGTCCGGAAGGAAACATCCGCTTAGTGCATGGAATTCAAGGGGGGCTATGAGGCTACCCTATGGAATGTAAGGTAACAGGCGCAGAAAGGGGCACAGGGGGACTGGAAACGTAACCTTCTCATACCTGTTACTCTGCACCAGCAACCGGATCCGCCGCAGCATGTATGCGGACAGATCCATTTTTGCATTTCAATACTGGGGCAGCGTCTTTTCGTACAGAAACCGTAGCGGAAAGGGTGTTAAGGCACATTGGTCTGCTAATTGTCCAGACGGACAGCAGGTCGCTAAAAACAAAAGATCATTTCAGGGGCGGAAAAGCCCGCGACCTTTTCACCAAACCGCTCACGAAACCCCTTACGCAGAGCCCCCGGCGGTATCGGGGAGCAAGATTCTTATGGGAAAGTTTCAAAAAATAAAAGCAAAAGAGAGTGTGTAACTCAAATGAAAGCATATACAAAATTAAAGAAAAACACATCCGGAAGGAATTCCGCAATACGCGCCATGTTATTGGTAGCGGTTGCTTTGGCGATGATAACGGTGTCGTTGGGAGTGGTGCTTGATAACAGCGATGACTCCGAAGCGGCAACGCTGCCGTATTCAACATCGGATCTGAGAAATTCAACAGCCATGTCGACCCCCGGATCATCGGGATCAATCACCCTGTTGCCTAATAAAATATACAAACTGGAGGTCTGGGGCGCCAGTGGCGGCCGAGGCGAAAATGATGTGGTAGATTGGGATGCCATGTCTCCAGGCACGGGTACTACAACTGCCAATGGAGGTGGCGGAGGCTATGGCGGCTATTCGATGGGCTATTATAGTACGATTGGGAACACTTCCAACGTAACTCTATACTACAACGTAGGCTCGGTCGGCTCTAACTACAATTCTAGCACGGGCGGCACCGGCGGAACAAACCCCGGCGGGAACGGCAATGGGGGAACGACATGGTCCGGTGGCGGAGGCGGTGCCGCAAGTGATTTCAGCTTAGGCACAGCCGCTGCAGACAGGATCATCGTCGCAGGCGGCGGCGGAGGCGGTGCCAATGGTATCAATAGTTATGTCCTTTTCGGCGGCAATGTGCTTGGGCACGGCGGCGGCGGAGGCAGCGGAGGCGGTAACAGCGGTGGCAATGGCGCCAATGGCGCCAATGGCGTCCCCGGCGGGAACGGCGGTGGCCAAGGCACCCCCTCGAACAATGGAAACGGAACAGCCTCCGCGACATATGGAGGTGCCGGAGGCGGCGGATGGAACGGCGGCAGAGAGGGCAGCGGCGGTACCTATTCAACCAACTGGCCCTCAGCCGGCGGAGGGGGAGGCGGCTCAGGTTACATCGGCCGCGTAGACGGCCTCACAAACGACCCTGCAACAACAACCACAACCACACGTACCGGCAACGGAGCGGTCGCGGCCACACAATATGACCCCGGCCTTATCGTGATCGAGAAGCGCGTAGATAACACTGGCGCATCGATTGGATCAGACACCTATACAGTCATACCAACCACAAGCTTCACAGGGGCAACTGCCCCCTACACCAAAACAATCCCCGGCATAGGCGGATACACCGTGAATGGGTATAAGTTCAACAGCCCTCCTCCCGGAGGAGTCACGGCAGGAACCACCATCAATCAAAACATACCAGTATCTACCAGCACCTACACGGCTACCGTGTATTTTGTGTACGATCCTTTGCCGACCGTCACAGAATATTATGTAGATATGTCAGGTGCGACAATAAGTGCGAGTACATCGACTCAGGTCACAACCGGATCATACAGTCATACGATCCCAGCTATAGTGGGTTATTATCCTGAGGGATGGAGATGGGACAATTCCACCGGCCCGCTGGGCGGCACTTCCGACCCATCAGGCCTGCCGGTAACGGCCAACAGGAACATCTACTTTGTTTACAGTGTATCCCCGTACTGGATGGACATAGATCTTGCCAACAGCGACACTACCCTTCAAGGCACGGTTGCAAGCGGTAATACTGCATACTACGAATACAACCCGACTACGCAGATACTGACCATCAAAGCAGACCCCCCCCTTACGGCTGGAAAAACAAATGCATATCGCATATGGCAGTCCGGTTCGCATGCAGTGGCGGGCATAGTCGTGAACAACGGAGTATCTACTGACATTACAATCGACGGCATAACGCTGCATGGCAACATGGTACTAAGCAGCGGAGCTGACGTACTCCTTCTGCTCAACGGCGGAAATGATATTGAAGGGAGCGTCATCGTGCCTGCAGGCACTTCGATGGAGATCGATGACATCGGTGGCGGCTCGCTGACGGCGACTGCGGGAAGCACAACTTCTGCTGCCGGAATCGGCGGCGGCAACGGTCAGTCGGCTGGTACTATCATTATCAATGGCGGCTCTGTGACAGCGACAGGTAGCGATGGCGGCGCAGGAATCGGCGGCGGTTTCGGCGGAGGCGGCGCAACGCTTTCAATCGACAGTTCCGCTGATGTAAAGGCGTATTCTGACGGGATCCTGCCTGCCATACATTCCAATGGCAGCAACGGCGGTGATGCTTACTACGTCAACGGTAGTTTCGCAACGGCCCCGTCCCCCACAGCAGACATAGACATCTGGGTGTATGCTAACAACAGCACTACTACTTTGATCGACACGTTGGTCCTCCCCGCGAACTACAGGAACTTTGCATACACAACAGGCTCATCTGCCCGCACGGACAACCTGTATGCGGATCTGGGCTACAGCTCGGTATTCAGCAGGAATGATGAGAGGATAATTGACAGAGTGTCCGACGACAGCAGGGAGATATATTCCGTCAATACGGATGTCGCTCTACCGGTAAAGCTCAGGGCAGTGCCCCAAATAGGCACGGTCTCTGTAAGTAACATCGGGAAGACCTCGGCTGACATTATCAACACAGGCCATGCGCTCAACGGACACTCGTATGTGCCCAACAGTGCCAGGTTCCTTTATTCCGATACCCTCACAGGTGGAAAGCCAGACACCCCAACAACTCTGTTGTGGAGCAGCTTTACAGAGCCAATCACCGAGAATACGGGCATAGTGCTCACTCCCAATACGGTCTATTATGTGCTGTCCACATATGACGTGACTACGGGAGAGATATGGTTCGGTGACCCTCCGGGCCCCAACGCTGTCACAGCGGAGGCCGACGTTGTCAGTTTCACAACGCTGCCCGATATCACATCGGGTGCGGTAACGGAAACAGCCACCCTAGGCACGTTTTTGATAGATGCGACCCTCACAGGCGGCAGCGCGACGATTACGGACATGATTGTTTATTGGAGCACGTCACCCATCGACGAGACGAACCCGGCCTCCTGGCCAGCAACGTTCAGCTCGCCGGCGGCATACGACCACACCGGGTTTACCGGCCACACAGTGGTCCTTTTACCCAGCACAGTGTACTACTTCTTGGTCTACGCTGAGAACTCTACAGGCTATGATACGTACAAAATGGCCAGCGCATACTTCGTGACGATAACTGTATATGGCGACGGAAACGTCAGCGTCACCGACGGCGGGTCCACTACGTACGGATCGGTCCACACATCAGGGTCTCCCGATGTAGTAGCAGTGCCCGGCAGTGTATCTACGATATACCTCATTGCTACAGCCGACCCCAATTATGTCTTCAAACAGTTTGAGGTGGATGGCGGAGCACCTACCACGGTCAACCCACGCGTGCAGCCGATATCTGATAACATGAGTGTCGACGCGACCTTTGTTGCCGACTCTGCGGTAGACTTCTACGTGATAGATGTTTACATAACAGGCGATGGGTGGGTCGAGATAGACGACGGGGTCAACACCCACGAGGTAAAGATCCCCCATGCAACGATCAACGTCTCTGATACTGTGGACAGCATAATAATAACCGCTTTCGACGGGACCGACGAGCTCGATTACTTCGTGGTAGATTCAGGATCGCCTATTTTCGTCAACCCCTTCAAGCAGTCTATAAGTAATGATATGAGGCTGGATGTAGAATTTTCATCACCTCCTTTATCGACTTATTACTTGATTGATGTGACCATAACCAATGATGGAGTCGTGACGATAGAGGATGGAACTTACACCCACATTGTTAACGTTCCGGCGGCAACCGTAAAAGTTCTCCAAACTGTGACGGATATAACAATAACAGCGATCGACGGAACGGACATGTTCGAGTACTTCGAGATAGACGGCGGATCGCCGATATACGTCAGTGCGTTCAGCCAGCCCATAGCGGCCGACATGACCATTGATGCGTACTTCTTGGACAGTACCACATACGGTACCACCTACTACGCGG
>WRJJ01000045.1 GCA_009778575.1 Methanomassiliicoccaceae archaeon
CATCACAAAGTTCGCCATCGATCTTGCCGACTATATCAACATGAAAAGGTATGGGGAGCCAATGGTCGTATTCTTCGGCGACGAACCTAAGGTTCAGGGATATTCACTGGTGCAGCTTATCGAGACCTCCCAGATATCGGGACACTTCGCAGAGGACACGGACAGGGCCTTCATCGATGTGTTCTCGTGCAAAGAGTTCCCTCCGAAGAAGACCGCGGAATTCGTCCAAAAATATTTCGGCGCCAAGAAGATGGAATACGCCGTCTGTTTCAGAGATGTTTGAACCAAACCGCCGGCGCCGGCCGGCCCGCATTATCTTTTCCGCTTGACCTCGGGAAGTTCCCTTCCCGACGGCAATAATATTATTCAGTATCCCATACGGGTGGGCATGGGTTTGGAAGAGGTACTCGCAAAGCTCAGCTCCGTGGAGGCCATAAAAGCGGCCTTCCTTTTGGAAGGAGAGTTCTATGACGAGGTAGTTGCTGAGGAGGACAGCGTAACGGAGTCCTTCACCGGAATGCCTCTGGTGAACAAGGCTTTGGAAGAAGTGCTCAAACGAAAAGCTGCCGTATGCATATTCTGCACCAGCGCCTTCGAGGCCCCCACCGACCACATCATGGTAATGGAGGATGTGTGCGGGAACAGGGTGGGGCATGACGTACCGGCCTGCATGGCGGATGATTTCAAGGACGACCCCAGCATCTTTTGGCTTTGCGATGACTTCGCGATGTACCCGGACAAAGCGGACATGCTTGACGTCATGATGGTGATGCTCCCCCAGAAGGCCAATTCCATCGGAGAGAGCGAGGGTGTGAAGGACGCGGTCCTGCTGTACCCCGCGACGACCACCGATATCCTGCTGAGGGAACATTTCGGGATATCCCCCAATGAACCCGGGATAGCCTCTGCCATAATCGCTTTTAACATCATCTGAAGCGAGTTCTTGCACTAACCGCTAATTGTACGTTTTGCAATATAAACGGGGGAGCTTCCGTCTCTCAGACATGAGGAACATAGAACATCTCATGAAAAAGCTGAAAGGTAACAGCAGAGGGAGCATCGAGGGGCTGCCGCTCCAGTTGATGATAATGATAATCATCGCTACGATGGGTACCGCAATATTGATAGGGTGGATGGGCAGCATCGATTCTCCGAAACACATCGGGACCGTGGAAGTGGTCTCGGGGGACATTGTTCTCGACGGCAACAGCACTTCGAACGGTTTCATAGAAATATACGTGGCCGATCAGAGCGGGAACCCGCTTGGAGGAGCAACTGTGGTGCTCTCCGGCCTCGGGGTCACGGATAGGAACGGAAGGACAGCGTATGCGAACACAGACAGCAGAGGGTATGCAAAGTTCGAAGGCCTGAACATCACGCTGAGAGGCGCGGAGATAGGTTTCATCACCGTCAACGTATCGATGTCCGAATACGGGGAGAACAACTCCTCAAGAGTGGCGGTGATATCATAAGAATGAACAAAAAAGGAATGATCGGCTTCCCCATGCGGCTGGCCGTGACCTTTTTGATATTAGCTATCTTTGTACCGGTGGCGGTAAGCATGGTGGACGGCCTGGAAAAAGACTCCGCCGCTTCGTCCGCAAAGTCTGAAGCGGAAAAGATCGCCAATTCCGTGAAGAAAGCGTATTACTCCGGAGCGGGAAGTACGGATACGGTGAATGTCTCTCTTTCGGGAGGGTCGTGTTTGATGGTGGGAGGAGAAGGTCCCGATGCATACAGCATATCCATACTCCTTTACGACACGGTCGTGGAGAAGATGTATCTCCAGCGGCCTTCCGTGAAGCTGCTGGGTGATCCGGTTTACATAATGGGCGGCAGGACCCTATCGGTCGAATGCGTTGTTGAGAGCGGGACTTACGGCGTGAAGGTGAGCGTCCTTGATTGAGTTCACGATGTCAAGGGTCACCCTCATAGTATGCGGGATAGCCATACTGGCCGCCATAATGGTGCCCCTTCAATCCGTATACGATGAAAGATACGACCGCTCCATGGAAGATGCGGCGGACAGCCTCTCATTCATACTGGATGAGTTCTGGGCCTCGGAAGCGGATACGATGACCATCAGAGGGTGGGAGGTCCTCCCTTCCGCAGAAGGCTCCATTGAGATCGAAGGGCACAGCCTTATTGTGCATCTGAAGAACAGGTCCTACCGATCACTGATCCCGCATGAAATGGAAAGAGTGGTCATAGGCCACGGGGATGTGGTGACAATAACAAAACCTGACCGGGCTGACAAGTGATCTTAATGGCCGAGGGAACTATGAATATTTGAACAAAGAGTGCAGCAGATGGTTCGGACACATCAGCCATTGCCGAATGTCTTTGCCACGTTGCCCAATGCAACGGCAAACCTCTCAATATCCTCTTCATCATTGTAGAGATAAACAGAAGCTCTGGCACTGCCTTCGATCCCCCTCGACAAAAAGAAAGGGTGGGCGCAATGCATCCCCGACCTTATCATGATATTGTCCATCTTATCCAGCATCATCGCGATGTCGTGGGGGGACAATCCCTCGATGTTGAAGGAGAATACTCCGCACCTCCTGTCCGGATCATCCGGCCCTACCGGGCTGAGTCCTTTGATCCCGTCAGTTCTCTTGAAAATATGCCTCATGAGCTTTCTGTCATGTTCAAGGATACGATCCATCCCCACTTCCGTAAGATAATCGAGCGCCGCTTTAGTTCCGGCTATCCCCGAATAGTTCTGCAGGCCCGCCTCGAATTTGTCCGGGATGGGTGCAAGGTCCACGCTGTCATAGGTCACCAGACCGACGGTGCCTCCGCCCGTCGTCAGCGGTCTGAGATCTTCCAGGCATTCTCTCTTGCCGTACAGTATCCCCATGCCCGACGGCCCGAGCATCTTGTGGATCGAAAGAGAATAGAAGTCCGCATCCGCTTTCTTGAGGTCGACCTTCATATGAGGGGCCGCCTGAGAGCCGTCGATGAGAACTTTCGCGCCCGCGTCATGAGCTATCTCCGCGACCTCCCGGATAGGGACGATGCATCCGGTCACGTTGCTTGCGTGGTGCACCGAGACCAGTTTGACATCCTTACCCATTGTTCCTTTGAAGTTCTCTATATCGAACTCCCCGTTATCGTTGGAACCGGAGTATCTTCTCCTGATGCCCGTTTCCTCAGCCAGAATGGACCAGGGGACATGGTTGGAATTGTGCTCTGTGTCGGTCGTGACCACGACATCTCCCTTTTTGAGCCCATATCCCCTTGCGACGGTGTTGATACCTTCGGTACAGTTCTTAGTGAAAATATAACAGTCCGGGTCGTCAGTGCCGAAGAACCCCGCCGCCTTCTCCCTGGCCTCGTCCGTGAGGAGGGACACTCTTGCGGACATTCCGTGTACGCTCCGTCCTCCGCATGAAGGAAAGTCCTCATAATATTCCAAGATCGCTTTTATGACCCTGTCCGGCCTCAGCGACTGGCAAGCGCTGTCCAAATAAACGCCCTCTTTTCTACGGATAGTGGGAAAATCGTTCCTGACAGCGGATATCTCCATGTACGGTTCATCACTTAGTATTATTTAAGCGGGTGCCGGACCGTAAACTCGGCGATGCGGATATCTCTTCTCTGACCATTCATATCTTGTTCTTGACCTTCATTGTCTTGGGTCTCGTGAGGGTAACGACTATCCTGCTGCCCTGTTCGAGCATCATGTCCCCAATAATTTCAGCCGGGACAAGGACATGCATAGAGTTCCCTATCTTTGAAACCTTTCCGTGGAAGGTAGCTTCTACTAAGATCTCATCTTTCATTACTTCACTTCCTCGTTTCGTTCTTTCGCCCATCGCCATGGGCGGGAGAGGGCTAAAGGAGCTGTATCTTGGCGGCCGTTTACGGAAGCTCCCCTGGCTTTAAGTATGTATGTATGTATATATAGAATATATAGAATAACTCATTCATTGAACAAGCAACATACCTATCTTTGACCAAAAATGTTGGTTTTTTTCTAAATCCAAGTTTATCGTCCTCTTTTTTCTGTCATCGATCGGGTCAACGGTCGGTTCCGTTGCATTATGCCTATAAGACATTTTTCTCTTCCCGTCACGCTTTTGGTTCCGGCTGCCGTTTGCTTAGTATTATTTAATCGGTCATGCGTATCCTTGTTCGATAAAATGCTGGTGACCTCTGTAGGAAAGCTAAGGCTGGAAAGGCCGGGAATGGTCGCATCGGGGATAATGGATGAGACCGGTCCCTCCATGGTAAGAATGCTCAGGTCCGGCGCGGGTGCGGTCGTCACTAAATCCATCGGGTCCGAACCGAACCCGGGGCACCCTAACCCGACGTTCACAGAATTGAAAGGGGGATACATCAACGCAATGGGGCTCCCAAACCCCGGAATAGAGCTTTTCGGGAAAGAGATGGAGGTCGCCTCAAAGAGCGGCAACATTGTCGGATCGATCTACGGTTCATCGCCGGAAGAGTTCTCTATGCTGGCCGGAAAAATGGAAGAATATGGTGCAGTCGGGGTAGAACTGAACCTTTCCTGCCCCCACGCCTCCGGCTACGGGATGGAGCTCGGGACCGACCCCGCAGTGATAAGATCCATAGTCTCCGCCGTAAAATCCGCGGTGTCGATACCTGTATGGACAAAACTCACCCCCAACACGCATATGATCAAAGATCTGGCCATAGCGGTCTATGAAGCGGGAGGGGACGCCGTGGTCGCCATCAATACCGTCAAGGCGATGGTCATCTCGCCGCAATTCGGCAAACCTATTCTCAGCAATAAGTTCGGAGGGCTTTCCGGACCTGCGATCCGCTCCATAGGGGTCAGGGCGGTGTTCGATATCAGAACGGCTGTGGACATCCCCATCATCGGAGTGGGGGGTATATCCGACTGGAAGGATGCGGCGCAGTATATCATGGCCGGCGCTTGCGCTTTCCAGATAGGGAGTGCGGTCGGCACAAAAGGCATTGATGTGTTCGAGACCGTCCATTCAGAGCTGGAGAGGTTCATGAAAGACTATGGCTACGGTTCGATAAAGGACATGGTAGGTGTTGCCCATGAGTGATTCCGTAAGGATAATCAGCATCATTGAGGACTCCTACGATACGAAGACATTCGAGTTCCAATGGGAAGAGAAGGTCTCCCCCGGCCAGTTCATCATGGTGTGGGTACCGGGCATGGAAGAGATCCCGATGTCGCTTTCCAAAACCAACCGCATAAAGAGCATAACCGTAAAGAAAATAGGCAAGGACACACAGAAACTCCACGACCTTAATCTGGGAAGCCCGATAAGGATCAGGGGGCCCTACGGAAAAGGATTCGATCTCAAAAAAAGCAGGAACATGCTTATCATCGGAGGAGGGGTCGGGACCGCCGCCATCATACCCGCTGTGAAGGAGACAGGCGCGGACACGATAATAGGCGCCAGGACGGACAAGGATGTCATCATGGATGAGGTGGCCGGAAAATACACAAAGAACCTGTGGATAGCGACCGACGACGGCAGCAGAGGATTCCACGGCAATGCGGTTCAACTGATGAGGAAGAAGGCGGAAGAGAAAGAGTACGACATGATCTTGGCATGCGGCCCCGAGATCATGCAGTACCACTTGTACAACGCATGCGTCGAGCTCGGCATCGATTGCCAGCTGTCTCTGGAAAGGCATATGAAGTGCGGCGCAGGCGTCTGCGGCTGCTGCGTGATGGACGATATGAGGGTATGCAAAGACGGCCCGGTATTCACAAAGGAGCAGATATCGAAGATGAAGGACTTTGGCACTTCGAAACGGGATGAATGCGGCCGTTCGGTCAAACTATGATAACATGACGGGAATACCCGCGGGCCACTTCCCTGTAGCGCACGGAAAACTTGTCGTCAACGTTCCCAGGAACATATTCAGAAGCGGGGCCACAGTAGACGAAAAGAAGGCCGCATCCTTCAGAGAGGTGCTGAAGAGCAGATATCCCTGGCTAACGGAAAATTCGCTTGACGTATTGATGGAGAGCGCCAGGAAGACCCTGGTCGGCATACTTGACGAGGAAACGAACGGCCGTTACCTCAGCAGAGAGCTTGAGTCTCAGGGAAAGATAGAGGAAGCCATCAGACATCTGAACAAGCATTTGGAAAAGGATCCGGGCGACCCGGACACCTGGTATGCGCTGGGAGAGCTTCTCTGTAAGGCCGGCAGGGTCGAAGAGGGTTACAAAGCGTTCTCAAGAGGAAGGGAGTTATTCTGAGTTCCCGAAAAGCGCGTTCAGAGCACTGACGACCTCCGGAACGGTCGCACCCCATGGGACCTTTACGGTGTTCCCTTCGATAACATGGCCTTCTTTGACCCCGCAGCATTTGACGATCGTTTTTATTCCGTCCTTCGGAACGGCATCGGCGGGGCAGACATTGATGAATCCGGGGTCTTTGCCATAAATGGAATGATATATCCTTTTGGAAAGGTCGCAGCCTATGAGCGTGACCTCGTGTTTTATTTCCGGTGCAGCGTCCAGGAAATAGAACGGCATCTCAGCCTTCAGCCCTGACACTCTGCAGGGGAACATCGCCGCTTCTGTCTCGACCTGCCTGACCTTATCGAAAAGATCGATGTCGATATGCTCAGGAATTATGGGATGATCGATGAATCCCGATGATAACGCCGCATCAACCAGAACGCGCAGTTTGGACGGTGCGGGAGGGATGTTATCGATAACTCTCAGTTTCAGAACTTTCATTCCGAGTATCAGGCCGATATGGGAGAACATGCCTTCGATCACTATCGTCTTACGGGGATGTCTTTCCGAGATCGCCGCAAGCGCCGGAACGTTCAGTACGTCCACGGCAGGGTCTTTGATGAAGAAAGTGTCCTTCGGCAGAGATATTGTCTCAACTCCTCCCACTTTCCTGAAAAGCCCTTCGGCCCCCTCTTTGGACACTCTTATTACCGCAAGGTCGTTTCCGTTCCTTAACACAAGGTATTCTGTTCGAACATATACGTTCCAACTCAGGACCGCATCTGATATGCTCTTCTCGGTCAGCGGGAAATCTACGTCGCGGAGAGAGATGTCCTTACAGTGCATATGACCGTATTTGCGGTGTTCCGTATAATCTTGCCGTCATATCATCGGCGATGCTGTGTGCCCCGTAAACCGTGCCGCATGCGAACTGCGCCGTACGAAACGTTTATTATTCCGCTGACATTGGGGTTATTTACTGTCGGGGTAACACAGTGGCTATGTGGCGGACTGCAGATCCGCATACGGGGGTTCAATTCCCTCCCCCGACCCCATGCCTTCTATAAAAATTTGTAATAAAACGCGGGGCGGTGCCCCGCGGTTAGAATATGTTTATTGATTACGCTCTTCCAGATAGATGTTGTCCGTTACCTCATTCCTGGGGATGACATACTTCCCGTCAGCGCCCGGAGATAAAGGTCTCCATTCTCCGTCCTCGCCCACGCGGTAGACTATTATGCCCGAATAACCGCCTTCCACAGCGAAAGTATAAGCACTCTTCCTGTGCACCCTTTCCTCGCCGATGATCCTTGACGAACCCTCTATTTTGATCTCATAGTATCTTCTGTGGAAGAATATCAGCCAAAGCAGAATGCCTGCCAAAAGCAGCAATATTATCGCTATGATCACCAAAGTTATCCAGCTGATCTCAAACGCCGGCGAATCGTCGGAGGTAAAGTACACATCCAGATGGATACCGGCCATTACGTCGTTGAAGGATATCTCCGGTGTTGTGTATACCGCGGGGGTCTCCCATCTCACGAATTGATAACCATCGGCTGCATAAGCGATGACTACAAGGTCCGCATGATCGGGGAGTCCGACCGTCGCTGTATAGACAACGAATGCGGAATTGTTCACGCTGTACTCAGCGCGCCCGTTCCCTTCCACTATGGATATGCTGAGGAACATATCCGTCCTCGGCCCCGCTATGCTTTTCACCTCTATTGTGTGGTTCGCCTGCACGTTAGTGAACGTGTAATATCCTTTTCCGATCTCTGTCCGGGACAGCTGCACTCCGTCCACTATCACCGCCGAGATGGAATATCCTTCCTTTGCCGAGAAAGCGAAGGCCGCGCTGTCGCCTTTTTGAACGGTCCGCTGCCCCGCTGGAGACACTGTCGCCCCCGCGTCCGCTGTCGCTGTGATGTAGTAGTTACGTGTCGTTGGAGTGGGAGATATTATGCCGAATTCTGCGGTAACGAATATATCGGACCCTATCGAAAGATTGTACACCGGATTTATTCCGGACAGATCTTCTTTCCATTTTACGAACACCGATCCCGCACCCGGGACTGCCGTCAATACAACATCCGTTACTCTTGTCGGAACATACACCTCGCTCCCGCTTACGGTCACCGTTCCATACGTTTTGCCGCCTTGGCCGACCTCCACATACCCGTCCCCCTCAAGGGTGACGGTGATTGTGTTATAGCTTGTCGAAAAGGCGACCAGATTGTCTGTTGCTGAAGCGAAGCTGGCCACAGCTTTTGCCACCGGACTGTTATCGTAGTCATCCAACACAAAATCGATGAGTGTCGGGCTTGTGAGCGTTGTTTGCAATGACATCCATGTCTCTGCAGTGAGGCCTTCGAACAGCTCTATCGTCACCCCGAAAGGCGCCGGCAAAATCGCTTTGACGGTGTCATAGGACCATGGTGCTGCAGTGAACCTTGCCGTACCCAGGATAGAATCGCCCGTGCCTCTTAGATTCTCATACATCACGAGAGCGAATACGTTCCCTCCCGTGCCGCCGGTGCCATTTCCGAGGCTTTGTGCTCCGCCTACGGCCGACACATATGTTTGTTCACCGTAAATGAGGATCGTGCCGCCTCCGGCAAGACCACCGCCGCCGATACCGGCGGCGGAAGTACCGCCGTTAGCCGTGACCCTGCCGCCTGTGATCGTGATTATACCGCCGGTGCCGCCTCCGGGCATGCCGCCGGGACCGCCACCGCCAATGCCTGCGGCTAGACCGCCGGCGTTTGCCGTGACTGTGCCGCCTGTGATCGTGATTATACCGCCGGTGCCATTGTTTCCGCCGCCTATGCCTGCGCCGCCTGAGCCCATTGTGCCGCCGCCGCTCGCTGTGATCGTGCCGCCCGTGATCGTGATATTGCC
>WRJJ01000046.1 GCA_009778575.1 Methanomassiliicoccaceae archaeon
TAATAATCTATGCCGCTCACAAATGCGTCATGGTCCAGAACACGCTCTTCCGGACATTCGGCAGCGGCATTGCCACAGCGGAGTATCGGCCAGATGTGTTGGCTGTCCGCCGACGGAAAGTAAGCGTTTTTATGACCTTTCAGAGCAGGTTTTTGTAGAAACCCTTATAAATAAAACCCTTATATAACGGCTCGAAAGTGGGCCATACTTTTGCTTATGGCTAAGTCGAACGAACGAGTGATGATTTATGGATGAATTTGTGGAGGAAACACAGCAGGTCGATTCTCAGGAAGCAAAAGAGTCAGTGCAGGAGAGCACTGACGCTCTTGGAGAACAGGAAACGATGATCGAAGAGCCCCCCGTTGAGGTGGCTGAAGAGGAAGCACCTCTTGAAGCAGAGATACCTTCGGAACCGGAGGCCCCAGTAGAGGCGGCCGAAGAGGAAACAGTAAACGAGGTACCAACCGAAGAGGATACGCCTCTTGAAGCAGAGGCGCCGTCCGAGACGGATGCCCCCGCTGACGAAGAGGGGAAACAGGTATCCGCCGAGGAACTCGCCGATCTAGAACAAAAACGCAGCATTCTTAACAACGACGCTGAGAGGCACAGGCGCCTCAGGGACGAATTGAACAACCAGACCAAAGAGTGGAAGGCAAAAAGAGACTCTCTGAACACCAGGGTCCGCGAGCTCGTGGACGAGGCCGGTAAGTGCAGAGAGGAGCGCGACGCCTTCAACCAGAAGGTCAGGGAGACCAAGGTCATCAGGGACGAGCGCAACCAGAAGGTCACCGCCCTGAAAGAGCAGATCGCCCAGATGAGGCCCGAGAAACCCAGCGAGGAGAATAAGAATGAAGTGCCTGTCAAACAGCTCAAGAAGCAGCTTCAGGACCTGGAATACACCCAACAGACGAAATCTCTCGGCAAAGATAAAGAGAACGAGATCGTCAAACAGATATCCGTAATCGCTAAACAGATACACGAAAGGGAGAAGTCCTTCGAGCAGAACGGGGAGATCAAAGAGATCATCCAGCAGCTCAGGGACGCAAAGGTGCAGGCAGAGACCGCCCACAGACAAGTGGCCGAATACGCCGAAGCGGCGCAGTCGCTGCACGACAAGATGATGAAACTTTACGAAGAGGCCGACACGCTCAGAAAGGATGCGGACGCCGCGCAGGCAAAGTTCATCGAGTGCAAGCAGGCCGCCGACGAAGAGCACAAGAAGCACATCGAGCAGATCAAGTCCGTCCACGAGATGGACAAGGATGTCGCCGGAATGAAGGTCAAGAAGACCGCCGCCAAGAAGAAGAAAGTGGACAACGAGTCCAAAAGAGAGGCGAAAGAGATCTTCGAGCGCTTCAAGGCGGGAGAGAAGCTCAGCACAGACAATCTCATGGCGCTCCAGAAATCAGGCTACCTTTGAAACACCCGCCTATGCGGGGTCTTCCAAACCAATTACTTTTTCATCTTATCCGAGAAGGGAAAATGCCGCATTTTGTAGAAAAAGTCGTCAAATAACGAGAAGTATATAGAAAATGTTTATATACATTCTTAACCAATAAGTGTCTACGGGGAAAAAAGGCCGGCTCTGTAGAGTGCATCCCATCCCTTCTGACTGGCTGGCCTATTCCCGCACTTTACAATATTCTAAAATATTATCGAAGCAATAGCAGGTATGATCTCATGGTTCTGGAAGGTTTGGGGAAATCGCTTAGGGACGTAATAGCGCACATAGGGAGTTCTTCCGTCGTAGACGAAGATCTTGTAAGAGAGATATCGAAGGAGCTTCAGCGCGCACTGCTTCAGGCCGACGTCAATGTCCAGCTGGTGCTGGAGATAACCAACAGGATACAAGAGCGCGCCCTGAACGAAAAGCCCCCCGCGGGCAAGAGCTCAAAGGATCACATAATCAATATCATCTACAAGGAGATGGTATCGCTTCTCGACAACGGCGAAGGATTGGCCATGAAGCCGCAGACCATCATGATGGTGGGCCTGTACGGCCAAGGGAAGACCACAACCACCGGAAAGCTGGCCCTTTATCTCTCGAAGAAGGGGTTCAGCGTCGGACTCATCGGCGCGGACGTCTACAGGCCGGGCGCGCTTGATCAGCTCCAGCAGCTGGGGCAGAAGGTAAACGTTGAAGTATACGGGGAGCCCGGCAACAAGAATGCAGCGGAGATCGTGAAGAACGGCATGGCGAAGTTCTCCGACAAAAAGATAGTGATAGTCGACACATCCGGGCGCCACGCGCTGGAAGAGGACCTTATACAAGAACTGAAGGACATAGCGGAAGTGTCAAAGCCCAACGAAAGAGTGCTGGTCCTGGATTCGCAGGTGGGGCAGCAGGCGGGTCCGCAGGCAGACGCGTTCCACAAAGCGGTGGGTGTCACGGGAGTGATCTTAACAAAAATGGACGGTACCGCAAAAGGCGGCGGGGCGTTGTCCGCAGTTGCAAAGACCGACGCCAGAATAATATTCATCGGAACGGGGGAGCATATACGCGACCTTGAGCCGTTCAATGCGGACAGATTCATATCCAGGCTTTTGGGGATGGGCGACCTCGCCTCTCTTGTCCGGATAGCCAGAGAAGAGATGGACGACGATGAGGCCATGGAGCAGCTGGCCAGGAGCATGATGTCCGGGAGATTCACCCTGTCGGACATGTACCAGCAGATGGCGGCCGTAAGCAAGATGGGGCCTCTTCAGAAGGTGATGTCCATGATACCCGGATTCAGCAACATGGAGGACAAGATCAATTATGATGAGTCTCAGAAAAGGCTGTTCATGTACAGGGTCATAATGGACTCCATGACAAAAGAAGAGAAGGATGAGCCCAACATCATCAAAGGAAAGCGCATAGAAAGGATCGCTGCCGGCGCAGGCGTCTCCACCCACGAGGTCAGAGGACTGCTCAAACAATATCATCAAAGCAAGAAGATGATAGGTGCAATGGGAAAGGACCGCAAGATGCGCAAGCAGCTCATGAAGCAAATGGGCAATATGGACATGGACAGCCTACAGGACATGCAGTGATCCGATGAGGTATTTTGTTATCGTTGGCCATAAAGCTGCGACAACGGGAGATTTCAAACTGGACGACATCTCCGGCGGAGCCGGTAGATTGGATATTTTGGTCAGATGCGTCAACTCGGCGTTCTTTCTCAGCCACGATATAAGGAGGGATACAGAACTGTTCCTTGTGCTTCAAGGTGGGGACGATCCTCCTAAAACGATAAGATTCTCCGGGACGGAACTCAGATATCTGAACCCTGATGAAAGGAGCACATCATCCCTCATAAGGAATGCCCTTATGAAGAAAATGGATGCGGAAGAGGTTAGATCGTCGCCGGGGATATATGTCTCCCGCGATCATTTTGCCAAGGTGGTCGCGATGCTTGCGGAGAAAGGCAGGGTGGTCTACCTGAAAGAGGACGGGGCCGATATTGACGGCACAGAAATGCCGGAGGACCCGGTCTTTGTCATAAGCGACAACAAGGACCTTACCGAAGAAGAGGAACTCGTTTTGCTTGAGCATGATCCATACAAACTATCCATCGGACCTTACAGCCTCCACGCCGACCATTGCATGATCGTGGTGCACAACAAGATCGACAGAGACCATCACTGAACCTTTTTATGCTGAACAGGAGATAACGGGGCATGGCAGATCAACCGGAAAGGATACCGCAGCACAGACACTGCCGCAACTGCGGCAAGGCATTCACCGGCGACGGAGAGTTCTGCGGTGAAGAATGCAAAACCTCCGCGGGCGCGGGAGCAAAGAAGAAAATAAGGAAGCTTCTCTTTATCTGGCTGGCCATCGTCGGCGCGACGGCCGTTGTTTCCGTCATATATTTCATGGCGCAGTCCTGAATTTTGAGAGAGGGAGTAACGCAGAATGATCTCGATAGTGGCAGGCACATTCAATATCCTTCACGAAGGCCATAAGCGGCTTATAGAGAAAGCATTCGAGGTCGGTGACGAGGTCATCGTCGGAATAACCACGGACGAGATGGCATCCGGCACGAGAGAGGACCTAATGCCGTTCTATCTGAGAAAAAGGGAACTGGAAGCTTTCTTAGGAGATATGGATAAACCTTGGACGATCGCTGAGATAAGCGACATTTACGGGCCCAGGGAGAAGGTAGATGCCGCCGATATCATCGTTGTATCGGAGGAGACCCTCCGCAATGCGGAAGAGGTGAACCGCGAACGAGGATTCAGAGGAGTAAGGCCGCTCGAGGTGGTTATCGTTCCTCTGATCAAAGCTTACAATGATGAGAAGATAAGCTCCACCGGGATAATGAGGGGCGATTATTCAAGGGACGGCAGCAGAGATGCCGTGAGGATCGGAGTGGGATCAAAGAACATCGTAAAGGTCGAGGCCGTGAGGACGGTCATGGAGAAGGTGTTCGGCAAAGTGATCATCGTTTCGGCGGAAGCGGAAAGCGGGGTCCCGGCCCAGCCGATGGAACTTGAGACCCGCACCGGAGCGATAAATCGCGCAGTGTCCGCCCTCGGCGATAACGACCTTTCCGTCGGGATAGAGGCCGGCATATTCCCCACCGACGACGGCTTCTACGATTTTCAATACTGTGCGGTGTTGGACAAAGAAGGAACGATCACGATAGGGATAGGCCCCGGCTTCAGATATCCGGATGAGGTCACAGCGCTCGTATCCGACGGCATGACGGTCGGCGAAGCCATGCAGAAGATATACGGGATATCGGAGATAGGAAAGAAGCAGGGGGCGGTGGGGCTGCTGAGCAAAGGTCTGCTTGACAGAAAAACACTTACGGAACAATCCGTGATCGCGGCAATGATACCACGTATGGAAAACCTGCGGCAAGCCTGAATATAACTTCATTTCGTAAGCGAAACGGCCCGCTCAAGCACTTTCTCCGCATGACCGGTAACCTTCACTCCCTTCCATGCAGCCTCTATGATGCCGCCCTTACCCACGATGAATGTAGACCTTATGGTCCCTTGGACCTCTTTGCCGTACATGATCTTAGTGCCCCACACGCCTGCCCTCTCCATCAGGTCGCGGTCGGGATCGCTGAGCAGCTTCACTTTTAGGGAATTGTTCTCTCTGAACCTCTGATGGGCAGCAGTAGAATCCTTACTGACCCCGATCACTGGGATATTCCTCATCATGAACTTGGGGTACAATGAAGAGAAATCTATCGCCTCCTTTGTACACCCAGGGGTCCCGTCCTTCGAATAGAAGTATATCACGTACCTTATGCCGTCCAAAGAGCCGCTGTCGAATTCTTCGCCGTTCTCATCCTTAAGGACGAACTTCGGGAATCTGTCTCCTGCATCCATGGTATCAGAAAAGGCTCCCCGCTTTCTCGCCGATGATGCGGGAGAGGTCTATCTCAAACATCATCACGGGATGCGTCATCTCGTAGTCGGTCACCGTTTTTGGGGATATTTCGCCGAAGAACCCTATGTTCTCTCCTTTGAACGAAACGAAAGCACCCCTTCCGTCAATGAATGTCCCGTATCCGCAGGCGGATATCTTGTATTCGATCCCCATCTCTCTTACGACGGATTCGGTAATGGATTTTATTTCGGTAAAGGACGTCTTTGACGAAGCCACCATACCGCATAGATGAGGGGTGGTGCGGTGCTCGTCTGATACGAAGCCGACCTCGAATATCTTCTGCGGGAGGTCTCTGTGCTTATTGTGCCTGAGTATCCTCATAAGACTGGGCATCAGATACGACCTCAGGCAGGTGTGGTCCTCTGTTATCGGGTTGGTTATTGCGGTAAGCGTCCGTATCGGAAGGCCGGACCTTTCGAATTCGTCCTTTTCATTGCTGAGCGTCAGCGTGGTGACCTCCATGAAGCCTAGGCCGATCATCACGTCCCTCATTTTTTCGGAGAACGCCGTTGTTGTTCCGGGTTCGCCGGATGTCTGCATCGACCCGTACGTTCCGCCGAACAGTTCAAATCCGTATCCGATGGCGACATCCTCAAAGATATCCACTTTGTGCATGATATCAAGCCTTGTTGAAGGTATCTCTACCGTTATCTCGCCGCCGCGGACAGAAGCGGACATGCCCATCTTTTCGATGGCCTCCGCCATGCTTTCCGCGGAAAGGTTCACACCTAAGAACCTGTTGCATTCTTCGACCGAGATCGATGACGTCGTGCCGTCAAGTTCCGGAGAAATGTCTGAATTGCCATTGATCATTTTTACGCTGAATATCTTCCCGCCGCGCTCCGCCAATGCGGTCGCGACGATGTCCAGCGCGCCTTTCACCGCTTTCCAGTCATTACCGGTAACGTCGAGGAAGATGTTCTTCGTGGACGTAGTGACGGTGGTCAAAGCACCGTTTATGATGGGAGGGAACGAAAGCACCTCTCCGTTCCTGTCAAAGATGATAGGATATCTTTCTTTTCCTTTCAGGAGGTGCGCATATTCTCTGCCCTTATCATGAGATGCCAAGATCTCCGTGAGATCCATCTTTTCCGTACAGTTCAAAGGAACGAATGATACATCGTCCGGCTTTACCGCTGTGTATACGAACGGCGGCTCTACCTTGTCCAGATCATGAACCCCGATGGCGATCTTGTTCCTTTTTCTGCCGATGGTCATGTGGAGCTTCTCCTGCAGCTCCATCATCGATCTTATTAGGTCGTCGGTGACGCAAATGTCCCTGATGACCGCACAGGCAAAACAAGGCCTCACGCTAAGCACGGCATCATCTATCTCCGCGGTAATGTCCGATCCCCCTACGGAATACCTCCTCAGCCCCGGTTCGATGCCGAGAAATGCGCGGAGAGCTCTTGCAAGCCCTTCCACGGAGAAAAGGTCGGGGCGGTCCGGAAAGAATTCTACGGACAGATCCTCTGTGAAACCTTCTGTCTGGTGCATATCGGCGCCGATGAGGGGTATCCTTTCCACCAGCAATTCCTGAGGGACCTCTTTTCCAAGGAGAGAGCAGAGATCGCTGTACTTGAAATTGATGACCGGCATTTTATCAGCGTCCGAGTTCCTTATGCGCTTTCCCGAGATGACCCGCCGCCTGTGCGGATATCGTTGAGAGCTCTCCCGCAAGAACAGTGACCGCAACTATCTCTGCAAGCTTCTTTGCTTTATCATTACCAAGACAGCCTATCATATCCAGCGCTTCTCTCTGAGTGGGAAGCCTCGTGCCTCCGCCTACCGTTCCTACTTCCACAGTGGGCATCCTTACGGAGATGTACAGGTCCCCGTTGATATTCTCGCATACGGTTGTGGTCATGCTCCCGCTTACCACCTGCGCCGGATCCTGCCCGGTGGCAATGTACAAAGCGGCGATCATGTTCGCCGCATGGGCATTGGCCCCCATTGTGACAGAAAGAGAGCTCCCGACAAGGTTCTTTCTTACGTTAGTTTCCACGATGGACTCCGTTGTTGCGTGGAGCTTGCTTTCCACGGCTTCTTTCGGGATCAGTACCTCGGCAAGGACGGACTTTCCGCGGCCTTTGATCATATTTATGGCAGCGGCCTTTTTGTCGCTGCACATGTTCCCTGAAACGGACACCATCACGGCGCCCGTATGCTCTTCTATCTCTTTGCAAATGGCCTCGGTGGCGATCGTCGCCATGTTCATGCCCATTGCATCCCCGGTCGCGTAGGTGAAACGGATGAAAAGATTCCTTCCCGCGGGGAAGTATTCCACCGATGAAAGTTTTCCGTGGTTCGTAGTGGTATCGACGACCGAGGACAGGAGGCCTGTGTTGCTCTCTATCCATTCGATCACCTGCATGCAGTGGTCTATGCCGTCGGTCCTGAATACCGGAGCTCTTGTCATTCCATCTTGAAAGACCTTTACTCTGGCGCCGCCTCCGGCATTGATGACGCTCATTCCTCTGGATATCGATGCCAAAAGCGCCCCTTCCGTAGTTGCCAGGGGGATGATGAACTCTCCCTTTGCGTGATCGCCTCTGATGAGGACGGGCCCGGCAAAACCAAGCGGTATCTGGGTAGCGCCTATCATGTTCTCGATGTTCTTGGAGGCCTCTTCCGAATCAAAGCAATATTTGGAAATGCTCTCAAGATTGGTCCCGGTGAATTCTTCGACGGCTTTGCGCCTTTCATCAACATCGGAGTGAGAGTATCCTCTGTTCTTCAGGCCCCTCTTTTCTTCCATGTGTGTACATTGTCTTGTCGATAATATAACTATCGAATATTATATTACAGGGATGACATACAGATTGTCATGGGCAAGATGTCTGAGGGGATAATGAGGAAGGTGCCTAAACCGGCGACCTATCTGAGATCAGTCATCAACCTCGATGAGGAAACAAAGCATGACAAGCTGGACAAACTCATCATAAAGATCTTTCCGCCCTTCGTCATCGCATGCGCAGTGCTCACGGTCTTTCTGACGATATATCTGGGAAATTACTCTTTCACCGGGATACTCTTCGGGATATGCTTGGGATTCGTGCTGGGATTCACCGCACTCGGGATAGCTTGTGTGATCCTCTCTGACAAAGGGGTCATCGGAAAGAAGTATGTTCTGCCGGCGGCGCTCATACTCCCGGCCCTGGTCTCTGTCCTGTTGTACATAGTGGGATCCGACATAGGGTTCAATGAGTTCATAGTGAAATATTTCGATATCTTCGGAAAGAATACCGACCTGGTATCCATTTTGATAAGCGTGTATACTCTGACGCTGGTGGTGCTGTTCGTTGCGTACGGTGTCGTTTCCGTGATCGTCGGGTTCTTTAGGAGCTATTTCTACAGGGTGCTGAGGTCCCTGGAATATCCCCCCGATAAGAGGAAGAACCGCATCCCGGAGTGGCTGTTCCAGATACCGGATATAATCGATATCGAGTCGGTCGTGCTGGAACCTGATACGGATGATGAAAGATTCAATTTCAAACTCTTTACCAGCACGGCGTTCAGCCTT
>WRJJ01000047.1 GCA_009778575.1 Methanomassiliicoccaceae archaeon
AGTTTCTTTCCCCGTTCCAGATCCTTCTGGAGATCCTTCGCTTCTTTCAGTTCCTTCAGGATCCTCTTCTCCGCGCTCTTCATGTCCAGTCTGTACCATTCCTCCGAGAAGAAGTAGTAGTTTACGCGGCTGGGAAATATCTTCTTGAGGCAGTATTCTCCCCTTTTCGCATCCATGCACTCCCATTCATCCTCGGAGAATTTCGCAAAGATCTTGTCGTCGCTCTTGTTCAGCCTCTTTCTGGTTATGAAATGCTTACCGTCCTCGATTATCATATCCAGGATGTCCTTGCGGTTGGCACCTGCATCGGAGATCATCATCGAATCCTTTGTCAGATCTGAGCTCACCTGCTCATATATGAATCGCATGCGCTTACCGTCATTGGTGTTCCCCGGCATGACCGTCATACCGATAGGAACTCCCACGGGTTTAGCCAGTTGAGAGATGCCCACCATAACCTGGCATTCCTCCCGGTGCCCATCCCTCGAATATCCCCTCATCGCCAGATCGGGTTCGCTTCCAAAATACACCAGCGAGGTCCAGTCGAACACCGTGTCGGTAAGTTCCGGGCCGTACATGGAAAGGAACCTCTCCCTGAAATGTGTTATCACGGACTCCTTGTTCTCTCCTAATGTCTCGACCGCACGATATAATCCCCGGACATCGAATTCCGGCAACCCCATATGTGATCTGATCGGCTGCGATATGGCATATTCGTGGCATCTCAGTATGCTGAAGTTGTTCCCCGTCTTATAAGAGACCATAAGTTCGGCAAGCTTTCCAAGATCCGTTCCTTTGCTCTTCAGCCCTCTGATCTGATCGTAAAGACCGAAGTGTTCGAAGAACGCTTCGGTCCAAAGGAGGTTCCCGATGGGAACAGATAAATTGTTGTTGACAGTTATCTCAGATGTTCTGAAACGTGTTTGTTTGTGCATAAAACAACATCTCAGAACACTTCTTTCATCTTTGCGTCCGATAACCGTCTCCGCACCTCACGACCAGCATGATGTTTCATGCTTCATCATGTCAAACTCAGGTGAGTGGAAGCATTCGACTCGGAGAACCCCGTGGCGTCCACCGCCAGTACGACGCCTGGGCCGCACAGCAGCCTCGCTGTCTCAGCGATAGCCTCTTTCAGTACTGAGAGTTAAGTCTCCCGGCGAACTTCCTCAGTGTGGAATGTTCCGGTGTCTTGGCGATCCTTCCTGCCGCCAGCACCCCCGACATCGAGTTGAGCAACCTGCACAGCATTCTGTAGGAGACATCCAGGAATTCCTTGATCACCAGCAGCCCTGTCTTGCTTCGGTCACTCAACACCCTCTTGCTTTTGGGAGAGGGATGCTCGAGGAATCCTATGTGCTCCAGCACGGATTCCGTGATCATCATCACAGCCGCCAGTTCGTCCTTTCCCCCCTCAAGTCTTTCAAATACCATTCTCTGCATACAATGTCCGTCATCCCTGTGCCCATCCCTGTGCACCGGGGTGGCCCCGTCCTTTTTTCGTTGTTAGAGTTTGGAAAGGACGGGTTACCCTTGCCGGCACACCTTTGTGAAAGAACATCCATTCACATCTTTAAAATTTTAATTATAATTAAACCAGTTTTGCTGGTTTAATATACATTAAAAAAATAAAGGACGAACAATGTCTAAAATCCAAAAACAACTTTCACTACAAAATTACTTTAAAACGATGATTTCCTCACAGCACGATCGGCGGAGGATTGAAATCCCCAGACCGCCCTCGGGCCAGCATACAAAAGAAGTGTCGCTGATTTGTTGGATACAATAACGCACAGGCGTAAATATATTAAGAAAGAAAGATATCTATATATTGTACATGATTAATAAAAGACGATGGATAGTTGCATTGGTTCTGTGCCTGTTGTGGACGACAGCGGTGGTGGTATCATTTTATCTCATTTCTGAGGTACACGGAGAGGACGGATTCCCAGGAGTGGATTTCTGGATTATTGTCTTTTTCTCATTACTTATATTAATGATGGGGCTGGTCGCACTTTTCGGACGGATTAAGGTCTTTTTTCTCTTCTCTTTTCCAGCCGTCTTGTTTTATTCAGAGGTGGATACGTCAAAATATAATGTGGAGAAGGCTTCACTCGTCTTGGGAATTTTAACTGCCGCTCTTTCATACGTGCTTCCTTTTGCGCCCATCGGTGGATTGATAGCAGTGCTTGCCGTAGGCATTATTTTCATTGCGTTTGTAATCGGAGTGATCTATGTTTTTGCTGCGAAAAGGTTCAGAACCAATATGCAATTAGAACGTTGACACTTTATTAACTAGTAGAACCCAAACTCAACGATTTATCTGGTTCTTTCGACAATTCAACATAAAGTTTGGCAGTTGCACCATGAACTCTTCAGGCATCTGCTGAGATGATGTCCTGAATGAGACGCATACTGTCTGCATCCTCAGTTAGCGTGTTTGCTCCTTCAAGACACCAGACAATGGAGGTAAGGTTGCTCCTGATTTCTTTATCGTTCTGTTCCCCCTCTCCAGTTAAGGGCCGTCCATACTCACTTTAAGGAAAGAAAGCGGCGATGCCGCGTTTTCAGATCAGGTCCTCGAATCCTTCGACGACCTTGGGGAACCTTTCTTTGACGACCTTCAGAAGGTTGTAGACATTGACCTCTTTGATGTCTGAGCCGGAGATGAGCTTCACAAGCTCATCGATGGTCTCATCGTCAAGCTCGGCCAGTCTCTCCTTTGCCATCCAGTTCCTGTAGAGCTTGTCCTCCATCCTGTCGCGCCACATCTTCTCGTACGGCATGAGAGCCTGTTTGGAGAAGTCGCCTTTTTTGGCGCACTCGGTGAGCACTATGCCCGCATACATTCCCGTTCTGCATGCGTGGCATATCCCTCCGCCGGTTATCGGGTCGATTATCCTTGCGGCATCCCCTACCAAGATGATGTTATCCTCCACGGCGCAGTCTAGCCCGGGGCAGGTTGATACCATCCCCGCAACGACCTCCACCGGCTGGCTGTTCTTGAACCTAGGATCTTCGGCGATGAACTTATCCAGATATTTCTTCGGGTCGGCATCTTTGCAGAGTTTCGCCATCACTCCGATCCCGACATTGGCCACTCCGTTGCCCTTGGGGAATATCCAGAGGTAACCTCCCGGCGCTATTTTCACGCCGATGTTGAACTCGCAGTACTCGGGGTCAATGTCGGCGTTCACCATTCTGTACTGGAGGCATGAATCGATATCATTCATTCCCAGTTTGGTGTCTATGCCGGCCCATCTTCCCACCTGGGACTCGAAACCGTCCGCCGCCACTACCGCTTTGGCGCGGATCTCAATCTCCTCTCCCATGCTCTTGGCCTTTATCCCGACGATCTTGCCGCCCTCTTTTATGATCGCCGTGCAGGAGGTGCGCATCATTATCTTTGCGCCTGCCTTGACAGCGTCTCTCGCGAGCGCCTTATCGAAAAGGTGCCTCTCCAGCACATAACCGACCTCGGCGCCCGCATGGCTCTCGTCCAGTTTGAACTCGTATCCGCTGGGAGACCTTATGACCGCGCCGACCATGTCGGCGCATATCCATGCGGGGTCCGGTTCGATCCCTACCTCTTCCAGCCACTTTTTGGATACGCCTTCCGCGCACCTGAGAGGAGCGCCTATCTCCGCTTTCTTCTCAATGAGAATGGTGTTAAGACCGCCTTGGGCGCAGAACTTGGCCGCCATGCTTCCGCCGGGGCCGCCTCCCACCACCACTATGTCGCAGTTGAGCGTCCTCATGCTTTCCCCTCCATCGACAGGGCGTGGACCGGGCAGATCTTCACGCATCTTCCGCATTTTGTGCAATTGCCGCCGAATTCCAGAACGAAATCGTTGAGGAATATCGCATTCTCGGGGCATGATCCCACGCACCCTCCGCAGTGCAGACATTTGTCTGTATTTACTATCATTTGGCTCCCTCCTTACGCCGCATCCGGCCTCTGGTCCTCCGGGACCACCATTGCCGCTTCAAGTTCCGCGGCCTCTTTCTTATTCTTTTCCTTCCACTCGGCCAAGGGGACGGAGAATCTCTTCTCTACGTCTTTGCGGTACTCCGGCCCTCCGTTGTATGCGCAGAAGGGGATGACCTGGCAGTCCGGCGTCACATAGTGGACGCCGCAGCGCCTTACCCTCTCAACATCGTAGTTGTGCATGTCCTGGAAATGCATTCCTCCGAAGAACATGGCCTTCCACGAGAAGGATGCCAGGGCTTTCTTCGATCTTTTGCTCATAACGCTGGACATCATCTTGGTGAACTGTTTCTTGGTCATTCCTCCGGGAAGGTTCTCTTCTATGAGGGATCTGTCCAAGAGTTTCAGCAGTTTGAGCGCGTGTATCTTTTTGAAGGTCGCTTTGTCCGCCTTGCTTGATATTTCCTGAAGGCCTTCCGTGAACTTCCTCACGTCGATGAATCTGGGGAAGGGGGTTACCTTACCGCTCTCGTCCATGAATACGTATGTGGCAACGCCGCCGTGGGGATGTGTTGTGAAAGTGACCTTGTTCTGGTTCAGTATTATCGACGCGAAGTCCGATATCGGCGCCACCACAGGCACCGGATACCAATCGTCTGCCGTTGTGAAGCCTGTCTGCTCTCCGAAGGCCTTTACCAGATCGGGGAGGGTGAACCTTCCTTTGTTCAGCTCTTCCTTGGTCATCCTTCCCGTGAACGCCACGGGCTGGAAGTTTATGCCGCGGACAACATCGGAGTTGTCGAATGCGAACTGGACCATGTCGCCTATCTGGTGGTCGTTCATTCCTCTGACCACCGTGGGCACCAGGACGATGGACGGGCATGTGCCTGTCTCCTCCCTTACTTTCCTGCAGTTCGCTATGACATCCAATTTCACCTGGAACATCTTCCTGTCCCTTGCCTGAAGGTAGATGTCATCGCTCAATCCGTCAAAGGAAAGATAGATGGAATTGAGCCCTGCCATAGAGGAATCTTTCAAAAGTTCGTATTTCTTTGCGAACTCGATCCCGTTGGTCGCCGCCTGCACTTGTGCGAATTGCCTGTCCTTCGCCGCCTTCACTATCTTAACGAAGTCGGGGTGGACAGTGGGTTCTCCTCCTGAGAACTGCACCGCCGTGCATTTTATCGGCTCTTCCGCCCTGAGGGCGTCCAGCATCTTCACTATTGTTTCAAAATCCGGTTCGTATACATACCCCTGCTGGTTCGCGTTCGCGAAACAAATGGGGCAGTTCATGTTGCATCTGTTCGTGAGGTCTATGTTCGCAAGGGCTGAACATGTGAGCATGTCCACCCTCTGACCGTCTATGAATACATGGACGTTCTCTCCATCCCCGAGGTTCTTGTCCAAAGGATTTCGAAGTCCGATGCCGTCGTGGGCGAACTCTTCCGCTTTGAGGAAAAGCTCCGTATCGGACCAATAAACATCACAGAATGTCCCATGCTCCGGACAGGTCTTATCCATGAAGACCTTGCCGTCCTTATCGTATAAGGTCGCGTCAAGGATCTTCCCGCATTCCGGACAGACAGACCTTGTGTCTTTGGGGAGCCCCTTCTTTACCGCATAATTCTGCATTGTCGAAGTCATTGTACCATGAGCCAAGACTTACTTTCTATTTATAACTCTTCTTATGCACGCGTGTTCTGTAGTGGGCAACGTAGCTAACTGTAGTTCCCACTTTATATCAGGCGGAGAGGGAGTGGTCGCTTTAGGAAAAGATAATATGCGATCGCTCAAAAAAATAAAGAGGTCGAAGGACGGCGGCATGCCGTTCGTCGCAATAGCCGCCGTGCTGCTGATATTGGGGTCCGCTTACGGGGTGATGATCTCGCAGGCAAAGGACATAGAGGAAACAGCCGACAACATCATTACGGAACTCGGATCGCTGGACTCGGCGATCGTCGGCACAAAGACATCTGTGGAGAGGGGTCTGGGGGAACTGATCTTCGGGATCAGCACTGACCCCGAGGGAGGATCTTTGGAGAACCGGGCGGAGATGTTCAAAAAACAATCCGGAGAATGGATGAGAAAGAACTTCCCTTGCGCGGACAAAGGGGTTTCCGTTTCAATAAAGGATTTCGATTTCGTTCTGGAGGCGGAGAACCTCAAAATGGTCTCCTCCGATGCTTTCACGGATGGGTTCATGCCGTCCTATCTCAAGGCCGCCGGCCACTACACCGCAACCTTCGTTTCCGGGTCTGGAACAGTGCAAAGGGTCACCGAGATCTCTACGGACGGCACATGCGCCCTGCCGCTCGTGGCGGAAGTGGGCTCCCTCTTTGAAAGCATGGTCTCCGATGAGGGTTCGGCGCTTTCGCAGATGATGTCGCACCAGCTTACATCCCTCGCTCAATACAGAGTACTGAACGGATACGGCGCCCTTGCGGAATACGGAAGTATGGGAACGATGTCCATCATAACCTCCGACGATGTGCGGGCGGCATATGAAAGCTCAAAGAGGGTGCTTGAGATGCTGGTCTTCCGCTGTCCGTCGGACGGCATTGATGCCGATCTTGAGAAAATAGACCTTGCGGACATGTTCGTGTCTGAGGACGGTTTTATAGAGATTGACCTCTCAGCCGTATATTCCCAGGCCCTCATTTCGATCATCGACGATCTGGTGCTGAGGTGGTTCGACTACTTTTACGGAAACACGATAATTGACATATTTGATTTTTTTACGGACGCATTCGGCAACTTCCTTGATTCTCTGGTCGGGTTCTTTACCGGGAAGAACGAGTTCACGGCGGCCCCCTACATTGAGAGAGTAATGTCTGACAACGGGCTTGACATGAATCTTTACCGGCATCTTTTCAGCGGGAAGACCGCTTCGATCAGAACCGATTCGATCGACCTTATCGTGGGAAACAGCAGCGTGACGGTACCTTCCCTTACGGTTTCCGTCGATTATCCTTCCGTGGACCTGATGGCATGGGGCGGGATATCGAAGTTCAAAAGCAATTACAGAGAGGATACGAACGACATCAGGGAGCTGATAAGGAACATCATCAACTCTGCGGCCGTAGGCATCGGCACATCGAAGGCGTTGGGAACAATAAGACTGCCGATCGATCCGAGCGATGACGTATCCTTCATGGAATCTCTCTTTGATGGTGTGGATGCGGCCCTGGATCGGGGAAGATCGGAGGTGGAAAGGTTCATGACCAGCGCCATCAACGAGCAGAGGATCTCGGACCCATTCTATGCTGCGATATTCAAGGTCGTCTCCGAGGATAGAGAGCACATCTACTGTGCAGGCATATTCAAGGAGAACATCCGATCCTCCATAACGGCATCCCTCGCCCTGCACTTCGAAAACTGCGGCATCGTCTATGACGAGAATGACCTGGACAAAGCCGCCGCCGTGCTTCTTGGCGGCGATGATGTGAGGAGAACGATCTCCTTCTATGATGAGGCCGTGGAGGGCTGCCTGAGCGGCCTGAGCGCGCTTACCGAGGTTCCCGCGGGAAGATCCGGAACATTCAAGGACATCTGCATCGCAATGTTCGGCGGCGGCGCCCTGTTTGTGGATTTCGCCACCAACGTTCCGGCAAAGATCAGAGCGCTCTGCGCCGAAGCGGTAAAGAACTCCAACATAAACGGATACAGCGGGCCGGTCGACCTGCCGGGAACTGACAGCTTCATACTGGCTGGGTCAGGAGGGAAGGTCTCAACCGAAAAGCTTTCGATCTCTTCCTCGTCCGCCCCGAAGATACAGGTCAGGGGGCCCGGCGACAACCTCTCCGACTGCATCCACTACATCGGATTCAATGAGGTGAACGGCGCATCCCACGCCACGGCATTCTCCGTCAGTTTGGAGGATGACCTCGAATATACTCTGAGGAGCTCCGGCATTTTGGAAACGGCGATGGATGTCTCCGACTCCGTATACAAAGGATCTGCGAAGATACGCCTGAACATTAAGATCGTTGTCGCGAGCGGTTGGGAGCTTGCGGGGGTCAAGAAGTACACTCCCAGCAACACCGCTCTGGGAGATGCGTGGAATGCACTGATCAAGCTTATGTTCCCGCTTCTGGAACCTCTGCGGGAAATATTGATGATGATGACCGATGTGTTCACCATACTGTGCGGCCCGATGATGGAGATGCTGAAATGCGTGGCGTCCATCGTGGAGAAACTTTTCAGGGCGATGATGGAACCCCTCGAGGTGATGAAGAGATTCGTCGAAGAGCAACTTGAGAAGGTATTCAATTTTGCCGTGGAGAAAGCGATCGAAGGGGTGGAATGGATCGTGGGCATCGATATGTCGAAACAGACCGTCGGCTTCTCTTACATGGGGTTCACGGTAACCTTCACAACGAAACTATCCACTTTGGCAAGCAACACGAAGACCCTGATCATAGTGACCATAAGCAAAGAAATGGACAATGTAACGATATCGGGCTCGCTCACTGTCAAACAAAGAGGTTCCGGTTCAAGCAAAGAACTTCTGCTTACGGGCAGCGCCACCATCAAGGGCAGCGATTGGAGCGTTTCGGCAGATATCGATCCTCTGATGAAGTCCTCCGGACAGATGCTTTTCGTGTACGGATACGTGAAGGGAGTGAGTTTCGATCTCATCTTCCCCGACCTTGTGCAGTACCAGCATGCGGAGTTCGCCCTTTCCGACATACCTCCGATAGCGATGGTGCTTTCGAACATTCCTTCCCCTATACCGGGATTCAAGATATCTCTCGATGCTGGGATCGACCTGAAATACAACATCCCTTTCAAAGGCGGGATACTGATCAACGAGTTCGAGCTTAACCCTCCGGGAGAGGACCGCGACAATGAGTGGGTGGAGGTGATCAACATGACGAAGTCCAGGGTCGACCTGGACGGCTA
>WRJJ01000048.1 GCA_009778575.1 Methanomassiliicoccaceae archaeon
AAGAAGCTGAGGATAGCGAAGGAAACGGGAAAGAAGATAGTCGAACTCGTTAAGAAAGATATCAAGCCCAGGGACATCGTGACGATGAGCTCATTCCGGAATGCCGTTAGGGTGGACATGGCGATAGGCGGTTCCACCAACACGGCGCTTCACATACCCGCCATATCCAAGGATTTCGGGCAGAATGTTACGCTGGACCTTTTCGACGAGATATCCAGACAGATACCCCACATAACAAGCCTCAGGCCGGCCGGCGTATTTTCCATAAGGGATCTGGACAACGCCGGCGGGATGCCCGCGGTGTTGAACAGGATAAAGGGTTCCATTGAGGATGCCCCTACAGTCAACGGGAAGAGCGTGATGGAGATAGCGGAAGACGCAAAGGTGCTGGACGACAAGGTGCTGAGGCCTCTGAACGATCCCTTCCACAAGCAGGGAGGGATAGCCATACTGAAAGGGAACCTTGCTCCGCAAGGTTCCGTTGTCAAACAGGCGGCGGTAAGCGAAAAGATGATGAACTTCACCGGGAAAGCCAGAGTATTCGATTCGGAGAAGGAAGCGACCGCGGCGATAACTTCAGGTAAGATAGTGGCCGGGGAGGTCATCGTGATAAGATACGAAGGGCCGAAAGGCGCGCCCGGTATGCCGGAGATGCTGTCGCCCACCAGCTTGATCATGGGAATGGGGCTGGGAGATTCGGTGGCGCTGATAACCGACGGAAGATTCTCCGGCGCGACGAGGGGCGGGGCGATAGGCCACGTTTCCCCGGAAGCGTATGAGAAAGGCCCGATCTCTGCCGTGAGGGACGGAGATATCATTGAGATAGATATCCCCGGAAGGAAACTCAACGTAAAGATATCCGACGAGGAGATGAAAGATCGTCTCTCTAAAGTAAAGATGATCGAACGCCCGGTCACGGGCGTTCAGAAGAGATACAGGAAACTGGTCACCAACGGAGCTAACGGCGCTTATCAGGATTGAAGAAGCTCCAAAAGCCCCTGTTCCTCTCTCCTTATCTTATCCGCTATTACCAAACAGGTCACGCTCTCCACCACAATGACGGCCCTCGGCACTATGCACGGATCGTGCCTTCCTTCTATCTTCAGCTTCGTGTCCTGCATCGTCTCAAGATCGACGGTGTCCTGCTCCTTCCCGATGGAAGGGGTGGGTTTGAACACTGCGCGGAAGACCATCGGCGCACCGTCGCTCATTCCGCCGAGTATGCCGCCCATGTTGTTCGAGCGCACTTTCACCCCGTCGTCGTAATAGAACGGGTCGTTGCTCTCGGAACCCCTCATTCCGGCAAGCTTGAATCCTTTTCCGAACTCGATCCCTTTGCAGGCGGGTATGCTGAAGACCGCTCTCGCTATCTCTGAGTCAAGGGAATCGAACCAAGTGCCGCCGAATCCTATGGGAAGGCCGGTCGTGATGCATTCGACGGTACCGCCCACGCTGTCCTCTTCCTCGGAAGCGTTCAGGATCTCCGTTGTCATTAGTGTGTCAAAATCCTTCTCGGCCGCTTTCGTCGGATATTGTTTCGATCCCACGGCATCTTCGAAGGTCCGTTCTTTAAGGTCCCTGATCTTGCCGATGGATCTGGTGAAGGCCGCGACCTCTATCCCTTTCTGCGAGATCAGCTGCCTTGCGATGCTTCCCGCCACAACGATCGAGACGGTAAGCCTTCCTGAGTACTGGTTGCCGCCTTTGATGCGGTGGTTCGGGTCCTTTACCAAAGCGGGAAGGTCCGCGTGCCCCGGGCGTGGGGTCTTGTTGAAAATCTCATACTTCGAACTGTCCACGTTCGTGTTCCTGATCCTGTAATGTATCCTTTCGCCGGTCGTTACCCCGCCCCAGACACCGGAAACGAATTCCACTTCGTCGGGTTCGGTCCTCGTGGTGCCTATCCCCTCGGAAGGCTTCCTCTGCTCCAATTCCTCATTGATGCGGTCGAGGTCGATCTCGACGCCTTTTTGAATGCCGTCCAGGAGGCCGCCGATATACTCGGAATGGCTTTCGCCGTACAACGTGAATCTGACCGAATCTCCCAGCCTGTAGATCATAGTTCTTCAACCCTCATTCCCAGTGATGCCATGTGTCCGGGGAATTCCGGGTAAGAGACCGAACAGCACTCAGCATTATCCATAATAACGGGGTCATCGCATAATAAGGATGCGACGGCCGCCGCCATCATTATACGGTGGTCCCCTTCGTTGCTGACGGTACCGCCCGTCAGCCTCTTCTTCCCTTTTATGACGCATCCGTCATCGGTACCCTCGGCATCTGCGCCTACGGCTTTCAGCATATCGACGGTGGTCCTGATGCGGTCGCTTTCTTTGAATTTGAGCTGCGGCGCGCCGTATAGTCTGCTTGTTCCCTCGGCGGTGCTCAGGAGCACCGCAAGTATGGGGAACAGGTCGGGGCATTTTCCTATGTCGAGATCCATTGCACGAAGATCCCTTTTCTTTACCGTCACCGAATCTCCGCTCACGGAAACGGATGCGCCCGCTTCTTTCAGGATATCAACTATCACTCTGTCCCCCTGAGGATCGTCCATCTGCAACCCTTTCACCGTCACCTCTCCCCCAAGCGCTCCCGCAACCAGCGGGAAAGCGGCGGAGGAGAAGTCCGCCGGTACGACGTAGTCGTACGGGCGGTATCCCGTCCTCCCTTTCACAAGGAAGACATTCTTTTCTTTGCGCACATCGGCGCCGAACAATCCCATGATGTGTGAAGTAACATCCAAGTAAGGCTCGGACACGGTCCTGCCTTCGATGGTTATTTTGGTATCATCGGCGAGCATTGGAGCGGTGATCATAAGAGAAGTGATGAATTGGGAACTCACGCCTCCGTCTATGCTCACATTCCCTCCTCTGTTCGGCCCCTTTATTTCCACCGGAGGCCTTCCTCCGTCAGAGGAGCATTCGACCCCCATCCTGCACAGAGCATCCAGAAGCGGCCCCATGGGCCTTTTTCTCAGGGAGCCGTCGCCGTCTATCGTAACAGGCTGATCGAATATGGACGCAATGCCCGAGAAGATGCGGAGGGTGGTGCCGGAATTGCCCGCATCCACCGTTCCGGAGGGGGCGTGAAGCTTCCCTCCTTCGATACGTATCTCGCTTCCTTTCCTCTCTGCCGATGCCCCCATGGACTCAGCCGCTTTCAGGCTCGATAACGTATCGTCGGAGATGAGGCAGTTGGAGATCCTGCTCTTCCCGTCCGCCATCGATGCCAAGAAAATAGCTCGATGGGTATGGCTCTTTGACGGAGGGGAGCTTACCGTTCCCTTAAGGTTCCCGCCGCCGAACGACATCCTCATTCTATAGGCCTCCTTGTCCGGGAACAGATCAGGCCGACCAATCCCGTCCGAGAGATAAAATCCTCGGCATCTCCCTGTTCCAGCACTATCGCTACGGCGGGCCCGGAGCCGGATACTCCGGCTCCGAGAGCGCCGTTCTCCATAGCGTAATCAGCAAGACCGTTATCGATGCCGGAAACATCTGCTATGAGCCTTCCGTTCTCTGTCATTGCTTTGAAAGGGTCCGTCCTTGCGATATCCGCAAGCTTCTCCATTTGGGAAGAGATGCTTCTCAACCCTTCCAGGGGAAGCCCCGTTTTCCTGATCTTTTTCTTAGGTGCGTGTATCAGCACATCGTACTCTCTGATATCCTCACGAAAGAGTATGGAATCGATTCTGTTATCGGTGATGACAAGACCCCCCAACTCACATCCGCAGGCGTCGTCGAACGCTCCGGTAACGGTGACCTTCGCCTTTCTGGCGCATTCCACTCCGAGCCTTATCTTCTCAACGGCATCGATATCATATCTCTCCGCCTGCATGATGGAGGATATTATCGCGTTGCAAGCGGAACTTGAACTCTTCAGCCCGCGGGAGATGGGTATCTCCGAAGAGATGTTCAGCAGCCATCCGTCGGGCTCTTCGATCCCCATTCTTTTGTATGCTTCCGAGACGCATATTTTCGCCATCTCCTTGTTCTCGGAGGGATCGTTGGTTATCCCAACCTCCTTGATGCCGTCGGACGGACGGAAGGTGGCAACGGTCTTCAGCGTGATGCCGATGGTGGAACCGATGCCGCACGGCATAGCGTTCATGACAGTAATAGCTCCGTAAGACGTTCCTTTCCCTATCAATCCAACGCACCTCTCATGAGTTTGAAAAGATCCTTTTTGCCGGTCCACATCTCCAGCGACGCGGCGCCCTGCGCCGCGAGCATATCCTCTCCCCTCACAATACCGGCACCGACCTTCTTTGCCTGCGATATCATTTGCGTATCTGCGCCGTACACCATGTCGAAAATAGTGTGGTGCCTGGTAAGCTGGCACATATTAACCGGATAATCTCCGGAACCGTACATCCCCACCGGGGTGCAGTTGACCACAATATCATACAACATAAGCGCAACGGAGTCCTTCGGCTGGTATTCGCACCCCATATCCTTGCAGAGCGAACGGGACGTTTGTTCATTCCTTCCCGTCACGGTAACGCGGCAGCCTCTTTCGCTCAACACATAAGCGCATGCCCTCGCCGCCCCGCCGGAACCCATGATGAGCGCCCTCTTCCCTTTAGGATCGAATCCCGCTAGTTCCATTGCCTTCTCAATTCCGATCACATCGGTGTTGTATCCTTTCAGCTTCCCGTTATCGTTAAGTATTGTATTGGCAGCGCCTACCGCCTCAACATCCCTGTCAACTTGGTCAAGATGCCCTAGTATAGATGTTTTGTACGGAACGGTGACATTCAATCCCCTGATATCGTAATCCCTGACAACGTCCTCAACACGAACAAGGTCTTCAACATCGAATTTGAGATAGATCCCTTTGAGACCGATCCTCTTCATCACCGTATTATGCATTTTAGGAGAGAGGCTCTTCTCCAAAGGATGTCCAAGGATACCGAGCACCATGGGATGATCTCCCAAGTAAGACATCTCCTCCAAACTCAGCTGCCCCGGAGCGGTGGCCTCACCAACGTATGCGAAAGTGAACTCGTTCCCAAGAGAGTCAGACCTGATCCTGGTGACCGCTCCCAACTCTCCCATTCCCAGAAGGACGTGTCTTTTTTTGATAGAACATGAAGCATCAAAGATATTCTTCAGATGAGAGAACGAACCGACAGCGAAGGCACCCTTCGAAACATCTCCTTTCATCTTGTTCAAACGGCCAACTATCTCTTCCGCCGACGGGGTGGAAACGTAGTCGTGATGAGACGCGATGATCTCCTGTTCCACATCGGGAACATCATACTCCCCGACATCTATCATACCGTCAAAACCATCAGGCAGGACCGACAGATCCGGAATATCTCTGAATGTGATAATGGTCTTTTTTCCTTTGACATCCGGAATGCTGCCGAGGATATCCGTCCGTATCTCGACCATATCCGCTTTTTCGATCCTTTCCGCATCCCGAACGGAACTTAAGGACGCACAGAGCCTCATCATGCCTCCGAGATCGTATGATCCATTTCTAACACAAACATGTCATTCCCCGATGATCTGATAAGCTTCTTCGACAGTCGCCCCGCATAATACGATGGAAGAGATGGCGCGGGTCATTCTCTCAACGTTCCTGTGCTGGAAGATGTTCCTTCCGATGGAAACTCCTTTTCCTCCGGCCTGCATGGAATCGTGGACCATGTTCAATATGTCCAGGTCGGAGCTCATCTTGGGCCCGCCTGCGATGACAACAGGCGCCAAAGCCCCTTTCACAACATTCCTGAAGGAATCGATATCTCCCGTATAGCTGCATTTCACGATATCGGCGCCTATCTCGGTGGCCACTCTCGCAGCATGAGCAACAAGCTCCGGATCGTATGAATTCTTGATCGAGGGACCGCGGGGGTACGCCATCGCGATCAGGGGCATTCCCCATTCGGCGCATTCCTCGGCGATCATGCCGAGATCGTACAGCATGGCCGATTCGGTCTCGGCGCCGACGTTGATGTGAACGGAAACGGCGTCGGCGCCAAGCTTCAGAGCTTCGGCAACGGTCGCCACAAGGGTCTTTTCTCTCGATGTGACGCCTATGTCCGTGGAAGCGGACAGATGCAGTATCAATCCCATATCTCTGCCGGACGTACGGTGGCCGTATGGTATCATGCCCTTATGCATCAGAACGGCGGTGGCACCGCCGTTGGCGATGTCGTCGACAGTTCTCTTCAGGTCGATAAGGCCTTCCACCGGACCGATGGAAACGCCGTGGTCCATGGGAACGATGACGCTGTTCCCGGTCCTGCGGTCAACGATCCTTTCCATTCTTATGCTCTTTCCGTACATGATATCACCGTTCAGCCCTTCAACTCAACAAAGACGGTTAGCCTGAATGAAATATTAAATTGTTGCATGAGGGGGAGGTCCAACAATATTCAAACACAGAATTATATCTGAAACGCGATGTCTTTGCATGGCCGCGGACATAGAGCACGACGAGGAAGGCAGAAGATTCAATCTCATCGTGGACGGACAGGCGGGAGGATATCTCACGTACGAGATATACGACGGATGCCTGGATATTCAACACACCGTTGTAAGCGGCTCCCTGAGAGGCCAAGGTCTCGGCATGATACTTTTGGACAGCGCCAAAGAGTACGCCAGGGCCAAGGACCTGAGAGTGGTTCCCACCTGCAGTTACGCAAAGAAGTTTATTCAATGAAGCTGACCTACAATTGTAGCTTCATGGTTATTAAAAGAACGAAACATTTCAATGAATATGGTAGATATATCACACACTAAAGAAGAAATAATCCAAGAGATCTACAACATCGGATACATGTGCGACTACCCTCGCTTCATACTTGCTATAGCAGAAATAAACAGAGACATGCTCATAACATACTCGGAAATAACAGAAGAAGAAATAATAAAAAACTCTACAAATTGATATTCGGGCAAACTGTTGTTGGCAAAGGGCCATGAAATCCTTTCTTCACCTCAAAACCCGCAGAGATTTGAAAAAGGTTCACTCGGAATCATCATCCGAGTCTTTCATGTTAGACATCGATTCCGAAAATCCCTCAACGATCTCGGTCATAAGTTCGCCGAGCGACTCCGTTGCACCTTCAAGGAAAGAGAAACTCAGCTTAAAGAACTCTTCAAGCTTCTCTAAAGCTTCTTTGACAGTCTCGTCAAGCTCTTCTTCTCTTCCAGCGTACTCATCGGTCTTCTTCAGTTCCTCCGCGTGAAGAAGCAGTTTTTCGCGAAGTTCCTTCATGAAGTCCTCAAAGCTCGGTTTGCCGTCTGTTCTTTCGTCGCCCATATTGTTCACCTTTTTGTTGACCTAGGGAGTAAACTCCTGATGTGTTCCCTGAGGTTTGTGTCTGTACAGTAAATGTAGCAGCCCTTCATGCCCCTTGTCAGGAGAGTGCGATATGTGTTCCTGATGATGTAGTCGGCGACCTCTCTCGCCTCATCCTCATCTTTGTATTTTGTCTTTAATCCTGAAAGCGATTTATCGGTCTTAGCCCTTTTTGCCGGATCGGTTATGACCATTCCTTTCTCAAACCTAAGGTCATCGCCGATGATCACCCCTACATAGTCGAATTCCAAACCCTGACATGTGTGGATGCAGCTTATCTCTGCGACAGAGCTCTCATCGATCGCCCACGTTGCAGTGGAGCCCAGGTTCCAACTCATGCCGAAATCGCCGATAACTATGTCATGCACATCTGAGCGGTTCTTCCCATTGCTTATCCAATTCCAACAGTATCCGGCCACCAATCGTGATTTGTTGTTGGCAGTGTTCTTCTCTTCAACAGCCTTTCTGAGTTCTTCCGGGTCGTCGAATAACTTTATTTCGTATTCGAATTCTTCTTCGGAGTCAATGTGTTCTGTTCCTTCTATCTGCAGGACGTTATCGACCCAATCCATGTATCCATTGGACCCGTTGCACCTGAACTGTGAGTCCAACTTCAGCTCAATAGGTTTTATTCCGAGTGCCTTTGAGTGCTTTTTTATTTCCGCCACCGTGCCGATATCCTTTACGGTCACACGTTGTTTTTCGTCTATCAGGAACACTGTGTGCCGTGCGGCGTTAATCAGTTCTTTGATCTGATTCTCGCCCATGTTCGAATACAGTCCGCTTTTCTCATTCAGTCTGTGCGCTTCATCTGCGACGATCACATCAAATGTGTTCGTTTTTACGTCAAAGAAATTACCGGATCCCCCGAAGAGATTGTCTATTTCGGTTTTCCGTTTGGTCCCTTTCAGCTTGCTGCTGTATACATATCGGGGTGCTTGATTCTTAGTGACATATTTGGCCACCATACCCTCTTCGGTCAACTTTACGAGGAGATTGACGGCAAGGACAGACTTACCTGTGCCCGGCCCGCCCTCCACGATCGTAACAAATTTGTTATCGCCTGCTTTGGTCTTTCTGGATATTTTTAACACATCTTCAAAGACCACTTTCTGCTGATCCAGCATGATAAATTCTTCGTTTCCGTTCAGCATCCGCGCGAGCGAATCCTGAAGCGACTTCGATGGTCTGAGCTTTCCGTTATCGATCAGATAAAGGGTCTCTTTGTTGTCTCCATATTTGATATGTTTCTTTATGAACTCCTGGAGTTTTGCACGATCCTGGCGCAAGAACACCGGGGCTTTTTCGATATGATCTTTATAGGCAGAATCCGTGAGAGGATCATTCTCTCGAAGAACGTAGTTATGGAGGTATGCGCACGGATAGAGCAATATGGGTTTGTTCTGAACTTCCTCATTGAAGTTCCTGATCACACTGGCATATGACCAGGCCTGATATGACGGATG
>WRJJ01000049.1 GCA_009778575.1 Methanomassiliicoccaceae archaeon
AAGGATGATAATGAAGGACCTGGACGTGGACAACGAGGAAGCGGTGATGATAGCCTGCCGCCGCTACGCTGGAAGGCTGAACACCACCAGCGACCATGAGCTCAGCATCCTTAGGATACTGAAGGACAGCAGGCTGGAGATGAGGACCAAGACATGCATCGTGACGGCAAAGAACGATTGGACGGTCCTTCATAAGATGGACAACCTTTTCAAGGACCTCTGGAATGAGAATTCCATCATGCAGTGCGTTCAGTCGGCATCGGCGGTGACCATCATCGCAGACAGCATGCTGAAGGAGAGGATCGTGGACACTGTAGGAAGGTTCAACATCATCAAGATCAGGGAGAATCTGGTGGAGATCGCCGTAAAGTCCCCGGAGAAGATAGTGGATACAAGCGGCGTCATCGCATACCTCATCACGAACCTGTCAGACGCAGGCATCAACATCGAGGAGACGGTCAGCTGCCATACGGACACGATATTCATCGTCGGCGAGAAAGATATGATCAGTGCGTATTCGGTCCTGACCAAGTGCATACAGTCCGCAGAGTCGATGATAAAAGACTGAAAGCAAATTCAGTATTTTCGGGAATGCGATTCCCATTCAACACTCAAAGAGCGAGAAAAGAACCGGAAAGAAGGATAAACGTGCGATGAGGATTGAACACATTTTTCAGACCCAGCCGATTGGATCCGTGTATGCGGAACATCCTTTAAACGTAAAGTAAAATTTCCACAAATCATAAACTAAAATATCCTCAAATCATACAGCAAAAGTTCCTCAAATCATACAGCAAAAGTTCCTCAAATCATACAGTAGATTGATATTTGATCCTGACCTCGACAATTCACTGACAGAATATTGAAGCAAACGGCGACGGCGATCCTGCTCAGCGGGATCCCTCGTTCCTTGAATGTGTCCAAATACTCCAAAACACCCGCTGCGCCGAGATAATGTTCGACAGTCTTCACAAGCCCGAACGGAATGGATACATTCTCGTTTGGCAATGGGGCATCCGTCCTCTGTTCAGTTAATATTGTAGGTGTCACAACCTCACATTTGAAGGAGGGCACTTCTTTGTTTCGGCCAGCTTCCTAAAACCAATCAAAAATCCATTACTCTCCTGTCGAGGTCAGGTTTGATATCTAATGTCATTGTAAAAGATAGATTTTGACATCAGATCTTTGAAGAATTCTCTATCTCCCACTTTACCTAACAAAGGTTTGAAATCTCATGCCAGCTGGAGAGAGGAGCGAACGGGAGGGGATTCGAACCCCCGACCTGCAGCTTAGGAGGCTGCTGCCATATCCAGACTAGGCCACCCGTCCAAAGATAATGGGTTTGGAAGTAAGATGTTTCCTTATTCGGTTTGAGGTTCTTCTTCCTCTTCGTCCTTCTTTTTGAGGGACCAGACCTCGACGAACTCCACCGTGCTTACGCCGAAGGCATCTCTGAGGTCGTAGACCACTTTGTATCTGGCCGTCGGCCATTCCTGGTGGAACTTAGCTATCTCAGGGAGAGTGACTACTACTTTGTCACCGGGGAAATCGAAAACGAACCCTTCGCTGTCGCCGAAGTTGACCTCGACGATGGCCTTTGCCTTCTCTGTCGGGTCCGCGATCACTTCGGTCACCGTGAACTTATACAGCAGGTCGAATCCTGCCAAGGGGCTGTTGAAATCCACTTTGACGCGCCCCGCACCGACGGACATTATGTGTCCCGTGCGGTTCCCGAGAGTTACCTGAAGCCCGGGGTACGGGTTGATCTCTTGTTTATAGAACTCCCTTATGGGATAGATCTCGATGCGTTTGGGGTCCCTTGCGCCAGCGGCATCCTCGGAGGGGATGAGCACTTCGGTCTCAACGCCGACCTCTGCTTTCGATATTGCCTCTTCAAGAGCGGGATAGAGCTTACCAGATCCCACTATGTATGCCATGGGCCCGTAGGCGTACTTCTCGTTGTAGATGTCTGCCTCTTTGGCGACGGCCTCATCCGTTGTATCATAAAGTCTGCCGTTGTCCGCCAGATATGCCCTGTAGTCGAGGCGGATCGTTTGTTTAGCGTCATTTTCTGCCATTTTCAATCACCGTGATCGATATCTCTTATCTAATACAGGGCGCGATTATCTAACACCTATTAAAGGTGTCGGTCGTTTTTTTCGGATAGCCACACATCTTTAAATGGGAAAAGTAATAAAAAGAATGCCAGCATACAGCAGTTCCAAGCCACCTTTGCATAGCCCGGTAGTGCGGCTGACTTGTAATCAGCAGGTCCGGAGTTCGAATCTCCGAGGTGGCTCCACTCCCAATTATAATCTAAATTGCGGCCTGCGCCTCTTTCCCGCTCTCAGTCGAGGACAATGCTGCCGGAGGTCACGTCCGCTTTAAGATATTCCTCAAGACCGCTTGGGCTCATTATGAGAAGATCTGATTCAAGGAATCCGGCGCGGTCCCGAGTAAGGATGGCCCTGATATCATTCCTTACTGCGGACGCATTTATCAAGCCATCTTCGTAGTCTCTGAAATCCGACATGATGGCCGTCATCGAATCCTCACTCGTAACGCCTATGGGTCTGAACAGAATTGACAACTTTTCTACAATATCGAACGCATTCTCCTCTCCCTGCACCATACTCACAAAATAGAAAATGTCCTTTAATGACTGTACAGATACAAATCCCGTTATCTTGCCTTCCAAAGCATATTCTGCGGCGCGGAGCGAGGCGGAGCAGAACGGTTCTCTTTTCAGGACGATATCGAGAAGGACATTGGTATCAAAGAGTACATTCAAGGTTCATCCATTCTCCTTTTGAAAACATCCTCCACGTTTCCTTCAAAATCCACGGAGCCCGTTATCTCCCGGAGCATCCTGTGTTTCTCCCTCTCAGACCCTGACACTCTGGCAACGAACTCGCCATGCCTCACGATGATGATGTCCTCCGTTTGTGCCAGTTCAAGATATTTACTGAACTCGTTCCTGAATTCTGTGGCATTAATGTACATAATATAATGAAACTAATGTACAAACAAAATATAAAATTTTGTATATTTTGTTCTTAAGGTGTTGTTACAATGGTTTCTCTTTTGAATAATCTATCATCGATGAATTTTGCAACAGGCAGGTATCCTCAGCTCAGAAAAAAACGAAGACACACCACGAGGCGCTTTTGCGCCTAGCGGCATGTGTTGTTCATAACGTACCGATCAAACACGAAAGGCAATGCGTCTGCGGCATTTATGAGAATTAAAAGTGAATAAGAGGTTTAATTGGAGGTCATGCTTCCTTACTTATTTTTCTTTTTATCACGTAGGAATGATACTAGGCCTAGCACCGTGACTATTATCACAGGTACGACCCATCCCCACAACTGATCAAGCAGGAACACGTAAGCGAGTATCAATCCCAGGATACCTATGACGCCGAACCTCCTCAGGATCGCTCCTCCGCCCAAGAGCAGCATGAACAATACCAATACGATGAACATCACAATGGCGCCTATCGTACCTGACGTTAGTTGAACGAACGCAAGATCCAGAGAACTATCGCCGATGAATTCTAAAATATAGGGCTCTATCAACCAACTTATCACCACGGGCACAACAACGACCAACAGGATCGTCATCACGATCCCGCCGATAAGCGACACGATCGGGTTTTTCTTTTTATCTGATTTTTCTGCCATTATTTCCCCTCAGTTTTCTGAAGTCCCCCTTCTGTTGGGAGTTTGGAACATTGGTTCCATACATTATGAATTGTACTTGAAAGTATTTATTAGAATGCTGTTCTACATACTTCTGTATATTTTATTTCAGTACGGCGGGTACTACTCACACTGTCAAAACGCACATCCAGATGATACGATCGGATCGGGGTGTGTTTTTAAATGACCGTATTCACTTCGATCGTGAGTTGTATATACTGTATATCTTTTCCATTGTTATGGTCTCTTTCCGAGCCGTCTTTTTTCAATAGAATTGAGAAAAATGTACTAAAAATCAATATTGAGTTGTTTTTATTTTACTTATTTACAAAGGGCCCTATATTTTTTTTAGGTCACAGTGTATATGCATCAAATTCATATATCCAGATATGTAGAATCTATACAATTTTATAAGCAGAAAAATGGTGTCATACTAACGGATTTATACCCCATAGGTCGTTACATCCATGAATGGAAGCGGGGGGGCGTGATTAGAGCAGTTGAGAGCTACGGGGGGCCATTCATCTTTTTGGTTCTTCATCAAATCGTTTGAGCTTTTGGTGAGAGTCTGAGCAGATTTCGCTTCCGTTTGAGGTGTTAGTTATGAATAAAAAAATCTATAGCGCTATTGCAGTCATCCTTGCGATCGCCATGGTCTCGTCTTTGCTGCCCGTAACGGTAACGGCACTGACTGCCGGAGATGGTGACGGGGGAGCAGCCGAAGCGGGGTACAACCACTTCGACTATGACGCAATTTACAATAGTAAAAGTGTGTGGATCCTCGACGATGGCTGGGTGACAGTTAACACTTGGCACGAGGACGGCACCGTATACTGGGGAGACCTTAAAAATATCGAGGGCTCATGGATAGACAATGCCATCTATAACTTTAAGGTGGGAACGGGGGACAACTTGTATCCATCCTTCTGCGCGAACTACGGTTCAAGACTGCTGGGAGAAGATCAGTTCCAATATGAGAACCGCACGGATCTGCTGAGCGATAAAGAAGTAGCAGATATCGTTTCCGCCTTTAATTATATCAATGATACATGGGGGAGCCTGGACAGCTGGTCCAACCCAAGCAACGGGAACGTGACTGCTGTGGAGAATGTTACCAAGGTTCTCGCTCAGATGGCTGTCTGGATGCTGCTTGACGTCGATGTCGGCGGCATAATAGCCAAATCGGGTCACGAGATCCTTAATGATTATTTGAGCGATGTCATGGACGCCGTCGCCGCCGGTTACGCCGGAAGCGGAAATGTGATAGACATCGTCTACCTGGCGAACACACTCTACGAAGGGGACGGGGACCACATATGGTGCCAGCCCCAGATCGTCCCGATCTACCGCGATCCGTCAGACGAGCCTCTGCTGGGGAACCTTATGATATACAAGGACCTCGGAAAGAAGGCCAGCTACGGCGGGTCCATAACCGGCGGATACGCCGATGAGGCGGTGCCGGACGCCAAGGGCAAGTACGACCACTCGAAATACCCGCACAACCTTGCCAAGAAGATAGGCGACAACGGGAACAACTGGTTCCAGTACAACGGGGCCATGGACTTCACGTCCCAGGTCAGCTACACTTTCGATCTTGTCCAAGGCGACAAGCTGAACAAGGTCGGCGAGTACACCATTACCTACAACGGAGGCTCAAGCTTCACGATAACCTTCAACGACCAGATGGCCGCACAGGGAGCGAAGTTCTCCATCTCAAACAACATGCAGGCCTTCAAGAACAAGAACGACAAAGGCTTTGACGACACATTCATTTGGACAACGTCGCCCGGCCAGCAGCAGTTCGGCTTCAGCGGAGCTTCGTACACTTTCAACGCGCCATGGGTGAAGGACCTGACCAAGGTCAACGTCTATCTGCACATGGACGGCCTAAGCGGCTACGAGAACACCTACGGTGCGCCTGCGGGAACTACGTTCACCGTTGAAGTGAAAGGCCCCAGCTATCCCAACGGAGAGCTGTTCGAGGTGCCTATGAACGGCTCACTCACGCTTAAGGACATCAAGGCCGGCGAGTACACAGTCAGGGAGACCGCCGGCGGCTGGATAGCCACGTATTACGTGAACGGCGGCAGCGCTGTCACCGATTCCGCTAAAGTGAATGTAGAGTTCGAGAAGACGGCAAAGGTCAGGATAGTGAATGAACCGGATGTCAAGGTCGTTTCAATGATCGCTTTCACAAAGATGATCGAAACGGCGAACGGATACGCCGCGGGCGAAGGCTTTAAGTTCAACGTTTACACCGAAATAGACAACGGCATCCATGTGGAGAGCTCCTTCGTAACATCCATTGTCACCGATATCGATGGCATTGGATCGTTCGTCTTCGAAGGCTACGACGCAGGCACAGTGTTCTATCTCTTCGAAGAGATGACCGCTGAGCAGAGCGCCGTCTATCTGTTTGGAGATCAGGGCGCTTATCTGGCAGTCAAATCTGTCGGTATGGGCGCTGCGGTATGCGCCGGTTCGAATGTGTTCTACAACGACCTTGCCTACGGCGGCATCGACGTGACCGCGGATATACAGGAAAAATACCTTGTAGAGTACCACAAACCCGTGTACTTGACAGGCAGTTCCAATGAAACGCTGGTAAGCTGGGTAGGATACGGCGTGAACGCCGCCGAGCTTCCCGCGGGTTTCACCGGATATTTCCTGGACAACGGAATGACCTACTTCGAGATAGACGTGGCTGCGCTGAGGGCTCTCGGTAATGGAGGCGCAAACATAGGGATCGCGCAATCCAATACATCCGGCGGCAACACCATCAATTACCGCTGGAACTCTCCCGTCAACCACACCTACAATGTGAAGATCGTTGACGATCAGGTCATAGTCACATGCAACCTCATAAAGGGGAACTTCGGCGTCCTGCTGTCCAGTGTGACGAGGACCATGAGCTCCAACCCCGTTTCGGAAGTTAAGCACAATAACGCAACTGTGTACGACCTGCCCGCGGGCGATGTGATCTATATGTTCTTCCACTTGGAAAAGGGTGCTTCTTGGTATGTCCAACCGCAAATAGTGATCGGATGCGCATTCGATTATGCAGAGGGGCCCTTTGACAGACCGTATTCGGGCGCAGAGGACATAGTCATGACCGTCACGAACGCGGACGGAGAAGAAGTATACGCAGGCGCTCCGGGCTTGGTGGAAGACCTCTTGGCAGGAGAGTACACCGTTGCTCTCTCCGTGGGCGGCAATGCTTTCGAAATAAGCACAGCATCTGTTATAGGCGGAGGAATAACGTCTGTGGATTTCGGTACGACGTTCGTGCCGTTCTATGGTGCTCCCGAGATAGTCTGCGGCTTCTGCCAATAAACCACATTCGCAAACAGCACATGCCGTGAGGCGCAAAAGCGCCTCACGGCGTGTCTTCAATTTTTATCTCTATTTGCGGAGAAGGCACTCCCTGAAAGAAACAAAAGGCACAGGCATCTCACTGTATTGTCTGATCGCCTTTGAGATCGAACGTATTGATCGCCGAATGTATCGCACCCTTCGGCGTGAGCATGCTGCTCATCAAGAAGATCTCAGAGCATGTGAAAGAACCGATATCCCTGTCCCTTTCTTTGTTGAGAAGGTCTGTGAGAATAGTTGACGGCATCTTTACTCTACCCAGTGTCACGTGCGCTTTGAACGGTTTTTTGTCATAGTCAATGGACGAAGCGTCAAGCATCTTGTCGAGATCGCACAGTATGCTTTGGAACTGGTCCCCGAGTTCGGCGCCGATCCATACCACGCGGGGATCCCTGACATTGGGGAATGCCCCCAAGCCTTTCATCGAAACGGTGAACGGTTGGTATTTTTCCAGAGACATCATGCGTGCCGATAGCTCTTTGATCCTTTTTGCCTCAACATCCCCCAGGAACCTGAGGGTCAAATGAACACTGTCCGGGACACTGACTCCCCTGACCGCCCTGAGCTTTTGCTGAGTCTCTCGTATAGCCGGCATCTCCGGTATTTCGAACGAGACGAATGACCTGATCGTTTCCATGTTCCTCTCTGTCATAGATGGGTCGTCCCTATTTGAATCTGGGCAAAAGTGTTCGCCGGAGTAGGAGTGTGCCATGCCGTGTCATACTGAAAATGTCAAATAGTTAATGAGGATAGGAAGGCGGAGGAGGGGACGCATTGGAAGAATTTGAGAAGACCAAGGATGTGGAGACCTTATTGGGGGATCCAAAGAAGGCCATTCTCGCAATGGCGATCCCCACAACGATCGCGCTTTTGGCGCAATCGGCTAATAATCTCATCGATGCCATGTGGGTGGCGGGCCTTGGAAGGGATGCCCTTGCGGCAGTGGGCATAGTGTTCCCTATTTTCTTCATTGTGATCGGGATATGCAACGGTATCGGTATAGGTGCCGCATCCGCCATCGCGAAGAGGATAGGCGCGGAGAACAAGGCCGAGGCCGACAGGACCGCTACTCATGCGGTGGTCCTTATCGTGATCGCAAGCATCATAATGATGGCGATCTTCATTCCGCTGTTGGAACCCATCCTGAGGCTGATAGGCGTGGGTGCCACGGAAGGCACGATGCAGGAATGCATCAACTATGCACTCCCAATGGCGGTGTTTGTGATAGTTTTCATGCTTGTGGGGGTAATGTCAAGCATACTGAGGCCGGAAGGC
>WRJJ01000050.1 GCA_009778575.1 Methanomassiliicoccaceae archaeon
AGTGATTACTCCCGAAAAAGAACCGACTACGCTGACGTGATCCTCGCAAGCGTGGCCCGCCTTCAGGAGCGCGGGATGCTGTCGAAGTTCACCGAATGAATCGTCATTCCGCACCTCAAAAGTTTTCTTTGACAATTGCTATATATCGCAACTCCCATGTCCAACTACTGGATGGGGTAGCATGCGGTGCTACGCACCGACATACCGAACCCGTCGGTATTCCCGACGGGTTCAAACCTCCGATGTTTTCTTTGACAATTCTTTAAATAACGCAAGTGCGGTGTAAGAACAGGGAGTGATTTGCAGCCCCCGAAGGGGCCGAGCTTCTTACGGAAGCTACTCGAAATGGTTTATTGGTCTGCTGTACGTACAGGCTTTAACGCGGCCTGATACGGATAACATACCTCATCCGGATACATCTCGTTCGGGTATGAATGCGATACACCCCCTACCGGGTAGGTTCCGGGATGCCGCTGTTTGTGGCAGTTGGCATCCCGAACTGCCCATAACGGCACTTTTTGTAATGTTATAATAACGTAAAATGCCCGCACAAGAAACGGCTGTTTTTCAACGTTAATTGATACCACCGGCTCCCAATCTTAACCGCACGGAACTATCCGGAGAAATAGGTATGACTGAAGACAATGCAGCCGGAACAAAGCCCGAGGAACCCCTCGGCGGTGCGGAACCCAAGAAGCTCGATCTGACGCAGAAGGACCTTGACGAACTCATCGGCAAGGTCAGGACGGAGACCAGAACGCAAAGCGAGAAGGAGATCGCCAAGCTCAGATCGGAATACGAAGAGAAGGCGAAGCTCGCCGCTCTGAAGGAAGAGGAACGCGCAAAGGCCGAGAAGGAGATGGAGATCAAGAAGCTCAACGACGAGCTCGCGGAGTCAAAGCGCGCGCTTAGGCTCAAGGCGGCGGAAGCGGAGCTGGCGAAGACGGAACTGGACCCGTCCTTCGCGCCCATGGTCCTCGGGGAGGACGACGAGACGACGGCAGGCAACATAGCCGCGCTGAAGAAACAGGTCGAAGCGCTTGTGAAGAAACAAGTGGACGGCTCGCTGAAGACAGGCGCCCCGCCGAAAGGCGGGACTGCCGCCAATGAGAACACCAACTAAATAACGGGCCAGAATGCATTTATTACTATTTTTTACCACAACTTTTACATTGAATTTACTACTTTTTACCATCACTGCTGAGCACTGTCTTACTCTCAGATGCTGCCTCGTTGCTCTCCGCGGGAGCTTGCGCGCTCAAACCGCATGCGTGGTGCTCTGTGTATCTGTAGCGAACTATGCCGGGCGGTTTCTTCGGAAGCAACCTTTCTTTTTATATTGAAAGAAGATTAAGGAGACAGAGAGGCATCGTTTGAAAAAGAAAGTATCGGATTCCGTAATGTACAAGCAGGTGAACGGTCTGCCGGAGCAGATCGAAGAAGCCCTGAACTCTGTGCTTCCGCCTCTGCCGTTATCAAGGTCCGTATGTATATGCGGTATGGGGGCGTCGGCGCTGGCCGGAGATGTGGCGTCGGATTACGCCGACAGTTTCGCAGGCCTGCCGATAACGGTCGTCAGAGGGATCGAGCTGCCCGGATGGGTCGGGCGGGAGACCGCCGTCATACTTCTGAGTTATTCGGGGAACACCAAGGAGGTCCTTATCGCATATGATGAAGCGCGCTCCCGTGGATGTTTGATGATTTGCATCACGGCCGGCGGAGAGCTCATGCGAAGATGCATCAACGACAAGAACACCCTCATACATATGCCGGGGGGTCTGCAGTCGAGAGGTGCGTTCGGTTATCTCCTGGGATATCTTTCAAAGGTCCTGGAGGAGATGGGCATCTGCGATGCGGCGACCGCGTTGGGAAAAATACTGCCCGAGCTCAAGGAGCACAGGGATTCGCTGATCTCGGAGGATGACACCCAAGTAGAGGATATCGCCCAGGCATTGCTGCATAAGATACCGGTGATATACAGCCTGGCGAATATGAGATCGTCCGCAATTAGGTGGAAAACGCAGATCAACGAGAACTCCAAGTTCATATCCTTCTGCGGATCACTTCCGGAGTTCAACCACAACGAGATAGTGGGGTGGACAAGCGACAAAAAGAACAAGATGTTCGTGCAGGTGATACTCTATGATGATGACGCTTCCAACGTCCTCAGGTGCATGACCGACACATCCATAGGGATACTGGAGGACAAAAGTCTCGAACTCATCTCCTACCACGTAACTGGTTCCTGCAACCTTGAGAAGAACCTAAAATGCATAATTTTAGGTGATTTCGTTTCACTCCAGCTTGCATATCTCAGAAGGACGGACCCGGTCGCGGACATCCCCGTTTCAGAGGCCAATGATCTGGTGAACATTGACGAGCCAGATGTGTGAAGGACTTGACCTCTTTTTCTATATAATTTCCCAAAAAAGAATATAAAATATGGTGTTATATGCACGATGTTTTTCTATACCATTAAGGTGGTAGATACTTAGGGAAGAAGGATATCATGAACAAAAATTACCGTAGGATTGGTATTGTCGCGTGCGTTTCGGCCTTTCTGTTCACGACCTCTTTGGCATTCTTTGCCTCGGATGACCATGTTGTGATCCCCTAGAGGATCATCGGGTTCTTCCTGCTGCTGGTCCTGTTGGGGATACTTCTGCGGTTCATTTTCCGGTACAGAAGATACTATGACGTGTTCATACAGGAACTCTCTTTTATTGTCGGAAAGGACAAGGTGCGCAGGAATAAAGCATATATCTTTACTGTCGGAGAAGGGCGCTCCGGCGCAACATCATACCGCATAGGGGAGGACGGACCGTGGAAACTGGTGTTCCCGGATGAACACGGCACGTATGTCATCCCTTAGAACGAAGTGAAGGATGACATATATTTGGTGATCCATCCGTGATGAGCTTTTAAATAAAAGGGCGCCGCCCGATCATTTTTCTTTTGAGGATCGACAGTTGCCAGTAAGACAACTTTTTTTACTTCTGCAACGTTGAGGGTAATGATATCAATGATGACAGATGACGGCCGTTTCATCAGACAGAAAGTAATGGAACACAACAAATGGTTCGAAGAGTGCATCCCCATGATCGCATCCGAGAACCTTATGAGCCCGCTCGCGAAGGAGATCCTCATATCGGATTTCGCGGACAGATATGCGGAAGGTCTCCCCGGAAAGAGATACTACCAGGGGAACATCTACGTGGACCAGGTGGAAGAAAAAGCGACCGCGATCGCCAAAAAGCTCTTCACCGCGGAATTCGCCGATGTCAGGCCTGTTTCCGGGACGGTTGCGAATATGGCCGTTCTTTTCGCTTTTGCGAACCCCGGAGATACTATAACTACCTGCGCTCTTGCGCAGGGCGCTCATATCTCTACATGCGAGTTCGGCGCGTTCGGACAACGGGCGGTCCGCTCAGTGAACTATCCGTTCAATGTTGAGGACATGAACCTCGACGTGGACGGAACGATCAAACTGCTGAAAAAAGAAAGACCGAAGATCGCACAGTTCGGCCTTTCCGTGTTCCTTTTCCCTCCGCCGATAAAAGAGCTGGAGGATGCGTTCAATGAGATAGACTGTCTTGTTTGGGAGGACTGTGCGCACGTGCTCGGCCTCATCGCGGGAGGACAATTCCACAATCCCTTCGATGAGGGAGTGAACATCGTCTCTTCTTCGACACACAAAACGTTCCCGGGGCCGAACCACGGCATGATACTGGGCGCGAACCTCACCGAGGAAGAAGAGAAGAAGATCCAGAAGGCCGTGTTCCCCGGCGTTACGTCAAGCCACCACCTCCATGCGATGGCCGCGTTGGCGATCACCCTTGCGGAGATGGAGGTCTTCGCAAAAGATTATGCGGCGCAGACCTGCAAGAACGCCAGAGCGTTGGGCGAGGCCCTTCATGAACTTGGAGTTCCGGTTCTCTGCCCCAATCTCGGTTTCACGAAGTCCCATGCGATCGCCTTGGACGTATCCGCATTCGGAGGCGGAAGGGAGTGCGCCCAACTTCTGGAGGATGCCAACATCATTTGCAACAAGAATATGCTCCCCAGCGACACCAGCGCCGTTAAGCCGTCCGGCCTCAGGTTCGGAACACAGGAACTTACAAGAGTTGGAATGAAAGAAAGCGAGATGAAGGCCGTAGCCGAGCTTGTTGCGCGTGTGGTCAAGAACAAAGAGGACCCGAAGAAGGTCAAAGAGGATGTCAAGACCCTGAAAAAGGACTTCACATCAATAAGATACTGTTTCAATGAGGGAGAGCCGGCATACAGATACCACAAGCTTGTGGACTGAGGGTATTGAGATGGGTTTCACGGATAAAGTGATGAAGGGCTTCGACGACATCACAAAGTCGGTCTCCGACGATGTGGACAAATGGAAACTGGACGGGAAAATAGAGGATTGCCGCAGAGAGATGGATGAGATCAAAAAGGAGATGGGAAATCTCATCTTCACCTCATACCTCAACGAAGAGCCCGTCGAAGAGAAGTTCATCGCCCAATGCGAGAAACTTGAAGCCCTCGTGAAACAGATCAACGAGTACGATGCCCAAAAAAAGTCTGGAACTCATCCCCCTGAAAACAACTCTTAAGGTACAGTGGTTTTCAATTCTTCGGTAGACTGCCGCGGCAGACGCCGATGTAGATCGGATTATGCGCTGTCATTAGATGGTATCTGCCCGCTTTTTTGGACTTTGAGATATTGACTGAGATCACTTCCTCCTCTTCCACATCCAGCTCGCTGAAGCATCTTGTCATCTCGGAAACGGTCTCCAATGTTATCGCATTGATGACGAACCTTACACTCGGACTTTTCTTCAGGCACGCTTTCATGATCTCTTCCAAGTTGCCGGAAGATCCTCCGATGAACACATGGCTCGGAGCGGGAAGGGTTTCAAGAGCATCGGGTGCGTATCCTCTTACGACTTCTAGGTTAGGGACCTTGAATTTCTTTTTATTCTGAAGAATGAGGTCGGCCGCACCGGCTTCTTTCTCTATTGCATATATCTTGCCTTCAGGGGCCGCAAGGGCCATTTCTACAGCGACAGAACCCGTTCCCGCGCCTACGTCAAAGACAACGGAATCATCTTCCAGCTTGAGCTTGATGACCGATAGAGACCTTATCTCCTCTTTCGTCATCGGCGCGTCGCCCCTTATGAAAAGGTCGTCCTTTATTCCGATCGGGTTCTTTCCGCATGCAAGAGGATTCTCTATCATTGCTATGCAGAGGGTGCCGAACTCCTCTTCCAAAAGTTCGAGGGGACTTCCGACCGTTATCCTCTCATCCGCTTGTCCCAGATCCTGCCCGATCGTGACCTTGACGTTGCCGAGATCGTATTCGATAAGCTCTTCGCACATCTTTCTGGCTCCTTTGCCTCCTTCGAGAAGCACAATGACCTTGTTGTTCCTGTACACTGCACCAACGACGTTGGCCTCTTTCCCGTGAGAACTCATAAGGAACGCATCATCCCAGGACGATCCTGTCTTTGAACAAAGATACGAGATAGAAGATATGCCGCATTTGACCTCTATTTCGAACAGAGAGGGGTCGATCTTTTCTATGATCTTCTTTGCGGCGCTTTGGAATCCCACATCTCCCGACACCAGTACGGCGATCCTTCCGTATTCCTTGTGTTCGTTGATATGCGCGATGATCGGATCCGCTTTGTATTCGATGAATGAGTCCTGCCCTTTTGACACTGATCTTACCATTCTTTCGGCACCTATGAGCAGATCTGCCTCATCGATGGCCTTTCCGGCACCTATTGTAAGAGAATCTTCGTCGCCCATACCTATGCCTACAACGGTCACCTTGCGCCTTGAAGGACCCTCCTTGCAGAGGGGGGCTATCTTTAGCCTGTCGGTGAACATTTCTGCCACCTCCTCAAAGGAATATCCCTCTTCCTCTTCCGGTCTGGATACCATTACTATCTTTGTTCCGGTCCTCCGTGCGGCCCTGACCTTCTCCGCAAAGCCGCCCGGTTCCCCGGAGTCTTTGGTCACCAGATATTTTGCGTTCACCTGTACCAGAAGACCGTAGTTCAGTTCCTCGCAGAACGGTCCCTGCATGCAGAAGAGATTCCTTCCTTGGAACCCCATCTCCGCGCACGACTGTGATGTGCCCGGCATGGAAAGCACTCTTGCAAATACTCTGTCCTTGTAATTATCAATGGCAGAATACTTTTCGAGTTCTTTGCTGCCCGTCGTAACAAGGATGTTCCCCTCAGTATTCTTCAGGTATTCCACCGCGGAAGCGACGTCCGGCATCAGAATGATGCCTTCATCGGTATGGCTTTCAGCCCTGAGCAGACGGATGTACTCCGACCCTGTTTCTTTGCAGGCCGCCTTTATCTTTTCTGTTATCACCGCCGCATAAGGGTGGGTAGCGTCTATGACGCAGGAGCAGCCTTCCCTCATTATGCGCCTCATGCCTTCTTCGCCAAGCCTTTCGGACGATACCCTGATGTGGGCGCTTTCCTTGATGAACTGCTTCCCGAATTCTGTTGCCAAACAGACAAGCACATCTATTCCCGCATTACCCAGATAATGCGCGATCTGCCTTCCTTCGGTGGTACCGGCGAAGACTATGACCCTTTCTTTTCCCTGCATCTCATTCCCCCTTCATATCCAAACATACTTTCTCTCTGACAATAGAAAGGGTCATCCCGTCCCGGGATGTCTTTTTTAACACTATCTCCCCATCATTCGATGCGGCGAAAGCGGCCCTTTCGCAAACATTATCCACTCCGGTTATCTTTTTGACCCTTTCGGAAGGCGTGAACCCTTTGTCCGGCAGAGATGCGAGGACATCAGATGAAAAGAAGACCGGCTCCGCCTTTATCTTCAGGGCGAATTCCAGCAGCCCTTTCTCGTCGTTTTTGAGATCTATGCTTGCCACCGCCCTTACGCTCTTGATGGAGATGTCCTCTTTCTCCAGTACCTCTTTGACAAAGGTTTCGATATTCTCTTTGGATGTTCCTCTTCTGCACCCGATGCCGAGCACGTGGCACCTGGGCGTAAGCTTCAGCGTTCTTCTGAAGGGGCCTTTTTCCATCCTATGGGAAATGAATATCCCCGTCTCCTCGTTCCCGCCGAGGTCAAGCTCAGGGGGAATGCCACCGGATATCAGAACCTCCGATACCAGCCCCACTCTTTTGTCATCCACTATCAGGGACGATATCTCCTTTGCCACCTGCATGTTTCCGATGTGCAGATCGTTCTTTACCGCGAACGAGTCGACTGCGAACCTTCCGCGTATGTCGGTGGCGGTCGTTATCACGGGGACCGCCACTATGCCCTCCGCTATTCTTTTTGCAAGTTCGTTCGCCCCGCCTATGTGGCCGGAGAGCAGCGGGATAACGAACCTTCCTGCATCATCTATGCAAACAATGGCTGGGTCAGTGGTCTTGCTCTTCAGATACGGCGCGATATATCTTACCGCAATTCCCGCCGCCCCGATGAATACGATCGCGTCGGATGATGCAAAGGACCCCTTCGTCCATTCGGATACCGGACCCTTTACTTCTTCCGTCCCGGCCGCGTCCGCGGCTGTCTTCGAATATAATTCGCAGCTGTGTTCCGTCAGCACTCTGCCGATGTCCTGCGCCAGCACGCAGCCTCTCTTTGAGAAAGCTATGATCCTGATCTTCACAGATACACCTGCCTCTTCAGTTTCATTACGATCTCTTCAGCGCCGGGTGTCTCCCCTATCTTTCCGTATTTTGAAGAGAACACCACGCATTCCGCCTGCATGTCCCCGCCGCTCCTGTGGTTAAGATGGAAAGCGATCTTTTTCATTACCTCGTTCATCGTTCTCTCCATCATTCCGGCATCTCCAAGCACGCATAACGCATCGTCCGTCGAAATGCATGCCATTATCTCTTTTGCCGTGTCCGTATCGGCTCCGGCCAAAACGGCATTCGCAGACAATATCTCCATCCTGCAGTCGCCCCATTTGGAATGAGTGTTCATTATCCCTCCGGCAAGCTTGACCATTTTTCCCAGGTTTCCCACCAGCAGGAGGCCTTTGAAACCGCGCTCAGCTGCATGGTCAATCGTCTCTCCGATAAAATTGCTGCATTTGACGGCCTGTTCTCCATCCAAATATCCCATCCCTTGGGAAAAATCCCTTCCGTAATTACCGGGTACAACCAGAACGTTCTCGGCGCCGGCCGCCCTTCTCACATTCAGTTCAGCCTTTATCGTTTCCACCAAGGCCATTTCGCTCATGGGCTCGACTATCC
>WRJJ01000051.1 GCA_009778575.1 Methanomassiliicoccaceae archaeon
ATCTTTATCTCGCTGAAGTTGTTCTCCACCTTCAGTTTCTTTTTAACGAATGAGTTATAGGCCAGTACGGCCCAGATTGCCACCAATGCCACAACAACAATCACTATGCCCACATAAAGCGCGACCATGTTCTCTCCTGTTTTATTAGGGTCGCGATGATATACATAACTTGCGGACAAGAAGATTCTTCTTTGACTCTGTGTATTCAGAGTTTTGGAGAAACCTTGGACCGGCGGATCAAGATGCCATGTTATATTAACTTTTAAAGTGATACATTTTTCAAATGGGGGAGGAGACATGCTCGGCAACGGCATGCTCGCATTAAATCAAACACAGAGCGACCATGCTTTCCTTAATGTTTCTTCTATGGTGTGATGGGGACAGCTTCAGAGGCGCTTCGAAAACTTTCCCCTTATCTCATCTCTCAAAGGATCACATCGCAGGGTGGTGCGCGAAATGAAATCAGATCATGAAAATAAGACAAAAAAACGGAAGGTTCTTCAGTTGGCAATGGCGGCTGTACTCATGGCCGCGCTGTTCTTCGCGGCAGCGGCGGTCACAAGTCCGACATCCGAAGCGGCTGACCCGGACAATTACTTCTATGTAGGAACAGGATCGCAATGGAGTGGCAAGACCGCATATTCCAACCCGCAGGCGGCAATAAACGACGCGAGAGATTGGTCGGCATCCAACGGCGGTGCGCAGGCATATGTGCTTGTGGCCGTCGGCGAATACGTCGCAACCAGTTCATTCTCGCTGAGAACGGGAGTGTCGGTCATAGGCGGTTTCACCGGGACCGAAAGCGGCCTAACGCCCAACAATTCGCAGAACGGAAACCCCGCAAATGTAACCAACAACACCGTCTTCTCCGGTAATGACAGTGTAAGGGTGTTTAGCAACAGTAACATAGGGGTGACCGCCACTTTGCAGAACGTTGTGATAACAAAAGGCTATACGACCGCAACCGGTGGCGGAATGTACAACAACAACAGCAGCCCGACGATCATGAACTGTACATTTACCGGCAATGAAGCCGCCAATGGCGGCGGAATGTACAATTATGGCAACAGCAACGCGACGGTCACGAACTGTACATTCGCGAACAACAAAGCCACAACCAGCGGCGGCGGAGTGTACAATACTGGTAGCAGTAACGTAACGGTCACGAACTGTACATTCACGAACAACGAAGCCACTGCCACTGGGGGCGGAGTGTACAATACTGGCAGCAGTAACGTAGCGGTCACGAACTGCACATTCACGAACAACAAAGCCACATCCGGCGGTGGCGGAGTGTACAACTATGCCGACAGCAGCGCGACGGTCACGAACTGTACATTTACGGGCAACGAAGTCACCGGTAACACCGCCGGCTTTGGCTGGGGTGGCGGAATGTGCAACAGCGGAGGCAGTTCGATCGTCACGAACTGCACATTCACGAACAACAAATCTATCGTCGGAGGCGGACTAATGGTTAGCGACCCGATCGTTTCGATCGTCACGAACTGCACATTCGAGGGTAATGAGGCCACTGACTCAGGCGGCGGGATACGTAACAACGGTTATGGCAACTCTACCATCACGAACTGCATCTTTAATGATAATAAAGCCATTAGCGGAGGCGGAATATACTCCAACGCTAGTTTCGTGTCGCTCATCACGGGCTGTACCTTCATTGGCAATGAAGCTATGTCTCTCTTCAACGGCGGCGGCGGAATATACTGCGGCGAAGGCGATAACAGCGGCACGGTCATCACTAACTGTACGGTCATTAACAATACGGCACCCAATTACGGCGGAATTTTTGACGGCGGCAGAGGAGGAACGAAAATTACCAACTGCATAGTGGTTTCGAATACCGGTGGTGAGATCAATAGCAGTGTATATACAATATTCAGGTCGAGCGTCATAGGAGATAAGGCGTATGGCAGCACGGGAGCAATGTCCACTATCACTCCGGCTCCCGCCGCCTTGGACTTCGATGACGGCCGTTTGAGATCTTCTGCGGCCTATGCCATCAAGCAGGGAGACTATGACCAATACACAACATACCTCGCTCCGGTGATCGCCGCGATCAACTCGGCGTACGGATCAAGCCTTACTCTCGCGAATATGTGCGATATCGACGGAAATAAGGTCGTGGGTCCCTCGAACCAGGTGGATATCGGCGCGCTCAGGTACATAGGCAGCGGCGAGGACGGGGACAAATTCAGCCCCCCTGCTCCGCCCGAACCCGTTGTCACGGCGTACTCCAAAGGTATGCCTTACGTATCCGGCGCGCTCACCAACGCTCCCGTCGATATCAGCGCCCACATGGGGGACATTTCTACGATGACGGGGTATCCTCTCCTGCCGCAGGACTATGTGAAGGACATCTTGTTTGCGGTATCTACGGACGGGATCGCTTATGCTCCCTATACGGGGCCGATCAATGTGGCGTCCGACGGTGCATACACATACTATTTCCGCAACTATGCCGCCGTCGCCGGCCCCATAGTTGAGATGGATGTTCTGATAGACATGACGATACCGACCGTATCGTCCGTGGTGCCGGATGGTGCAAGCGTCACTCTCACCACGAACACGATCGGCATCGCTTTCAGCGAGGCGATGGACACAGGATGGGCGGGGACGGTAACATGTGACAACGGCTTGACGCTTGCATTCTCAGGTTGGATAGACATTGATACAGTCACTTACGACATAACATCAGGCAACCTCGTGCCGAACACGACGTACACGGTGAGCATAAGCGGATTCAAGGATCTTGCGGGCAACGTGATGGATGCGGATACAAGCAACACGTTCACCACCGTCAAGGCCTCGCCGAACATCACATTATCGGCGGATCCGGCAGGCGGGCAGACCTATCCCGGCGATGTCACCCTGACAGCTACGCTCTCCGGCGCGTACCCGAGCAACTCGGGTCGGTCGGTCACGTTCGATGTGGGCGGTTCCACCTTTACGGAAACGACAGACGCAGGCGGAGTGGCCACCTATACCGTGACGAGCCCGACCCCGGGCACATACGACTATGGGGTGTCCTTCGCTTCCGATCCGTACAATAATTCAGCCACGGCGAACGGTATCATGGGGTATGTAATAAGCAAAGCTGTGCCTACACTCTCGCTGACGGCCGATCCGTCAACGGGACAGACATATCCGGGCAACGTGACGCTGACGGCCACGCTCTCCGGCGCACAGCCGAGCAACTCGGGTCAGTCGGTCACGTTCGACGTGGGCGGTTCCACCTTCACGGAAACAACAGACGCAGGCGGAGTGGCCACCCATACAGTGACGAGCCCGACCCCGGGCACATACGACTATGGCGTGTCCTTCGCTTCCGATACGTACAACAATGCCGCCACGGCGAACGGTATCATAGGATACAACGTAGGCAAGGGTACGCTGACCGCGGGAGACTTCAGCTTCTCCCCGCTGATCGAAACATATGACAGCACATCGAAGACCGTCACTCTATCATATAATGTGGACGGGATCGGCGTGATAACCATCTACTACGATGGTTTGACCACCGCACCCACCGATGCGGGGACCTATATGATAACGATCGATGTGGCCGAACCGGTGACCGGCGGCGGCAACTATAACGCCGCAACCAATCTTTCGTTGGGGAACTTCACCATCAACAAGGCGCCGATCACCGTGGAGCCGGATGCGGACCAGAACAAGGTCTACGGCGACGGGGACCCCCCGCTCACATACGCCGTGACATCAGGAACATTGTACGGCAACGATGCCTTCTCAGGCGGCCTGGGCCGAGACCCCGGAGAGAAGGTCGGTTTCTATGGGATAACTCAGGGCGATCTGACCGCGGGAGACAACTACGACATGACCTTTATGCAGGGAGTGTTCGAGATCCTCCCAAGACCGTCAAAGGATTATTACATCACCTCGACCGCAGACGGAGGGGCATCCATCTCCCCGGAGGGAACGGTGACGGTGAGCGGAGGAAAGAACTTCACGTTCTTCTTCGCCGCTTCGTCGGTAACCGTTGACGGCAACACGCTTTCCGCAGAGGAGGTCGCAGTCGGATACTACACCTTCGGCAACGTGAACATGAACCACTCCATAGATGCAACGGGCACCAGCCCGAGATCGGTAGTACATCTCTACATAAACGTGGGCGAGGGAGGCCATGCGGAATACAGCGTGAACGGTTCCCCGTTCACGAAGTATACCTCATCGGTCCCCGTAACGGAAGGTTCTTCCCTTGTGTTGAGAGCGGTGGCCGACAGTGGATATGCGTTCAAGGAGTGGAAGGAGGGCGGCACAGTATACAACGAAGCCGAATTAATCTTCTCTGATGTCACGGCATCCCTGGATATAGGCCTGGTCTTCGTGGAGGATGACGGCAGCGGATTCCCGTTGTGGATCGCCGGCGCAGTGATCGTCCTGATAATCATCGTCGCCCTGGCGGCGGTCGTATTCGCGGGGAAGGGCAAGGTCTGAGAAGAACGCTTTGAAAACAATTTCCAAATTTCCTTTCCATGATCGGAAGGCGCATGATGCGTTTTCCTTTCGATTTTTTTTTACCTGGATCTGCCTTGTATTCGGTTCGCACCAGCATATGGAATACACTGTCAAACCTGCAACATACTGCCTTAGCTATTCCAAAGGGGACCGAAGAACATGAAAGAAGGCGGCTCAGGTGTCTGTGGACACATCGTCCCAGTCTTGTTCACAGTAGTTAATGAGCCAGTTCAGCGCGCGGTGCCTTTCCATGACAACTCCCCACTCAACCTTGTGCTCCCCCGGACTGTTAAGCCGGTCCTCAACGCAGGCCCAGTGGTATCGATAGATCAGGTCGGCTTGGTCAAGTATGGTGCTCTTGTCGCGAAGGACGGCACACGCAAGAAAATCCCCGTAGCTCCGTTGTTCTCTCATGATGCTCACCGCTTTCGAAACGTTGCATATCTCGGCAGGTATGGCCAGGGCATCTGTCTCATCTAAGAACCCAAGCGCCCAAAGCATCACGTTGAACGGTTCATAATTCCATGAGAACTGTATGCATTTTTTCATGTCCGGTCCCGCATCATCCAGGAATGCCGTTTCGCTTGGGGTAAAGAAACTGTCCGCATCGAAATGTTTGATCAATCTTTCTATCCATGCTCTTTGATCATCACGCTCTTCTCCCGAGCACAGCCCTTCGGCGTACAGGGCGGTCAGCATAAGTCCCACCGTGCGGCCCGCAACCTCTTCTACTGAGCGCAAAGCGGTCTCTTCCTCACTTTCGATGCGAGGCAGACCCTCCATGGTTTTTATTCCGAGCGATCTCAGTATCCCAATGCTTTTCTGTTTTCTCTGTTCAGATCCTTCGGCAGACACGGCCATCATATTGCAGAACAGCGCACATAAAGATTTGCAACGATACCATCGCAAAGGGCAAGTGATGTATATCCCGAAACGAATCAGTATTGTATGGATAAAACGGTCCTGAAGATAGACGGCATGGCATGCGAGATGTGTTCAAAAAAGGTCGATGACTCCCTTTCCGCAGTAAAAGGGGTGAACAGCGTGAAACTGGACCTCAAAAAAGGGACCGCCGAGATCATGCATGAAGGGGCAAAGGACGAAGACCTCATTCGCGCCGTACTCGATGCCGGGTTCAGATCGAAGGTCAAACAGGGATTCTTCTGATGGAACAAGATGTTAAGAGAATAAATCTCCGAACAGACGGAATGACATGCGCTGCATGTTCTTCCGCCATAGAGAAGGCATTGGAAAAGCTGGATGGTGTGGAGAACGTCAACGCAAACTTCTCCAACAACATCGTTTCCGTTCTGTACGATCCCGCCGAGACAGGGAAGGAACAGATCGTCCGCACGATAAAAAAGGCAGGTTACGACGTCCTGGAGGATGACCCGGACGTCCTCGCTGAAAGAGAGCGGTTGAATGCCGTGAGATCGAAAAGAGAACTGATGGTATCGATAATATTCACGATACCCCTCACGATCTTGGCGATGGGCCCTATGGCGGGGATCGACATCCCACTCAGCGATGAGCCGAAGATATATTCCATCCTGCAGCTGATATTGTGCGTACCCGTGCTGATGGCGGGAAGACGGTTCTACACGAAAGGGTACCCTTCTCTAGTGTCGGGGACCCCTACAATGGATACCCTGATAGCCCTGGGCACGACCGCCGCGGTGATCTACAGCCTATACGCGACCGCCCTGATATTCTCCGGCGAACCGCACTCAATACACTCGCTGGTATATGATTCCGCGGCGATGATAATAACTCTGGTCTCGGTCGGAAAATACGTTGAGTCAGGGTCAAAGATAAAGGCAAATGATGCCGTAAGAGGTCTGCTGAGCATGACCCCGCCCACGGTGAACGTGATCAGGGACGGCAAGCAGGTCTCCATACCTTCCGATGAGATCTGCACCGGAGAGATCATCATCGTAAGGCCAGGAGAAAGGATATCCGCAGACGGAGAGGTCACGGAAGGAAGTTCTCTCGTCGACGAGTCCATGCTGACGGGAGAGAGCATGCCCGTCTCGAAAGGTCCCGGGGACAAGGTGTACAGCGGCACCATGAACATGAACGGCAGTCTGAAGATGTCTGCCGAGAGGATCGGAGAGGAAACGGTATTGTTCCAGACCGTCAGAATGATACAGGATGCCCAAGGTACCAAGGCACCCGTTGCAAGGGTTGCGGACAAGGTCGCATCGATATTTGTTCCGATCGTGATAGTTGTTGCCGTTGCAGCCTGTTTAGCATGGCTTATTTCAGGAAAAAGCATCGAGTTCTCGGCTTTGGTCTTGATCTCCGTATTGGTCATCGCATGCCCTTGCGCATTAGGTCTCGCCACACCGATGGCGGTGACCGTAGGCATCGGAAAAGCGGCTGAGCACGGCATATTGTTCAAGAACGCCGCCGCTTTGGAAAGGTCGGGAAGAACGACTTCGATCATCCTGGACAAGACCGGAACAATAACGGAAGGGAAGCCAAGCGTAACAGGCATCTTTGCAACCATCTCGGAAGCAGAATTGATAAGATCGGCAGCATCGGCCGAGGCTGTGTCAGAGCACCCATTTGCAAAGGCGATAGTCTCTTATGCGGAAGAGATAGGGATATCTGTCGTTGAACCGTCGGAATTCGAGTCAGAACCGGGCAAAGGGGTCAGATGCAAAGTGGGCGGGAAAGAAGTGGCGGTCGGCAATGCGGATTTCACAGGCGTTGATGAAAGTTCGGAAAAGGTACGAAACTTATCCGCCGACGGAAAGACAATGGTATTCGTAACGATCGACGGGGGATTCGCGGGATGCATTGCGATATCCGACCGCATAAGGGATTCGGCGGTATCCGGGATCTCTTTGATCAGGGAACTCGGTGTGAGACCTATCATGGTGACCGGGGACGCCGAGGCTGCCGCAAGGAACGTGGCGGCATCGGTTGGAATAACGGAGATACACGCAAAAGCTCTGCCCGGGGACAAGCTGAATATCATAAAAGAACTTCAGGTCAAAGGGGAGTTCGTCGCAATGGTAGGCGACGGCATCAACGATGCCCCCGCGCTTACCCAGTCAGATCTGGGTATTGCAATAGGGTCAGGTACGGACATTGCGATAATGGCGGCGGATGTCGTGGTCAGGAACGACGACATAAGAAGTGTTCCCGCAACGGTGGAGATCGGAAAGGCGACGCTAAAGAATGTCAAGCAGAATCTGTTCTTGGCGTTCTGCTACAATATTGTCTGCATCCCTTTGGCGGCAGGCATACCCTTTGTTCTCGGGGTGGACATGGTACCGGAAATGCCGATGTTTGCGGCAGTCGCTATGTCTCTTTCTTCGATATCGGTTGTTACCAATGCGTTGAGGCTCAGACGGTTCAAGCCAATTTGTATGAAAGAAATGGAGCATCTGCCTCTTTCTCAATGAGTCTCTTCATGAGAGATATCAGACGCTCCTCTGTGGCAAATTTATAGCGCGAGTATAATATTGCCAACAAATAAGGTCTGGTGTCCTGTTCAATCTCTAGCAGGCATCTTTTTTGGCAATTTTTTTTTACAATACGGGTCATCATACAACCGAAATTTTGATCAAAAAGACCTTCAGACCAGATCGACCTCATCCGTCGCGTCAGATCCGAACTTCACCCCGGGGCACGGAC
>WRJJ01000052.1 GCA_009778575.1 Methanomassiliicoccaceae archaeon
GCGCTCCGGTGAACGGGTTCGCCGTGAATAAGAACAGACCGTAATCGGTAGGCAGTATCACGCGCCCGCCGTAGTTGTTCCCGTCGCCCATACCATTCACTGTGTACGGTTCGAAGTGCAGACCGTCATCAGAGTAGAAAAGATCGAATCCCTTAGGGTCCGAGAATTCTATGAGATAGAACGCACAGTTGTATATCCCCTTTACCAGACCGATGAACGCATTGACGCTCTGTATTGGTCTGTTCAGGACCTCTATAGTAAATTCCAGCAACGCCCGCCCCAGCGGCAATGGGTTGAATGTATCTATAGCGGTCTGCGCCAGATCGGCAAGGTCCGCATACAATTTTTGTAATATGGCCGGCACTTCCGTAAGGGCGCTGCTGCCCAGCAACGCCGTATAGAGGTCCACGGCGGCCGCTCCGACCAAACCTATGGCCTCTACTGCCATACCGGCTATTTCGGATATCTGCTGCATGAACAGAGCGAACTCGATGAGCAGATTGAGGGTAGGCATAAGCATACTCCAGTCGTTGTAACCCGATGCGAACAGGATCGCAAGTGCTATCGGCATCGAACTGCGTAAGAATGACATATCCCATGTGCTGGCCCATATTCTTCCGTCATCATCCTGCGCCATCCACCATATGTACAGGTTCGCAGAAGGATTATTGTCAAGATCACCTATGTAGAATCCGGCCCTGGAATGGTCCGGATCAGCGAAATCGACAGTAGCATACGGCCATCTGCTCCCCGCCCAATATTCGCTCTGGCCCTCTTCGTCGCCCACGATCACTTCCCATTTATCGGTGCTATCGAAACGGTACATTGATGCCGGGCAATACGTGACCGAGAATGCACTGATGAACTTATCCAGATCGCCAAATACACCCGCGGCGGTCGAGAGCAGGAACTCCGGTCCGTTCGCGAAGGTGGTGACGTACACGTAATCGACGCCGCCTACTTTCATGATGAAGGGTGATGCGGCAACGAGAGGGAACTGATCTATCCACATGCCTGCATCATCATCGTAGATCTGTCCGCCGTATACTCCCATACCCGCAGGCCATATTGCGCCCGCTTCTTCGTTTCCGATTATCTGCACTGCGGTGTCATATGTTCCGCCGCCCGAATCTGTCACTTTATACACTCTGAATCCGTTCGATGCAACGAAAACATACAGGGCATTGTCGAAACCGATGATATCCCATATCCTTCCGTCGGGTGCACCGGCCGTAGGGTCGTAAGTTAACAGAGCCTCCAGATCTATTTCCACCCATCCGGTGTGGTCCTCTAACGGAGCCTGATTCGGACGGAAGGTATTGTCCGGGGTGCGGTCCGCAACCCGTATGTCAGTGTAGTATATTTTGCAGTCGAACGTCCCTACGAACAGTTTGCCGTCAAGGATGCAGGCTGCACGGTAGTATTCCAAAGCAACGTTTTGCTCCGGGAAGGGAGGGAAAGCGTTGAGTTGTGTTGCCAATCCCGACCAAAGAACCACATCCGGATCCGCATAACTCGGATCATCCATCGGTTTTGCATCAGGGGAGAAACGATAAACGGCCGAATAGTTATAACCGCTTCCTACCGGGAAACGGTTGGTAAGGCCGGCAAAGACATACAATTCGTCACCGTCGCCCGCATCATACATCATCATCTTCCTGTATCCGCTGAATGCGGCGTTCTCGTACATGAGTTCCCATTCGGCGTCAGGGTCTTCCAGATTCAAGCGGTATATCTTTGCCGCCTGATCGCTGCTCGGAGGGATCACTCCCAACGCTTGATAGAGATAGTCTTCGTCTAAGCCCGTCAGCGACATGATTGAGCTCAACATATCGCGATTGGTGCCGACCCACAGATAATCTGTGCCGTCCTGATTGAACACCTCGGCGCACCATGCGTAGCTGTTGTGCGGATCCCCGACGATACCGTCATAGACCCCGGGATACGATATGCGCTCTGCGCCATAACCCGGCGGTGCTGCGGAGACGCTCACCGCCGGGATGAACGTCATCATAAGCATTATGGCTACAACGGACACCGCTGCCAACCATTGCTTGGATTTTCCTCTTAAATTTTTTTTCATGGAATGCCCTCTCTTTTTTAATACATATCCTAATTGCGCTTGTAATATGTAAAGGTGCATATACGTATGCGTATATGAGTAGGTGCATACAAATAGTTGCAGCCTGGGGAATTATAGCCGAAACATTCGCCGGAAGGATCACAAAACTGCCTGATGATGAACACCAAGGTTGAACCGAAGAAGAACCAAGAAAAAGAAGCCAGTCCGAACAAAAGACCAAACAAGGCGGTCGGCGGCAGTTCTCAAACCGTTTAATCAACAAGAAGTTGACGAAAATGAAAACCTCAAGATATTCTTCCATAATAATCGAACAAAGGAATAAACAAAGTAATAATAACTCAGACTTCTCCTTAAACTATATAGTCAACGAAGGTATTCAATTTGAAAGGGGAGACAACTCATGAAAACTATTACGTTGTTGATCGTGTTTTTGGTCATAGTGACAAGCATGGCTGCCGTCGCGATAGTAGCTTTATCCCTTCAAGACAGTCAGGATAATGATCAAATGAATCCGCCGGAGCCATTGAATTCGGAAATGGAAATGAAGATAAAACAAGATTATTTCAATCAAATTACAAAAATCAAATTTCCTGAGGCAACAATAGACAACGTAGGGATTAACAAATATTATGGCACATACAACGGTTCCGTTGTAGTAAAAATGTCTGACCTTACTGGCCATCTTATAATGATGATCAGCGAGACTGTCGGTGGCATCACAATCAATTACCCCGATACCAATAAAGCACTCGTATGGAAAGACGGGAATTTCTATAGTATGCAAGAAGCATATGATCTCGGTCTGCTATGTAAAGATGACCTGAGGGAGATCTCGCGCCTTTAATTCTTAGTTGCGTTCCAATAACAACAATGCGCTTACATCTTTTTCCGGCGGCAGGTGGCCGCAGTCAAATCATTTCAGGCGGAGAAGGTACAGCGTTCAATAGGGGACAAGCTCGAATGAGCGCGATACGTGATTTCCGCTGAGCAGAGAACAGAGCGCAGCTCGTAAAAAAACAAAAAGAAAATCGAAGCGGAAGAACCGATACGCTGACCGAGGAAGAAGAACAAGTAAAGTTTACAAATGGCCAAAGTATCGTTAGTGCATTTATTCTCCCATGCAGAAAGACGGAATTCTTCAGGGGGATGAAGTTCGGTGTGATGTTAGTTCTTCAGGCACCCTATAGGCACTATCTGCACACCATCACTTGTAGGGTGTGCATATTCGGTGTTCGTTATCACTGCCAAGAATGACGGTTCGCCCATTTTGTACGTATTTACCTTATCTCTCAGTTTGATCAGGTTCTCGACTGCCTTGTCTATCTCTCGCGACCCCATCTTGACCTCAACGGCACCCCATCGTCCGTCGTAAAGCTGAATTATCGCATCTGCCTCCAGATCGTTCTTGTCATGGAAATGGAAGACTGTACCGTCATTCGCCTGTGCATAAACGCGAATATCTCGTATGACCAACGATTCGAACAACAGGCCGAATGTGCTGAAGTCCTTAAATAGACCTTCCGGAGATGTTCGGAGGATAGCGGCTGCAATGGATGGGTCCGTAAAATGGCGTTTTGCAGATGTTCTCAAAGCTGTCTTTGATCGCATACTTGGGTTCCATGCCGGCAGATCCTCCGTAACAAAGATGCGTTTCAGCGCATTCATGTATGATGTTAACGTCTTATCGGATATGCCGGCATCATCGCCGCTGTTCATGTCATCCATGATCGTTTTCAATTTAGCGGTCGATGATGTGTTTCGTGCAAGAGATTGCAACAAATTGAACACTTTGGCCGGATTCTTCTCTACGCCGTCCACGCGTGAAATATCGTTGTTGATCACGGAACCCACATAGTTGCGTGCATGGTTCAGGGCACTCGCCCCTTTATCGGTGACAGAAGCAGGCCATCCTCCTCTGATCAATGCGAATGCTAATTTTTCCAATGTAAGTGTTGATACTCCTTTAGCTTCCTCTCCGTTGAATAGGGAACCCAGCGAAACGGAGCCATTGGATTCTTGTGATTCGAATAATGACATCGGCCGCATGAGCATCCTGGTGATGCGTCCGGTTCCGGTATGCATCGCCGTATCATCCGCAGGTACTGCGGAACCGGTCAATATGAACTGTCCTGTCATTCCGCGCTGGTCTACGGTGAATCGTACACCATTCCAGAGTATCGGAGCGGTCTGCCATTCGTCGATCAGCCGCGGCGTCTCTCCTTCGAGAAGAATTGAGGGTTTTGTGTCAAGGGTTCTTGCGTAGTAATCCTTCTTATCTATGTCCTGAAGATACAGTGCACTGGCAGCTCGGTTCTCAGCTGTTCGTGTCTTGCCGCACCACTTCGCACCCTCTATGAGCACCGCACCCGACGATTCCAGCTTAATTTTAAGCTCATCGTCAACTATTCTGCTCAGATAATCGGCCTTCACAGTTTTGGGATGGGTTATGGCTATATTAAATCATTCCGTGTTTTGGCCAAGTTTTACTCCGTGTTTTGGCCAAGTTTTACTCCGTGTTTTGGCCAAAATATACAATTGGAATGTAAGCACCGATATGCATAGAAAAACAACGCATCAATAGCGGACACTATGCAAACATTGATGAAAAGAGACGTAGGTTAGGGGTCTACAGGTCAACTTTTAATGGAATATGGTGGACAGAGCGAGATTCGAACTCGCGACTTCTACCTTGCGAAGGTAGCGATCTACCGGGCTGATCTACCTGCCCATTATGATATACGTTCATTGTCGCAATGGATATAAAGCTTTCACATGGGATCAGAGCGAAGGGATTCAGTAACCCAGATCGCTCAGCGTCTGCGCGGCGTTTATGACGGCATCCATGCAAATGGTCCCGAATAGATCATCTTTAATGAATTTCGCTTTTCCTTCCGGCGTAGAGATATCGCATCCCAAGATATCGCGGCATACGACCTCGCCGTACTTTTCTTTGAACGTGTTCATGAACTCTTCCGTTCTCTGGTTGCAAATCTCTTTGTAATCACCGTATCTGAGGCCTATCACCAAAACCGCCCCGGAGACCGCACCGCACAGCTCGCCGCATCTTGCGCCGCTGTTCAGTCCGCAGGATACCCTGAAAGCGATCTCCCTATCCATCCCGTACTCTTCACAAAAAGCCCCCAGAACGGCCTGGGAACAATAACGTCCGTTGCTGAACAACTCTGATGCCATTTTCACTTTTTCGTTCATTTTTCGCATCCTCCTCCAATATCTTCTTCCCGATCCGCCTCAGACAACGTTCTCCCCCAGAATGATCTTCGGCATTGTTATCAGACAGCGCGTCCACCTCTTATAGAACATCTCAATGCCGGGCTTAGCGAGTCTTGCGTGAGCTTCTTCGTCTTCTACCACCAAATATAGCGCATATGTGACCTTTTCCACATATCTTGTCAATCGTATGGGAGGTTCGCCCTCCTTGACGGCATTGAAGTCCTTCTGCCGATGCGTGCGTTTTATGTAACGCACATCTATCACGCCGGGCTGTGTCATATAGAATTCAGCAACCTCTTTCATAAGGGCCTCGATCTCATCCTGCTTATCGATCTTGGCCTCATATATGCAGATCTCGTTGAACATATTGTATGGAGGGGGCTGCTCCGAAATATTCTTTTCTGGGAGCGGATGAGGTTTTATTCCTCTTCTTCGACCTTCACGTACTGTGTGGCCCAGCCCATCGCCGCCGCCAAAGGTATGAATGCTATGTATGCCAAGTTCGGGTTCATCGTGAATGTTAAGGCGAATATCCCGACACCGACGGCGGCGCCGATGATCGCGCCGTATTTCATTTGAGTCTTCTTTCTTTCCGATACCATTGTCACACCTTTCTTTCAAGAACCTCTTCGACAGCGGAGACCATCTTATCCGTGATCTCTCCGGCGCTGCCTATATAGCTCGCCGGATCCATGACGGAATCCATCTCTTTTTCCGACATGACCTTTCTGACATCCTCTCTTTCCAAAAGGGTCTCCTTCAGGTCAATATTTCTTTCAATGGCTTTCATGGACGCTTCCCTCACTATTTCGTGCGCCTCCTGCCTGCCCATGCCTTTCTCTGTGAGTTTCATCATCACCGGTTCCGCCATTATAAGGCCCTGAGATGACCTGATGTTGTTCAGCATTTTTTCTTCGTGCACTTCCAGTCCGAAAAACACTCTGTTCATTTTTACAAGCATTTCGTCCAAAAGCACGAATGCGTGGGGTATGGTGAACCTCTCCGCGGATGAGTTGGAAAGATCCCTTTCGTGCCATAGCACCTGGTTCTCGAATGTGGGTATGACCAGCCCCCTCACTATTCTGGCCAGCCCGGTGACGTTCTCTGAATTGATGGGATTCTTTTTCTGCGCCATGGTGGAGCTCCCCACCTGGTACTTTGCGTCGAAGGGTTCCGAGACCTCGCCGATCTCTGACCTTTGGAGGTTCCTTACCTCAGTTCCGTATCTTTCGAGAGAGGTCGCGATATTCGCCAGAAGGCATATCAGTTCTGTATATCTGTCGCGGCCCACAACCTGTGTCGCGGCCGGTTCGTACGTAAGGCAAAGGTCCTGCATGACCATGATCTGGATCTTGGTGAAATCCTTGCCTAGCGCTGCGCCGGTGCCTACGGCACCCGCCATCTTGCCTGCGCAGGCACGGGGCATTATCTCCGCCAGCCTCTCCATATGCCTGAGCATCTCAGCTATGTATCCGGCGATCTTGAATCCGAATGTGATGGGGATCGCGAACTGCGCGTGGGTCCTCCCCACCTCCAGCGTATCCCTTTCTCTTTTAGCGACCTTTGCGAAAGTGTACAACAGCTCTTCAACATCCTCTTGGATGATCTCCAGCGCATCTTTTATCTGAAGGGCCATCGCCGTGTCGATTATATCGTTGGATGTCGCGCCCAGATGCACATATTTTCCCGCATTGCCTCTGCATTGCTCGGTCATCGCTCTGACCATCGCCATAAGGTCATGGTTGGTCTCCCTCTCGATCTCCTTGATGCGCTCTATCTTAACGATGTCCTGCGAGGCAACTCTCGTGATCTCTTCCGCATCGCTTTTGCTTATGGTGCCCACCGCCGCGTGCGCTTTTGCAAGAGCGGCTTCAACCTTCATCTGGTATCTGAAGCGGCATTCTTCCGAGAAGATGGATCGCATCTTATCCCGGCCGTACCTGTAATCGAGAGGACAAATAGGACCTTCCATTTGATATCAGATGTTGGAATGAATATCATTATTTAAATGCAAGGTTCAGTAAGGCCTGTCGTCGTATTGCAACCGCCCAGCACGCATATTCGGAGGCTGTATTTCTAAAGTCTAACAAAAGTTAGACCTTTTATATCAAAAATGCTTAACTGATGTGATGGCCCAGCGTGAGGATGTATATTGGAATACATTTTTGCCCGCGTTCTTTGCGAGAGTATCAGACATTATTAAGAACGAGATGACAAAAGAGCTGAAGCCCTACGGCCTTACCAGCGCACATGGCATCTACATCATGGCACTTACCCTTAGGGACGGACAGACCATGGTGGGTCTGTCTCAGTTTTTGGATATGGATGCTTCGAACACGAACCACGTGATCAAAGCGCTCAGGTCAAGAGGCCTCGTATATGATGACAGAGCCTCAGAATCCAGCAAGAAATTCAAAATATACCTGACAGAGAAGGGAAGGGAGCTCGGACTTCATCTTATGGACTTCCAGACGGAGTATATGAATGGATATTTCAATGGGATATCAAATGAAGAGATCATCACCCTCCGCAATATTCTGCTGAAACTCCTGAAGAACATAGATCCCGACCTGGACAATTATATGCTCTGCAGATATCAGGATCCG
>WRJJ01000053.1 GCA_009778575.1 Methanomassiliicoccaceae archaeon
ACTGGTTCCTTATTCCTCATCCGAAAAATTCGAGGATGTTCTGGAGAGGCTGATCGATGAGCTCGATCTGGGAGGATCCTACACCGATCTGACAAAAACGGGACTTTATTTTGAAGAAGGAGATTACAGCGCCGCTTCATGGGGATATCCCGCCGCCGCGCCCAGTGCGCAGTGGTATCTGAGCGACGGGGTCTCAGCCCCGTCGACCCCGCCGACATATATCGGCAACGGAGGCACCCTGGTCAAGTGGAACCTGTCTGATTCCGTGGGCGGCGCGAACACCTATGCGTACATCAGATGGCTGGCGGATGTCACTTTCGACATCAACGGCGGCGTCCCTCCCGCCCCCTCAAAAATAACCGGTATTGATGAAGGAACTTCCTTCGCAAGCTTGACGGTGCCTGCCAACCCCGCCTACCCGGGAGACACCAGGACTTTCAAGGGATGGTTCGACTCCGGCAATGTGAAATATACCGAAGAGGACGGAACCGCTGTTGCAACGGCACCCGATGTGACCGGCAATCTGACGCTGATAGCAAAGTGGGGTGTGGAGGTCAAGTTCTACTACACCGGAACATATGCGGGCAACGTCACCGGCGCTAAAACGGGAACCGATGTCGGAGGCACTTACGTCATAGTGGATGTGGGAGCTTCCAACAAGGTCAACGGCGTACCCGGTCTGAGCAAGACAGGATTCACCAACAACTACCTTATATGGTATGAGGGCGGCGTTACCGTACCGGCATACATCGACAGCATCAGTCCGTTAAGTGCGGCGGGATGTTTCAACCCCGCCGACGATGTTCTGAATAACACGATTGTCTACGCAAACTGGTATGCGGAGGTCAAATTCAACATAGACCACAACCCCAGCGCCGGATTCTTCAGTTCAGTAACGAAGTATATGTTGGAAGATTCCAAGCTCTCTGACCTTGAGGCTCCGCCCTATAATCTCGATCTCAATCCGTTCTCATGGGACACGGTCACAAGAGGAGATTGGGAGTTCGTCGGGTGGTTCGAGTCACCCGCCGTACCGGCATCCTATGAGGATCTGGGAATACCATACTACAGCGCCGAGTTCGATTATCTGCAGGACGGAAGCCAGATACTGGACAGCACCTCCGCGCAGATCAAAAAGAATGTCACATTGAACTACGAATACGTCGTTCTCGTGGACTTCGATGGCGGATACACAGGAAGCGCACCGATCGCTTCGAAGTACCTGCGTGTCGAAATGCCTATCCCGGACAGCGGACCAAGGTTCACTCCCAAGCCCGTCAGGGCCGGAATTACGTTCATGGGGTGGTATGACCAAAGCGTAGGCACCAAATATACGGAGAATGTGAGGGACAGCGATGCCCCCAACACAACACACGTGACCCGCTCGATGAAACTGACGGCCGCATGGCTGGTGACGGTCAACTTCTTCGACTACCCCCAGTATGTTTCGGATGGCCTTGTGGTATCGACATCCCCTACGATAATCCACGAGGCCGGCCCGGACGGCATATTGGGTACGATCGACGACTACTTCGAGATGCCTGAAGGTACGACCATCAGGCAGTTCATAACAGTGGATCCGTTTGTGGCCGGAAAGACCTTTGTCTCATGGTTCGTCGAGATGGGCGCGCCCTACGACGGACTGTTCGACACGGGAGATATGGCGTACGGGCTGAACGATCCGATCACCGGCGACATCACCCTGTCGGCGGGATACGGATTCGTATTGAGTTTCAATACGAACGGCGGCACCCCCGCACACATACCCGACATATTGGTCATAGAAGGGCAGGACGTAAACCTCCCGGATGCGCCCGCCAAACGCAGGCTTTCCTTCAACGGATGGGATGACGGTGCGACAGTCTACGACGCAGGAGAGAACATTACGCCGACCTCCAACGCCACCTTCACGGCGAAGTGGCTGGTGAAGGTGACGATATACGACGGTATCATGATGGTCCCGCTGTTGTCGATGGAATGGGACGAGGCGACCGGCCCGAGCTTTGTGTACACCTTAACGCAAGACATAGACTATAACAACAAGGTGGTATTGGTCACGATAGCGTACGTAGATCCTATACTGGGACCTCAGTACGTCGAGATAGAGAAGTTCATAGACAAGTACGATCCGTCCATCATGGACTGGGTATCGTATTATTCCGTGTTTGACGGATGGATAGACATATTCACCGGTACGAAGCTTGGCCCAATGGATCCTCTGTCGGACCTGTTCACTGGCCCCGCCCTTGCGGACTCGATGGCCCTCATGGCCACTTGGAACGAGAGGATAAGGTTCTATGATACGACCGGCGCCCTGCTGTCAACCGCATACGTGGATTCCGGAGCGTATTTCTCAGGATTGGCTCCCGGCGGCTTCGCGGGATGGGCGGACGCATTCAGCCCGACCCTGCCGCTGAACCCCGCCACATACAGAGTAAGGGACAGCAGCGACTTCATCGCCATCAAGTTCATAACGGTGACGTTCGACGCCGCCGGCGGAGCTCCGGCGACGCAGATATTCAACAACGTCATATCAGGGACGATGATGGGTGCGGTCCCCGCAGTTGAACCCGCCCGCAGCGGAGCATACTTCGCGGGATGGTATGACGGCGGCACGAAGTATTCCTTCACGGACAAGCTGTACGACGATATCACCCTGACCGCCAAGTGGCAGTCGACCCCCGTGGAGCGGTACACAGTGTTCGCAACGGCCTACGCCAACGCGACGATATCTCCGCAGGGAATGATCCCCGTTATGGCGGGAGACTCCCTGAGATTCGACTACTACGCCGACAGAGGATATACGCCGATCCTGCGCGTGGACGGAGTGGATGTTCCGGCCACAGGCGGTTCTTATGTTTTCAACAACATAAGGAGCGACCACAGCATCGAGGTCTTTGCGGATAACCGCGATATAAGGGATGCGACAGCGTACCTTACCGTGAACATCAGCGGCAAAGGCGGGGTGCTTTACAGCATAGACAACGGAACAACGTTCACAAGCTATGTCTCGCCCCTTCCGCTGTTCGCCGGCGCGGAATACCTGCTGAAAGCGGTTCCGGGCAGTTCCAGCTACTTCATCAACTGGAGCGGCGACGCCTCGGGAAATAATCCTGAAGTGTACATAACTTCAGACGGGGTCGCGAATAAATCCGTAACCGCGCACTTCGGCAGCTCGTCCGGATTCGGTATAGGAAGCATGGCAATAGTGAACCTCATGTGCATGATATTGGCGGTTGTGATCGGAATGATCGCTCTCGCCGTGGCGTACAAGAGGAACTACGAAGGCACAGGCGTCGGCAAGGGACTAAGGTTCGGCGCGGTCATAATTGCGTTGATAGCGGTCGTCCTGTTCTTCCTGACCCAAGGGTTCAGCGGAACGTATGTGACATATGACAAATGGAGCATCGTGATGGCCATCCTGACGCTGGTAACGCTGGTCATGGCATTGGTAAGCATGAAGTATGATTACAGCGAAAGGGACTGAACGGTCAAAACGCCTTAACAATTAAACGGGGGCAATGCCCCCTTCCATTACTTTTTCTTAATTCTTCTCATCTTTCTATGAAAAACGATCTTTGATCTCTTCCCACTATTTCAATAAACTACATTTTCAGGGTACCTAAAAGTGTATTTTTATTGAGATACATTTTTATATGCCTTAAGACAGGAATGTTACCAAACACCTCAACGCACAATGCAATTAGGAAGAAGGATGCTGCATTCGTGGGCAGAGAATAATATCTGATATTGTAAAATTGATTTTACAAAATTGATATTTGGTAGATGAACAAGATAAAAAATCAGATATAAAAGATAATAAATAGGATAATGATGATAAATAATAAGATAATTAAGATAATAAATCGGATAATAAAGATAAAAATAAAGATAAAAGTTAAATACTAATCAAATAATATTTGATTATGGATCTGAAGTTCAGCGGTGAATATTGTCTCAATGAAGAAGGCACATATTTTGAGGCAAAGTCGGCAAAGGGAGGCATACCGCTGAGCATGTGGGAGTCATACTCTTCCTTTGCCAACTCTTTCGGCGGTACGATCGCGCTCGGTCTGGAGGAGACGGAAGACGGCGCATTGGTTGTCAAAGGCGTCAAGGATCCGGAGAAAGTTGTGAATGAAATATGGAATACCGTCAACAATCAGCAGAAAGTAAGCCGCAACGTATTGAAAGCGGACGATGTTGAGATAGTTGAGCACAACGGGAAAAAATTGGTGACGGTAAGTGTTGCCCGCGCAGACAGGCACGATTGTCCGATATACATAAACGATAGGATCGACGGGGGCACATTCCGCCGTAACGGTTCGAACGACTATCGCTGCACGAAACCGGAGATCGCGGGGATGATGCGCGATAATACAGATCTGCCTCTGGATGCAAGCATCCTTAACGGTTTTGAAATGGATGACATAGATCGCGGCACACTTTCAAGGTACAGAACTCTCATGAGGATCGGAGACGAAAATCACATTTGGAACGATGTTCCGGATAATGAGTTCCTTAAACTTATAGGGGCCGCAAAGAAGGGCGAAGACGGCATGATGCATCCTACATTGGCAGGCCTGCTGATGTTCGGTCAAGAATACAGGATCGCATGCGAAGTGCCGGACTATAAGTTGGACTACATCGAATACATGAGGTCAGGAGTGGATTGGGAATACCGGATCGTTTCCGGAGATGGCAAGTGGACGGGGAATATATTCGATTTCTACACAAATGCGGCCAACCGTTTGGGAATATCGGTGGGCAGGCCATTTATGATCGGTAATGATTGGGGGAGGGTCGAGGATACGGATGTCGACAAGGCCCTCAGAGAATCGCTCATAAACGCACTGGTACATGCAGATTACCGCGGACGAATGGGAGTCAGAATAGAGGTGCGGCCGAAACTCGTGATTGTCAGAAATCCCGGCCTTTTCCGCATACCGATACGGGAGGCGGAAGGAGGAGGGTACAGTGACCCCCGCAACCCCACTTTGGCAAAAATGTTCTCTCTGATAGGCAGAATGGAAAGGGCCGGCAGCGGCCTGTACCGTATAATAGAGACGTGGAAGAAGAACGGTTACGAGACCCCGACGATCGAAGAGAGCCTGAACCCGCCCACCGTGAAGATGGTACTCTCTATGAAAATGGATCCGAAGACATCGGTCTTTTCCGAAGAAGAGAAAATACTCGGGCTTATCGCAGCAGACGATACTATCTCTATCGAGAGGATATCCAAGGAGATCGGTATTTCAAAATCAAAGGCAGAAACAAGAGTTAGGAAACTAAAAGAGAGCGGTAGACTGGAGAGAACAGGCGAAAAGAAAAACGGACACTGGGTCATCAAATGATCATTTGGCCGCGGCGACCCTCCGGCGAATAAGATCAAAGAAGGCAAAGAGCTGCTTTCAAGTAAGAATAAAAAAGTTGCAGTCGGATCGTACCATAAGACAGAGTCCAATGTTCGATGTCGTAAAATAAGTTTTACAATGTACAAAGAAAAGGATATTTGTAAAATAGATTTTACAATTTAACAAAAATAGAAAATTGTAAAATGGATTTTACAAAATAGAATAATTAAATATTCGAAAAGCCATACAATATTGATGTCTGAAGCACTGATCCCGAGAGAACATTACTTAAAGATCCTCAGGGGATTCAAAGACAAACCCTTGGTCAAAATAATAACCGGAATGAGGAGATGCGGAAAAACCTCGCTGATGGAAACGTTCATCGAGGACCTCAGGAAAAGCGGAGTTCCCGACAGCAGCATCCTCCATTTGAATTTTGAAAAAAAGGAGAACTCACACATAAAGGACGGAAGCGCCTTGCTGAAAGCGGTGGACGACGCTGTTGAACTAAAAGAAGGCACGTACCTGTTCTTCGATGAAGTACAAGACGTAACGGGTTGGGAAAAGGCGATCAATTCAATGAGATATTCCGGCGCAGATGTATACATCACGGGCTCCAACGCAAAACTACTGGTATCTGACTTTTCGACATATCTCTCCGGGAGGTATGTTGAGGTTGAACTGTATCCACTTTCATTCAGAGAATATGCACAATTCGCGGGGAGAGAAAAAAGTAATCCGGACCAGACACTGTTGGAATACATGATAAACGGCGGGCTGCCTCAGGTTACGCTGGAGAGAAAAGGCGGAGCCGATACGGACAGGATCCTTTCTGCAACGTTCGAAACGGTATTCATAAAGGACGTGATCGAAAAGAACAGAATAATGGATGCCGCCGCCATTCGCAACATTGCTGAGTTCGCGATGAAGAACATCGGGAATATTACCTCCACCAGAAGTGTCTCGAATTACATAGTGAGCAAGGGGGGAAAGATAACGCCTCCGACGGTCGACAGCTATCTGGATCACATGGAGGCCGCATATCTATTCTATCGGGCAAAGAAATATGACGTGAAGACAAAAGAATATCTCCGCACGGCGAACAAGTTCTACATTGCCGATCTGGGGATCAGAAACAATGTGGTCGGTTACGATGACAACGATATTTCCGGACTGATCGAGAACATTGTTTTTATGGAACTTCTTTTCAGAGGCAAGAAAGTATCTGTCGGAAAGATAGGCGAGAATGAAATAGACTTCATTGTCACAAACGAAGTGCGCAAAGAGTATTTCCAGGTAACAATGGGCCTTTTCGATCAAAACGTAAGGGAAAGAGAGGTTAGATCGCTGAAAAAAGTAGAAGAAAGCTCTCCCAAGACAATAATAACTTTCCAAAGATACCCGTTCAAAGAGATCAACGGCATAAGGGTGATATCGCTTGCGGATTTTCTACTTGAAGAATTCGAGTGAGCAATCAGATAATTATTTACGTACACTTTTATTCAGTGAACCAAGGTAAACTGCATGAGAAGCGATGTCGTCAGAAAAGGAATAGGAAGCGCGCCTGCCAGAAGCCTGCTAAGAGCGGACGGTCTTACGGATGAGGACTTTGAGAAGCCGTTCATAGGCATAGCCAATTCATGGAACGATATCGTGCCCGGGCACCTCCACCTCAACGAGATCACCGAGGCAGTGAGGGAAGGGATCATAGAGGCCGGAGGGAAACCGTTCACGTTCGGAGTTCCGGCGATATGCGACGGCATAGCAATGGGCCACAACGGGATGAGATTCTCCCTCATATCCAGAGAAGTGATATCCGATTGCTGTGAAGTGATGGTGGAAGGCCATGCATTTGACGGGTGGGTCGGCGTCACCAACTGCGACAAGGTCACTCCGGGAATGCTGATGGCGGCCGGAAGGATGAACGTCCCGGCCATCCTGATAACGGGAGGAGCAATGGAGGCGGGGCACAAAGAGAAAGAATCGCTCGACCTCCAATCTGTGTTCGAGGCGCTCGGTTCCTATTCCGCCGGCGCAGTCGACGAGGACTTCGTGAAAACGGTGGAATGTGCCGCATGCCCCGGAAAAGGAAGCTGCTCAGGCCTCTTCACGGCGAACTCCATGGCATGCCTGACCGAAGTGCTGGGACTAAGCCTTACAGGCTGCGGAACATCGCTGGCGGTGGACGAGAAGAAGCTGAGGATAGCGAAGGAAACGGGAAAGAAGATAGT
>WRJJ01000054.1 GCA_009778575.1 Methanomassiliicoccaceae archaeon
TCCTTCATTATCATCCTTGCCAGAGAAGAATAGTTTATCAGGCCCTTTGCTACGCAGTCCTTTATGCTTGGGTGCGCATCGATATATGCTCGGGTCCTTTCCGCAAGGCTTTCTTTTGACACGTTATTGGACATGCGTCCTTGATGGTACTTTGAGTATTTATGTTCTGTTCTGAACATAAAAATTGAAAAGTGTTTGAAAAAATGCACTCGTGTCTGGTTTCAGATTATTTCTTTCAAAGCTGACATGAATGTATCCTTCTGTTGCCGGCTTAATATCAGGGGCGGAATGATGCGCAGAACATTTCCGTGGCATATGTTGGTCAGTATCCCCTTTTCCAGCAAGGTTTTCTGAGTAAGGGTGGCCGCCTCATTGGACTCCAGCTCCGCGCCGATGATGAACCCTATTCCGCGGACGTCGTTGATCTTTTCTGAACCCATACCCTTGAGGTCTCCGACCCATTCCTTTCCAATATCGCGGGCGTTCTCCACCAGCCCCTCTTTTTTGATTATATCCAGTACGGTGCAGGCGGACCGTGTGACAAAGGGGTTCCCGCCGAATGTCGTTCCGTGTGTGCCGGGGGTCATGACCTTTGAGATCTCATCTGTTGTTACCACTGCCCCAATGGGGACTCCCCCTCCGAGACCCTTGGCCAACGTCATTATGTCCGGGACCACATCGTAATTTTCCATGCCGAACCATTTCCCCGTGCGTCCGACCCCGGTCTGGACCTCGTCTGCCACCATCAGGACCTCCTTATCAGAACACAGGTCGCGTACGCCTTTGAAGAATTCCTTATCGGCCGTTACGACCCCCCCTTCGCCTTGTATTGGCTCTATCAGAAGGGCTGCCGTGTCCTTGTCGATCATGCTCTTGACGGATTCGAGATCCCCGAAATCATAGTAACGGAACGCGTTGCTGATCAGAGGTTCGAAGGTCTCTTGATATTTTGTTTGGCCTGTCGCGCCCAGCGAGGCGGAGGTGCGGCCGTGGAACCCATTATTGGCGGACAATATCTTGCCGCGCTTTGTGTAGCGGACGGCGATCTTCATCGCCCCTTCGTTGGCCTCCGCGCCGCTGTTGACGAACAGCGAACGTTTCAGACCTCCGGGGGTCACCGATGCCAGTTTCTCTCCCAGTTCCGCCTGCTCTCCGCCATAGAATATGTTTGAAACGTGCACCATCTTTGAAAGCTGGTCCTGCAGGGCCTTGACCCATTCGGGGTGAGCATAACCGATGGAGTTCACGGCTATGCCTGCAACGAGATCGAGATATTCTTTCCCCTCCGTGTCGTAAAGGTATGCTCCCTTCCCATGAGTGAATGCGATCTCCATGCGTCCGTAGTTCTGGAACAGATATTCGGAACTGAGTTCTTTGATCTTCTTGAAATCCATATTTATCACATTGTTATTATCGTTCCGTGCGGAACGTTCTTCATTAAGTCTGTCAGAATGCTGTGCGGATCCTTACCGTTGACCATGCGGACCGTTCTTACGCCGGCCTTCAGGGCATCGCGGCATGCGTCCACTTTGGGTATCATCCCCCCGGAGATCGTCCCGTTCAATATCAGGTCGTCGACCTGTTTCAGAGTAAGCTTGTCCGCCTTAGAGGCGGTGTTGTTGACATCCAGCAGTATCCCCGGCACATCGGTTATCATTATCAGTTCCTCGCAATTGACTCCCGCTGCGATACCGGCCGCCATCGCATCTGCATTCACGTTGAGTGTGTTGCCGCCCTTATCCTTCCCTATGGGATATATGACGGGCGTTATGCCGCTGTTCAAAAGGTCCATCAATGCGTCCGAGTTCACCCCGACGACATCGCCGACCAGTCCCAGATCGACCGTTATCTCTTTACCGTCCTCAATTGCGGAGTACGGTTCTTTCTTCTTGCAGAGTGTGCATAGATAACCCGGCATGCCGATCGCCGTGACCGAAGATCCGGCAAGGGAATCGGTCACGTCTTTGTTGAGGGCGCCGAGAACATCTTCTGCAACCTTCAGCGTACTTTCGTCCGTTACTCTGAGCCCGGCTACCTTTTTGGGCTTCAGCCCTCTCTTCTCCATCTCCGCGGATATCTCCGGCCCTCCGCCATGTACCAGAATGATCTTTACTCCATTCCGGGCAAGCTCCGCCACTTCATTGGATAAGCGCACCATGTCATCCTTTCCGCGGATGGCGTTGCCACCGAACTTTACAACATAGATCTTCATCTTCATCACGATGCGTATTCTGCGTTTATGCGAACATAATCATATGTTAGGTCGCATCCCCATCCCGTAGCCGATTCCTCACCGATGGCCAGGTCCACAGCGATTATCACTTCTTTATTGTCCATTGCCATGCGTACCACTTCGACCGCGCGTTCCTCCTGGAAAACCGGCGCCCCTGAGTCCAATATCGGGACCTCCAGGTCCCCTCCTTTTATCGTAAGACGCACCTCTTCGAGGTTGAATTTGCAGCCGCTGTTGCCAAGGGCCATCATGATGCGCCCGTAATTTGGATCGGAACCGAATATCGCGGATTTCACCAACGGTGAGTTGATGATCTTGCGTACGGCCTTGCGGGCGTCCTCCTTGGACTCTGCGCCCGTTACCTGGACCTCAATGAGCTTGGTGGCGCCCTCCCCGTCCAGTGCGATCGTCTTTGCGATCTTCATCATAACCTGCTCCAATGCCTCGTTGAAACCGGGATCGTCGTCTGCAAAGGAACCCCCCGCTTTTCCGTTGGCCATGAGGATCGTGGTATCATTTGTGGACTGATCTCCGTCAACGGACACCATATTCATGGTATTGTCAAGGATCTCCTGCCATTTGCTCCCGAATCCGGGAGACAATGCCGCATCCGTGGTCACTATCGTCAGCGTTGTGCCGTGGAGCACCTTCATGCATGGAGCTATCATGCCGCTGCCCTTCGATGTTGCCGAGATGTAGACAAGGGTGCCGTCCTCCTGGCGGACACGGACGGAGAATTCTTTTTTTATCGTATCCGTGGTCATTATCGCTTCCGCAAAAAGACTGTCCGCCTCGCGTCCTTCATCAAGTTCGCGGGCGGCGCGGCTTATCCCGTAACGTATCTTGTGCATATCCACAAAGCGCCCTATCAGGCCGGTGGACATCACGCCCACCTCTATCGGGTCGATGTTCAGCTCCGCGGCGGCCGTCTGTTTCATCGCGATGACGTCCTCGATCCCGCGGCGGCCGGTCAGCGCATTCGCGTTGCCGCTGTTGATGACCACTGCCGAAAGCTTCGGTGAGTTCTCTTTCATCATTACCTGCACGGGTGCCGCTTTCACTTCGTTGCTTGTATAGCCTACGAATGCCGATGCGGGCACCTCAGAGAATACCATCCCCAGATCCAGCGCGCGGTACTTGACGCCGCTGTGCACCCCCGCGGCCTTGAAGCCCTGAGGGCTCGTTATGCCTCCTTCTACATTTTCTATCATCTTATACACCCAACCCCGGAGTGTCAAGTCCTGTTGTTTCATTCAAACCGAGCATGAGGTTCATGCATTGTATCGCTTGTCCGGACGCTCCTTTCACAAGGTTGTCCAAGACCCCGAACGCCGCAACCTTGCCGTTGAGGACATTTGAGGAAACGTGTGCGTGATTGGAACCTACCACCGCGCGTATCGACGGCTCTTTGACATAATGGATGAAATGTTCTCCGCCGTATTGCTTCTCGAATATCGCGGCTACCTCCTCGTCAGACATATCCTTCTTCAGGTCCATGTAGCAAGAGGACAGTATTCCGCGTACGATCGGCAGCAGATGAGGTATCATCGTCACCTTGACGCCGACATTGGAGAACATTTCTACCGCATTCTCCACCTCCGGAGTATGACGGTGAGTCCCGACGCTGTACGGGATCACTGATTCGCCGCAGAAAGGATGGTGCAGGCGCGGCGAAGGCACCATCCCGGCACCCGACGTCCCGCTCTTCGCGTCGGCTATGATGTCGTTATCGACAACGCCGGCTTTTATCAGAGGTGCGCAAGCCAGTATGATGGAGGTCGCATAGCATCCCGGATTTGCTACCAATCCTGCGCCTTTTATCTTGTTGCGGAACAGTTCGGGAAGCCCATATACGGCATTCTGAAGATTTTCCCCGTCGGTGTGCTCGTGCCCGTACCATTTGGCATATGCGGCCGTGTCATGCAGGCGGTAGTCCCCGGAGAGGTCGATCACTTTGATCCCCGACTCAATCAGCTGAGGGACCTCGTCCATTGCCACACCATGGGGCGTGGCAACGAACACCAGATCAAGATCCTTCGTATCGCCGATCTTCTCGGTAAAGGCGAGGTCCACATAGCCTTTGAGGAACGTCTGCGAATCGGATACTTTCTTGCCGGCATTCTGGCGGGACGTAAGCGCCGCTAACTCCACCTCAGGGTGGGTGCATAGCAGACGCGAAAGTTCGCTCCCGGTGTACCCGGTACCTCCTATGATACCTACTTTGTCCATTATCGTACTTTCCTTGTTCCCTGCGAGTAAAAGACAAGTATAAAACAACGATAGATAGATGTTGTTCGAAATAAGACAGCCATTGTCGGAAAAGTTGTCCAGATAACAGAAATGGCGATGTGAAAACGTTATGTGGCCAGGGTAACAAAACTGTCATTAAATATCCCGCGCGCTTGCGACCGCTGCGGATTTTATCGGAACAAAAAAGGAATATTTCCAGAATTTGCCTTTGTTTTGTTCCGATATCGGAATAAAAAACTATTTATTTCCGTATTTACTTAGTTTTATTCTGATATAGGAACAATTTCTTGTATCTAAGGAAACGAACATGAAATATCTCTCGGTGACAGAAACAGCAAAAAAATGGGGATTGACAGACAGGGCAGTAAGGAGATACTGTTCCGAAGGTCTGATCCCCGGTGCTTTTATGGTCGGCAAAACATGGAATGTTCCGGAAGATGCGCTGCCGCCGGAAAGGAAGAACGCGAAAAGATTCAGCGATAACGATCTTCTGAATGTGCTGAAATATGAAAGGGCCGGAAAAATAAAGGGAGGGATATATCACAAAGTGCAGATCGACCTGACATACAGTTCAAATCACATCGAAGGAAGTGAATTGACCGAAGATCAAACGCGCAGGATATTCGAAACCAACACAATAGGTACCGATGGAGATTCATTAAATGTAGATGACATCATTGAAACGACGAATCACTTCCGCTGCATAGATCACATTATTGATAACGCAAAGAAGCCTCTGAACGAGAATATGATAAAAACCATTCACCTCATGTTAAAAACCGGCACTACGGACAGCACGATAACATGGTTCAGAGTGGGCGACTACAAACTGAGAGGGAACATGGTCGGAGGAGAAGCCACCTGTCCTCCGGCCGATGTCAAAAAAATGATGAAAGCTCTGCTTGATGAATATAATTCAAAAGACATCAAGACCATCGAGGACGTGATCGCATTCCATCAACGGTTCGAAAAGATCCATCCGTTCCAGGACGGCAACGGGCGCGTCGGACGCCTTATAATGTTCAAAGAATGCCTTGCAAATAATATCGTACCGTTCATTATAAAAGAAGAATCCCGCTGGTACTATTACAGGGGGCTTAAAGAGTGGGATAGAGAAAAGGGATATCTGACAGACGCCTGTCTTTCCGCCCAAGATGAGTTCCGCAAATGGCTCAACTATTTTGCCATTAAAGAGCCGTGAGCGGTGAACACCTCACTCTTGTTTCTGTTCAGCAGTCGTGTTCTTCCTGAACAGTTCGCGATAATACTCGCACGTTTCCATCAGTTCATCGTGAGGTGCGGATACCACTATCTCCCCGTCCTTCAGAACAACGACGCGGTCGCAGCGGCGCATGATGCTCAACCTGTGCGCGATCACAAGCACCATCTTGGTCTTGCTCAGTTCTATCATGAGGTTGTTTATCTTCTCCAGGTTGTTCTTATCCAAAGCGCTCGTGGCCTCATCGAATAATATCACTTTAGGGTCCTTGAGAAGTACGCGCGCTATCTCCAGGCGCTGTTTCTGTCCGCCGGATATCGTTGCTCCCCCCTCGCCGATCATCGTGTCATACCCCTCAGGCATCGCGGCGATCTCATCGTGGATACAAGCGGCGCGGCACGCATCCTCGATGTCTTCCTCTTTGGCATCCGGGCGCGCGAACAAAAGATTGTTCCTTATCGTATCGTTGAACATATATGGGTCTTGGAGGACGGGGGTTATGCTGCCGCGAACATCATCCTCTGACAGCGTCCTGATATCAATTCCGTTGATGAGTATGCCCCCGCCGGTGGGGTCGTAGAATCTTGCCAGCAAGCTGAATATGGTGGACTTTCCGCTTCCGCTGACACCGACGAACCCCACTATCCCGTTGCCCTCCATTTTGAAGCTTACGTCATTCAGCACGGGTTTTTCCTTAACGTATTCGAACGAAACGCTGCGGAACTCGATTTCTCTGATCTCGCCCGGTATCGGAATGCTGCCGAAACTGTCCACTTCGCCGGCGGGCGCGTTGATTATGTCATTTATGCGTTTCGCGGCAAGCTCCCCGTTGACGTATGTGTCCTTGATGCGCGCAACTCCGGCTATCAGGCCGTATATGTTCCCTTTGTACGTGTATATCACCAGAACGGCCGCCAGCTCCACCATTCCGTTCGGAAGCAGATACAATCCCGCAAAGAGCAGAATAGACAGATCTATACCGCCTTTTACGCCGTCGATAAGATTCTGCATCTTTTTTTGGTAGATCTCCCTTTCATACTTTATTCCGGTGTAATTCGAACTTATCTTGGAGTGCTTTTCTATTATCGGGTCCTTCGCGTTAAGCCCTTTGATCTCCTTTATCCCTTTCAGTATCTCGATCTCATTTGCCTTGACCTTCTCGTTAGCCCTTTTGGACCTCTTCATGTTCTCCAGCAAGCGCGAGACGCGCAGATATTCCAGGAACAGAAGGATCGCCAGGCCGGCCGCGAACAGCAGTCCCAGCAGAAGATTCAGAACCGTGATGTATCCTATGAAACCCAGATTTATCACAAGATTTATCACCGCCCTCCAAACATTGAGATTGACGTTGCTTGCCTCTCTGCTGTCCTCATTCAGGCGTTCCAGGAAGAATCCGGAACCTTTTTCGTATACTGAGGAAAGGTTCATGGACATGGTTCTGTAGGCGATCTTTCGGCGTATGTTCAGAAAGATGCTGTTCGTGGTCTTTGTGTAAAAATACTCCGCGGCCATTCCGGATGCGGCGATGGCGGCCACGAGTACGAACAGAATGACCGCCAGCCTTACCATCTCATCATAGGTGCCGGCGGTCAGCGCTATTATCACCTGCGACAGCACAAATGGTGTTGCCAATGCGATCGCTCCGGAGAGAATGGTGAATATTATGAAAAGGATTATCTTCGCTCGGTGTTCTTTATAGAATATCCCTAAACTTTTCAAATTGGGATATTTGGCTGTTCCGGGCGTTCCTTTCACATGATGTAACCGGCGTTTTGGTTTTAGTCTTTTCTTCAAGGTGCATTGTTTGGTGTCAGAAAGGGGCGATGTGAGGTACTTGAGATATTCATTTTGTAAGACTT
>WRJJ01000055.1 GCA_009778575.1 Methanomassiliicoccaceae archaeon
GTCCGGGCCGAAGCCGTGCCCCGGCCCCCCATCCTTTGCGCCGGCTGTCCCCATCGCGGTTTTTTTTATCAGCTGGGCCAGCTCAGGGATGTGGTCCTGACCAGCGATATCGGCTGTTACGCCCTGGGCGGGGCACCGCCGCTGAACGCCAAGGATTCCTGCATCTGCATGGGCGCGGCCTTCAGCATGGCCCACGGGGCCCAGAAGACCTTCGATTTTTTCGGCGAAGACAAGAGGGTTGTCGCCAGCATGGGCGATTCCACTTTCTTCCACTCCGGCGTCGGGCCGCTTACCTCCTCCATATTCAACGACCACAAGATAGTGATGGTCATCCTTGACAACAGAACAACAGCAATGACGGGCCACCAGCCTAACCCCGGGACGGGGAGGAGATTCGGCAGCATCAATACAGAGCCTATCGATATGGAGACCCTTGTCAAAGGCCTCGGGATAAAATTCGTTAGGACGGTGGATCCATACAACGTAAAGGCCGCAGAGAAAGTGATGAGGGATGCGTTGGACTTCGACGGGACCGCCGTGGTGGTATCCAAATGCCCCTGTCCCTTGGAACTGAAAAGGAACAAGCAGCTCGTGATCAAAGATTGCAGCGTCGACCAAAGCAAATGCATACACTGCCACATCTGCGTCAAGACCATCGCGTGCCCGGCGCTTGTCAAGAAAGGTGAGAACGTCATGACCGATCCAAACCAATGCATAGGGTGCGGGATGTGCGCCGATGTGTGCCCCAAAGGGGCGATAGAGGTGAGAGAATGAGATACACAGTGCAGATAGTCGGAGTGGGGGGGCAGGGCGTTCTCCTTGCATCCATGGTGCTTGGCACCGCCGCGATGAAAGCGGGGCACAAGGTATCGATGAGCGAGGTCCACGGTATGGCCCAGAGAGGCGGGAGCGTGATATCCACGCTGCGTTTCGGCGACGAGGCCGTCAGCCCCTTGGAGTCCACGGGCGGAGCGGACCTCATCATGGGTTTCGAACCGGTGGAAACGTGCAGATATCTTTCCCTCGGCAATAAGGAAACATTCATCCTGATGAACCTTGATCCGGTGTACCCGTCAATGGTAGCGGCTGGTTTTGAAGAATACCCGGACGTTCAGACGCTGGTCGATTCGGTGAGGTCCAGGACCGGCAACCTGATGGCGATCGACGCCACAAAGGTAGCCGTTTCCGCAGGAGGGGCTGTTGCCGCCAATGCGGTGATGATAGGCGCCGTTGCGGCGGTGAAGGGCTTCCCTCTGGAAAAGGACCTTCTCAAAGAGGTCCTGCTGGAAATAGTTCCGGAAAAGTCAAAGGAGCTGAATTCGAAAGCTTTTGAAATGGGTTACGGCGCAAGCTGTCATCCATAAAAAAGGGGGAAGAACAGGGGGAGGGGGAGTCCCCCATTTTTTTGATATTTAGCTGTTTATTCCGGAGAACAGTCCGGTCTCCGGTATCCTGCTGATGTCGATGTCCTTGGAGTAGACTATCTTTTGAGCGGAAGCTATTTCTTCCTCTATCACCGAGACCAGCTTTGCCGACACTCCCTTGACGAAGCCCATTATGCTTTTGTTCACTTCGCGCATAGCTTCATTCAATGTTGCGTCAGGCATCAAATCGAGTACCTTGTCGTTCTCGATCGTATATGTGTTCGGGCATGCGGCCCTGATGGATCTTATCCCCTCTCTTGCGATAGATACCCTTTCGGTCTCGAAAGAGAATGGATTGATCCCTATCGTGAATGTCATTATGTTGTTGCGGTTGCATATCTCCGCCACCACCGATGCGGCGCCTGTCCCGGTACCTCCCCCCAGTCCGGTTATGAGGAATACTATGTCTTGTCCACAGATCATTTTCTCGATCTCTTCCTCGTGTGCCTTGGCGCATTTGTTTCCAAGCCTTGCGTCGCCTTTGGTGCCCTCGCCCTTTGTGACCGCTTTGCATATGTAGATCTTTTTATCTGCGGCTGTTTCGTCCAGGGCCTTTTTGTCTGTATTAATGGCGATCGTGTCCACTGGTGCAAGCGCTTTGTAGAAACCGCTTACGACATTGCATCCCGCACCTCCGAGACCTACCACTGCTATGCGTGGCTCGATCGTGACAGTTCTGTCCGTTTCCTTTGTGTTCGCTTCCATTCGTGCATCCCCATTTTTTTTGTTAAAGCGTTTCTTCCCGGCAAAGAGGCGCGTCGCGCCTTCCCATCCGATGCCGAGTCCCATCCCTTCTTCATTTCATCTTAGAGGACATCTGTGCAGCCTTGAATGCGCGTTCCGCCGAATCTGCTTCGTTTTCCGGCGACACGAGCTTCTCGAGCACGCACTTCCTGACGTATTCCTCTTCGTCGAAGGCGGTCCCATCCTCCACCATCAATCTGAGGGCTTCCATCTGTACCTCTTTGAAGCGGATGAATAACCCGCTTGATCCCGCACCGCCGGGTCCATCCCTCTGTGAGGATATGTATCCGGCGATCGCATCTCTGACGAAACGTGAGCGGCTGTCAATCCCTCTCTCTGCCATGAAGTCTTCCATTGATTGGATGTCTTCAGTTCCCATCCTGATAGAGATCGTGATTTCTTTTTCTCCCATTCCATCACCACTAAGAGCGGGCCCATCCTCCCGCACTCGCATAAAGGTATAGAACTTATGTAATATATAAATGTAATGCAAATGTCATGCATTTGTCATACCGCGTTCCATACCAAACAGACTATTTATGGTGGCCTTTGGTATTATTTACAATTATTCATTGCATAATTAGAATAAATAGTTTCCTTTTCTTCGGGAAAATTTTTCTCAAGAGAAAATATTGCCGCAAAAGGACGGCTGCGTATTACAAATATTACAAGGCAGGCTCAATACATTCTATATCACTTCTTTCATAGAAGAATTATTTAATAAAAGGAGGTATTAGAGCGTAAGCAACCGCTGAGGGCTCAGATGTCTGGTTTTGAGGAAATAGAAAAGAAATGGCAGGCCGAATGGTCGGAAAAAGGATTGGACCGCGCCGATAGGATCAGCGGCAGACCGAAGTTCATGATCATTTTCGCATATCCCGGCGTCACGGGTTTCCTCCATGTAGGTCATCTCAGAGGGTACACCTATACCGATGCTATCGGCAGATACAAACGGATGACAGGATACAACGTCATGTTCCCCGTGGGAACGCATGCCACCGGCAACGGCGCGATAACTCTTGCATCGAGAGTGGCGAACAAAGACCTCGATTTCATCGACTACCTCACAAGGAACGGCTGTCCGGAAGAAAAATTAGAAGAATTGAAAGATCCGATGAAAGCCGTCGATTTTTTTAACACGATCTACGTGAACGAATACTGGAAAAGGTTCGGATTCCTTGCCGACTGGAGGAGATTCACGTGCACTGTTCATCCGGATTACGGGAAATTCATTCAATGGCAGTTCAAAAAGCTTAACGAATGCGACCTGCTGATGCAAAAGCCGTATTACTCCCCTGCATGCCCGGTACACGGGCCGGTGGCCATCGACGCCTCCGAGACCGACATCTCCAAAGGAGGGAGCGCCGAGGTCCAGGAATACACCCTTCTGAAATTCAGACACGGCGACGAATATCTTATCGCCGCAACCCTAAGGCCCGAAACGGTGTACGGACAGGTGTGTTTCTGGGTGAACCCGGATGTCCAATACACCAGGATAAAAAAAGGGAACGAGACATGGATAGTTTCCAAAGAAGCGGCGGAAAAACTTCAGCTGCAGGTTGACGGCATAACGGTCCTTTCTCCGATCGCGGGGAAGGATATGATCGGATGGATGTGCAAAGCACCGATGATACACAAGGATGTTCCCGTTCTTCCCGCATCGTTCTCCGACCCAAACGTGGGAAGCGGAATGGTAACGTCCGTCCCGTCCGATGCTCCCGACGACTGGATATCGTTGGAGGCCTTGAAGAAGGACCGCGCTGTCGCAAAGAAGTATGGCCTCTCGGAAACCCTTATCGACTCCGTTGTTCCGATATCGATAATATCCATAGAAGGGTATGGGGATTTCCCCGCAGAGGATATCATCCTGTCAATGGGCATCGATCAGCCCGGAGATCCGAGGCTGGATGAAGCAAAGAAGCAGGTATACAAAGACGGCTACCACATGGGGAGAATGAAAGACATCTGCGGACCGTTCTCCGGAATGAGAGTGGAAGAGGCCAAAGACAAGATGAAACAGGCCATGATCGATTCCGGCGAGGCAGAGGTCTTCTATGACCTCACGGAAGAAGTGGTCTGCAGATGCGGCATGCCCGTCAGAGTAAAGAGGATCGATGATCAGTGGTTCATCGATTACGGGAATGAAGAACTTACCGAAAGAACGAGCGAACACTGCCGCCACATGGAGATCTACCCTCCAGAGTTCAACGAGAACGTCCATACCACACTGAGGTGGTTCAGAGAGCGCGCCTGCGTCAGGCAGGGCAACTGGCTCGGGACGAGATTCCCTGTTGACGAAAAGTGGATAATCGAGGCTATCTCCGACTCCACTTTGTATCCCCTGTATTACATAATATCGCTGTACGCAAACGACGGAAGGATATCTCCCGACAACATGACCGAGGAGTTCTTCGACCACGTCGCTCTCGGTAAAGGGGATGCGGAGGAGGTCTCGAAGAACACCGGCATACCAAAGGATGTTCTGGATGATATAAGGGAGGACATAAAGTATTGGTATCCATTGGACATAAATCTGGGCGGAAAGGAGCACATGACCGTGCATTTCCCCGTGTTCTTGTTCAACCACCGTGCGATACTTCCCGATAACATGCAGCCGAAAGGGATCCTTGTTAATTGGTATATTACGGGAAAAAAGAACAAGATCTCAAAATCAAAGGGCGGGGCTCAGCCGATCCCCGGGGCCGTGGAGCAATTCGGAGTGGACCCCCTGCGGCTATACTATGCGCACGTCGCATCGATGTTCGTGGATGTTGAATGGAGCGAAGACAACGTAATGACCTACCGCCAGAGGCTGGATAGGATCATAGGCACTGTTGAGGAGCTTCTGACCTCCGAAGAGGCCGGCGGTAAGAAAGAGATAGATGAATGGCTCATCTCAAGGTTCAACGGCCATTCCGCATCGATAGAGGCGGCTATGGAAAAGTATGATCTCAGGCAAATGGCGACGGCTGTCTATTTTGAAATGCTCAATGACATTAAATGGTACGGCAGAAGGGGAGGCAACTGCAAAGAGACTGTGACCGAAGCCCTTAGGATGTGGATCCCCCTGATGGCACCGGTCACCCCCCATATCGCCGAAGAATTATGGAGCGCGGCCGGATTCGAGGGGTTGGTATCTTCATCGCAACTGCCGGCCGCCGGTCCTGTGTCAGGCGCAGCGGAATACCGCGAGGAGTTTGTCAGAGAGGTCATGTCGGACGTGATCCAGATAAAAAAGGTCACATCCGCAACGCCCAAGAAGATATTCCTTTACACCACACCGTCATGGAGATCGGATGTCATGAGAATGGGACTGGAGATGATGGAGGCAGGCGCCTTGGACATCCCCTCCCTGACAAAAAAGTGCATGGCGGACGAGAACCTGCGGAAGAATGGAAAAGCGGTGTCCGAATTCGTTAAGAAAGCGGTCACCGATCTGACCAGGTCCTCATCCGAGTCAAAGAAATATCTGATAGAAACGGACGAGTACTCTCTTTTGATCTCGGCAAAAGGATTCCTGACGGAAGAGCTTGGAGCCGACGTAGAGGTGTTCTCCTCCGATGACCCAGATGCTTACGATCCGCATAACAAATCAAAGGCAGCCGTGCCCGGAAGGCCCGCGATATATTTGGAATGATATCATTCCCATTTCTTGTACAGATCATGGCATACGCCTGCTCTGTCCAGACATTTTCCTATGACAAAATTGACCATGTCCTCGACTGTCCTCGGTTCTGAGTAGAATCCGGGGTTTGCATCCATGATCACCACGCCGCATCTGGCAAGTTTCAGCTCATTCTCCAGCATGATGGCGCTTTTAGGGGTCTCCCTTACCACAAGGATCACCTTTCTCCCCTCTTTGATGCAGACCGCCACCGCTCTGGATATCAAGGTATCGGATATTCCCGACGCGAACTTCGCCACGGATGATTCGCTGCAGGGGGCGACGAACATGCAGTCGTATTGGAAGGATCCGGACGAGATCGATGCGAAAAGGTCCTCGTCATCGAATACCTTATCCGCAAGGGCCTCCACCTCTTCTATCCGCATTCCCGTCTCCCTCGGTATGATCATCTTAGCTATCTTGGACATCACAAGTATCTTCTCTCCCGGAAGCTCGCGGAGCAGACGTATCCCGTAAACGCTCCCGGATGCGCCGGTGATGGCCACGACAGACCTCAGACGATCACCTCAGCCTGATGGTCTCAAGGTTCAGAGGCGCCTTGGTCTCGATGTTGAACTTCTTGTATATCGAAGATGCCAGATCGGTGCACTTCCTGTCTTCGCCGTGGCCGATGATTATCCTGTCCGGCCTGGGCTCGAGGGACGCTATGTATTTCATCAGCTGCTTGCGGTCGGAGTGCCCCGAGAAGCCGTCGACCGTAACGCGGTTCATGTCAATGCTGAGGGTTATCTGTTTCCCTTTGTTGTTGAGAGTTATCTCCGGGCGGCCTTTCTGAATGGTGCGGCCTATGCTTCCTTCCGACTGGTATCCGACGAACACAAGCGTGTTCTTGGCATCATCCGCCCATTCTTTGAAGTACTCCATCACCGGGCCGCCGGACATCATGCCGCTTGTCGCAAGGACTATGCAGGAATCCGGTGAGTGGCATATCTCCTCCCTCATATCTGCGGTCTCGACCCTTTTGAACACAGGCGACAGGAACGGATTCTCATTCTGCTGGAATATCTGTGTCCTGAGCTGGCTGTTCAGGTACTCCGGGTAAGCTGTGTGGATCGCGGTCGCTTCCCATATCATTCCGTCAAGATAGACGTTCATGGTGGGTATCTTACCGGTGCGCATCAGTTCCTCTATGACCAGCATCACTTCTTGTGATCTGCCTACGGCGAACACAGGCACCAGCACCTTGCCGCCCCGTTCCGCCGCGTGGATAAGGATCTCTTTCATCTCTTCGGACGCATCCACCCTTGACGGCTGAACATCGTTGTGCCCGCCGTACGTGGACTCTATCACCAACGTCTCCAATCTCGGGAATCTGTTGTTCGCCGCATTGAACAACCACGAGCGTTCATATTTCGTGTCTCCGGTGAATGCAACGTTATGTAACCCGTCGCCGATATGGAAGTGGGCTATCGCCGATCCCAATATGTGGCCGGCGTTCTGGAACGTCAATCTCACGTCGGGAGAGATATCCGTCGTCTCATTGTATCTCAACGGAATGGTGTGTAAGATCTCCTGCCTCACGTGCGACGCCTCGTACGGTGCTTTTTTTGCTTCGCCGAACGTTAATTTGATGTAATCGAGCTGCAGCATCGCCATCAGGTCCCTGGTGGGCGGGGTGCAGTATACGGGGCCTTCGTACCCGTATTTGAAAAGAACGGGAAGT
>WRJJ01000056.1 GCA_009778575.1 Methanomassiliicoccaceae archaeon
CTTGAGATGGTCATAGCAGGCGGTCTCCCCCTCAAGAACGGGGACGACCTAGGCACCGAAGGTGAAAAACTGATAGGGGATATCATGGCCGAAAAAGGCTATGACCTGTACTTCATTGCGGAATACCCAGAAGAGGCAAAACCCTTCTACATAATGGAAAAGGAAGGCACGGACCTCTCATTTTCCTTCGACCTTGATTACAAAGGCCAGGAGATATCCTCAGGAGGCCAAAGGGAGCACAGGTATCAGGAACTTGTGAGAAGAATGGAAAAGAAAGGTCTGGACCCGAAGGACTTCGACCAATATCTGGATGCTTTCAGGTACGGCATGCCTCCCCACGGCGGATGGGGGATGGGAGTGGACCGTCTAGTGTCAAAGATACTGGACCTCCCGAACGTGAGAGAGGCCATACTGTTCCCCAGAGACATGAGCAGGCTGACCCCCTGATCCGTACTTTCGGGTAGTTTCGGACACCTGGGTGTTTTCTTTTAATAATCTGCCGTCAATAAGACGGCGATAACATGGCGGCAGCAGGCGACATATACGAAAGGGAATTGAAATCCCTCCTCGGCGGAGATCAGAAAGCGATAACGAAGATGATCAAGACCTGCAGCGAGGACGAGAGCCGGTCGTACCGCCTGATGCTGGAGGATCCTTTCCTCGTCATAAGGGCGGCAGGGTCCCTCGGCGTGGACATTGTCGCGCTGAGGTGGGATTTCTCGTTTCCCATCGAGGTCAAAAGTTCCGCGGAAGAGACGATGCATTTCAGCAGGAACCCGAGGCTTACCGAGCAGGCCGCGAAGATGAAAGAGGCCTGCAGCAGGCCCAATCTCCTTCCCGTATATGCATTCAGGCTGAAGAGTGTAAGAGGGGACCCTTGGAGGGTATTTATCATCCCCACCGAAGAGGAGCTCAAGGGAAGGAACGAGCTTCTCAGGAAGACCATTCCGAAGATGGAGGTCACCGGAAACGGGAACTACATAATGAGGTGGGGCGACGGGATGAAGCTCTGCGATCTCATCTCATACATGTCCGGCGACATAATATCCGAGGACATCTTCGAAGAATAATGGCCGTCAGCACTCATAGGGCTCATCACAGGTCAGCCCGGTCTATCTTCATCCGGCCGTTGCAACATGGGATCTCTCATAAATAAATGCGGGGCATCGTATGGGCCTTAAATCCATAAAAACCGCCCTTAGATCAAATTTATTGGCACTGTATCGGCAAGCAATGTGTTCTGTCTCGTCTGCGCATAATATAAATGCTCTGAATCATTTGGGGAAACCATGTGGAAACAGGTCGATGAGAACTTTTGGAAAGAGAACCGAGTGTCAAAGATCGACGAAGTGGCCGAAGCGGTTCAGGACATAATCGATCTCGTAAGGTTCGAAGGCGACAAAGCGCTGATCGATCTGACACTGAAATTCGATAAGATCGTATTGGAAGAATTCGAGGTCTCCAGGGACGAGATAGAGGAGGCGTATGAGAACGTAGACCCCATCCTTTTGGATGAACTTGAGAATGCGGCGGAGTACATACAGCGCTTCCATGAGCTTCAGGTCCCGGAGGACCTTTGGCTGAAAGAGGTCGAGCCCGGCGTCACACTCGGGGTCAAAAGCACGCCTTTGGAGAGAGTGGGCTGCTACATACCCGGAGGAAGGGCCCCGTATGCCTCTACGGCGCTGATGTGCGTCATACCCGCAAGGGTGGCCGGCGTGGGGGAAGTGATATGCTGCACTCCCCCTTCCGTTGACCCGGTGACCCTGGTCGCGATGGATATCGCAGGTGCCGACGAGATCTATAAAGTGGGCGGTGCACAGGCGATCGCCGCAATGGCCCTGGGAACCGAATCAATTGAGAGGGTACAGAAGATAGTAGGTCCCGGCAACGCATTCGTGACCGCCGCAAAGGTCATGCTGAGGAACAATGCGGAGATAGACTTCCCCGCAGGGCCGAGCGAGATAGGGGTCCTCGCAGACGAAACCGCGAATGCGGAATTCATAGCGGCAGACCTCTTAGCTCAGGCGGAGCATGATCCATCGTCCGCATGCCTGCTGGTGACCACCGACCCCGGACTTCCGGAGGAGGTCTGGTCATGCATGGAGGAGCAGATATCCGCTGCCCCCAGAAGAGAGATAATGATGTCCGCGCTGAAGAACTCCGGTTACATAATCGAAGACGATGTCGAGATCGCAGCGGAGATCATGAACGGCATAGCTCCGGAACACCTTTCCATCTTGGTGAAGGACCCTCTGAATATCCTTTCGATGATAACCAATGCCGGATCCATATTCATCGGCCCCTATTCTCCGGTGGCCGCAGGGGATTATGCCTCGGGCACGAATCATGTCCTTCCCACCGCAGGATACGCCGCGACGATGTCGGGGCTGAATGTGGCGCACTTCAGGAAAACATCCACCGTCCAGATGATAACCAAGGACGGGCTAGCTGCCCTTGCCCCTACGATAATTGCGATATCTGAAGCCGAAGGGTTCTTTGCGCATTCCGACTCGATACGGATAAGGCGGCAGGAAAAGGAATGAGCGAGATGGAAGACATAGATCTCTTTGATCACAGTCTCTACATCAACAGGGAACTGTCATGGCTGGAGTTCAACCGCAGGTGTCTTGCAGAAGCCAACGACCCAAACGTCCCCCTGCTTGAAAGAGTGAAGTTCCTAGCAATAGCATACGGGAACATGGACGAGTTCTTTATGATAAGGGTCCCCGGTCTGCTTCAGAAGGAAGACAGCAGCAGCCTGATCGCCATCGGCCCCGATGTGTACAGGGATACGAAAGCCCTCGTAACAGAGATAAACACCGCCGTCGACAACTTGGTGGACGGATACGAAGAGTGCTGGGGGAAGCTGAGGAAGGAACTTTCCGACAGCGGCGTAAGGATACATGAGATCGATGACCTTTCGGATACCCAGAGGGCATGGGTCGAAGAGTACTACAAGGAGAGAGTGCACCCGCTCCTAACCCCCTTGGCACTGGATATATCACACCCTTTCCCATTCATATCCAGCAACTCCCTCAACGTTGCGGTGAGGATAAACAACAAAGGCGAGAACATCTACGCCAGAGTGAAGGTGCCCCTCGGCATACTGCCGAGGTTCGTCAGGATACCCTCTGAGTCGCAGGGGATGGACTTTGTCCAACTGGAGGATATAGTCATGTCGGACGTCAGCGAACTGTTCCCACGCATGAATGTGACGGGGGCATACATATTCAGGGTCACCAGGAACGCCGATGTGAAAGTGACCATTGACGAAGCGTGCGATCTGATGTCCGCCGTAGAGACGTCCTTAGATTCAAGGGATGTAGGGTTCCCGGTCAGGATGATGGTGGAGGACGGCATGCCTTTTGAAATGGTGTCCCTCTTCGGCAGGAACCTGAAACTAAGAGACAACCAGATACACAAAGCATCTCTCGGAGGGATGCTGCTGACGGACCTTTGGCAGATAGCGTCCCTGGACATGCCTGAACTGAAGGATGAGACCTTCGCCCCGTACGTCCCTCCGGAATTCGCAGAGGGCCGGTGCATATTCGACTCCATCAGGGAAAAGGATTGGATACTCTTTCACCCCTACGAGCCGTTTGATATCATTGTGCGTTTTCTGAACGAGGCGGCGGATGACGCGAACGTACAGAGCATAAAGATATGCCTTTACAGGATAGGTAAGAACCGATCCATCATAAACGCCCTGAGAAGGGCCAGAGAAAAAGGCAAGACGGTCTCCGTTCTAATGGAGCTCCGCGCCAAATTCGATGAGACAAATAACATTTATTTGGCAAGGGAGCTGGAGAAGATAGGCGTCCACATGGTATACGGCCCGGTAGACCTGAAGGTCCACTCCAAACTGCTGCAGGTGGTCAGGCTGGAAAAGGATAAGCTGGTCAGATACACCCACTTGAGCTCCGGCAACTACAACACAAGCACTGCGAAACAGTACGGCGATATATCATTCCTTACCGCAGACAAGAAGATGGGAGAGGATGTGGGAGAACTGTTCAACGCTCTGACGGGCGTGTTCGGTCCCCGGGATTACAAGCATCTCCTGGTAGCGCCCACCACTCTGAAAAAGGCCCTTATCGCAAAGATAAAGAGGGAGGCAGAGAACCAGGCGAAAGGAAAGAAAGCGTACATCGCAATGAAATCCAACGGCCTCGTGGATTCGGACATCATAGCGGAACTGTACAGGGCATCCGCCGCGGGCGTGAAGATAGACCTTAATATCAGGGGGCTGTGCTGTCTGAGGCCGGGAATGAAAGGGATATCCGAGAACATAAGGGTAGTGAGCATTGTCGACAGGTTCCTGGAGCATTCAAGGATATATTATTTTGAGAACGGCGGCGACCCCGAGATGTACATGGGATCATCTGACATCATGCCCAGGAACCTCATCGCCAGGGTCGAGGTGCTGTTCCCCATACTTGACAAGAAAATGCTGCTGCTCATAAAGAAGAACATTCTCGACATCCATCTGAAGGATAATGTAAAAGCCAAAAGCCTCACCATGGACGGAAGGTACGTTCCGATAAAGAACAATGGAAAGAAATTCCGTTCGCAGAAGTGGTTCATCGAGAACAGAGGCAAATGGCATGGCTGACAGCTCTAAAACGGTAAGTTTCATCGACATCGGCACTAATTCCATACACATATTGGTGGTACGGTTCTTCGGGGATTCTATGGGGACCCCGATCTTCCAGGACAAAGAATCGGTAAGGCTGGGTCAGCATCTTTTCAAAAACGGCTTCATCGACAAGGAGGCCATAGAAAAGACCCGTATCGTGATATCGAACTTCGTACAGCTGTCTAAGGACCTGGGGGCGGAGGAGATGATCGCATACGCCACATGCGCCGCGAGGGAGGCATCCAACAGAAAAGAGCTGCTGGACGCGGTCAAGGTCAAAGGGCTGGACGTCAAGGTGATCTCCGGACTGGAGGAGGCAAGGCTGATCAAACTGGGAATATTCGGCCCCGAAGGTCCGCGGGAAAAGACCCTGGAGATAGACATAGGCGGCGGCAGCACGGAGATCATACTTTGCAAAGGGAAAGAGGACCTCTTCCTGGACAGCCTCAGCCTCGGTGCGGTAAGGCTTGCATACGGGCACGAACCGGACTCGACCAACGCCCTCTCATTCGCGGAGTACGACTTCCTCAGGAGGCACGTGGATGCCATGTCCTACCGTACCTGCCGCAAGGTCAGGGAGATAGGGTTTGAAAAGGCCTACGGCTCGTCCGGGACGCTGATCGCCCTCGCCAAGATGTGTGCGGAAAAAAGGGGGGACGGGGACTCCTCGTACATGATGTATTATGAACTGGTCGAGGTGATGAAGGAACTCTATACCAAGAACATGGAGGAAAGGAAGGAAGTTCCCGGCATGACCCCATCCAGAGCAGACATCATCGTTTCAGGCGGAGCGATAGCGGAAGAGCTGATGTATCTTCTCGGGATAGACAGGATAGAGATAAGCGAGAACGGCCTGAAGCAGGGTATGGAGATGGACTACCTCCTGACGAACGGGCATTCCAACTTCAACATCAGGGAATCGTCGGTACAGAATCTGGCGATCAGATGCGGATACGACAGGGCCCATGCGGAGACGGTACAGGGAAATGCCCTCCGGTTGTTCGATGACCTGAAGAGGCTGGAAGTGCACAATATGGGGGATGAGATGAGAATGCTGCTGTCGCACGCATCCCTCCTTCACGATATAGGGGAGTTCATCAACTACCCGCAGCACCATTTCTACTCATATCTGATATTACTCAATTCATTCCTTCCGGGGTTCGACGAAGAAGAACTGAGGATGATGGCGCTTATGGTGAGGTTCCACCATAAAGGATTTCCCAAGAGGGAGTCCAAACATTTCAGGGACATGGATGAGGAGGAGGCCGCCGACATGCTGAAGTGCGCCCTTATTCTGAAGATCGCCGATATTTTGGATAGACGGCGCAATTCATCCGTCGAGACCGTCGACGCATCCGCTTCTTCCCGCGAGGTGACGCTGCGCATAGGATCCGAGTCCGACATAAGCATGGAGATATGGAAGCTCAACACGATAAAGGACGATTTCAGGGACGTCTTCGGCTTGGATATCGTCATCAAGAGAGTTTGACGCGCAAATGCATACTGTCGCAGAACGGCTTGTTCTTAGATTTCCCGCAGCGGCACAGCGCCGTGCGGTTCCTTACTTCGTACGGGCTTCCGTCCGATGACACCACCGGTATGCCTCCCTTTACCCATAGAGGGCCGACGATACCCATTACGGTCACGGCGGATATCTCTTTCTCCAAAACGGGCTCGCGTTCCTCTCCGTCGATCTTCAACAGGAGGCTCCCTCCCGGACAGTCGTATGTCTGCTGCAGCGCCGTGTCGATGGTATCCCTGTCCTTGAAGGTATCCACGATCCAGTCCTTCCCGTGGCAGAATCCGGCGCGGACGCATAGGGAAACATCCTGCATCAGTATTATGCCCTCCGCCCCATGGAAAGAGAACGCCCGTTCGCTGAAGGAATTCTTCGGAGCGGTCTCCGTACCATCGAAATCGACGTGGTTGCCGGTGCAGAAAGGTTTATCGACCGACTTCCCGCACCTGCAGAGGGTGTACACCGCACCCGGATAGTATTCCCTCGTTTCCTCCCATTCTTCGGACCTTTCTTCCTCTCCTTTTTTCAAGGTCTCCTTTTTCAGAGGGATCTGCCCGTAAACAACATACGGGCCGTTCTCTATGATCTCGATCCTCTTGCCGCCGCACATGATGCTATCAAAAAAAGAACCGCTTTCTATGTTAATAATGTTGCCAAATAAATGCCATATCGTATTACCTGAGAAGGCAACAGCCGTTTGATTTTTACAATGTTTAAAATATTCAAACAAATATCATGCGAATCATAGCAGGAGGCAACCCCTTGCACCGGTTTCGACCAGTTGCCTCTTGCTCACATTATCCGTGAAGTTTTTTGTCTTAGAACGCCTTTCATTGTATGGGTAGGGATGTCGGGCGCAGAATTCTTCGATAAAATGGCTGAGATCAATCAGTCTGCGGTCAAGTCGGGCCTTTGCTCAATATGCAAAGGCTCCAGAAGACTCTGCGGAAAGGACCGCTGCCCGCTCATGGTAAAGTTCTACTCTCAGCAGAGGACCATGCCGCTGATGGATGCGAAGGACCTTGCAGGATGCAGCCCCCCCGCGGTGTTCGTGGGCAGATACGGATATCCGAAAGTGGATATAGGTCCCCTTCTCCCTCCGGAGTTCGGCGACACGTCGATAATGGACAAACCGGAGATGTGGGTGGGCAAATCCATCGATGAGATCGTGGACATGAGGTTCAGGCTGGTAAGGGGGAAGTTCAGGATCGATGCGACGAACTTCAAAGCGGCCGGGAGGATAGTAGACGACGTTCAGGAACTGGCGCTGACCGAGAGGTCCTTGGAGGTGGAGGTCAATT
>WRJJ01000057.1 GCA_009778575.1 Methanomassiliicoccaceae archaeon
GCTCGACTATCCCCGTGGTTCCCAGAATAGATATTCCGCCCACGATGCCCAGCCTTCCGTTGAAGGTCTTCTTGGATATCCTCGATCCTTCCGGTGCTGATATCGTAACCGTCAGCCCGTCTTTGAAAAGGAAGCTCTCGCATACGTCCTCCAATGCTTCTTTTATCATGCTTCTTGGGACGCTGTTGATCGCGGCATTCCCCAACGGCTGGTCGAGGCCTTTCCTTGTCACCTGTCCAATACCCTCTCCTCCTTCGATCACTATCCGGCCGTCAGTCCTCTTGGAAACGGTCGAACATATCAGCATACCGTGGGTAGCGTCGATATCGTCACCGCCGTCCTTCATGACGGCGCAGGTCACTTTCCCCCAAGATATTCTTGTGTCCTCTATCTTCAGAGAGAGAATTGCGCCTTGGGGGGTGGCCACTTCCGAAAAGTCCTTCTTTTCGCCCCCCAGAAGTATGATCGCGGCCATCTTTGAGGCCGCGGCTGCACATGATCCTGTGGTGTAACCGCACCTTAGCTTCTTCTTACCTTTGGCAACGTGCAATTCCTCGACTGTTTCGTTGTCAGTTCTTTTGGCTGTATCAATATTATTCTCCAAGATGGTCATGGTTGGATGTATGTGCCAAGTTATAATACTTGGTTCAGTTCGTGACGGGAGTTTCTGCGCGAGAGGTTGCCCACGGGGATTTTTTTTCGCCGCTATACCTATTGCATTCTGCATCACTTCCCTCTGTTCAACGAGTTATTCCTTTTAAATATGGTCCGCTATAGCGGACAGAAATGGCATTTAACTAAAAAGTGGTCCGCTATAGCGGACAAAAATCAATAGCATTATATCAATGAAATTGAATAAGGTCACATGGAAGGTCTGAAAACAAAGTTGGTCTACCGCGAAAGATATCTTGGCAGGATCAGGCCGCACATAGGCAAACCTTACATCAAAATATTGACTGGTGTGAGAAGAGGGGGGAAATCCACCATCATGAAAATGATTGCCGGGGACATTATGGCCGATGACCCTGGAGCCAACATTGTTTTTATTGATTTTGAATTGTATTCCAATGCAAGAATAGCGGATGCCGACAAACTGTACCGCTATGTTTCTGATTCCGCTAAAGAAGGCGTTACGAATGTTCTTATGATCGATGAGGTGCAGGAAGTAGAGGGGTGGGAAAAGGTCATTTCTTCTTTCAACAACGAAGGCATCTATGATATTTACATCACCGGATCGAACTCACGCCTCTTGTCCTCGGAATACTCCACATACATCAGCGGAAGATACGTCTCTTTCAACATACAAACGCTCTCATTTTCAGAATGCATGGACTTTAGAAGGATCATCGGGAACAATGCCTCTGAAGACAACGTCCTCGATCTGATATATCGTCAGGGCGGCTTTCCTGTCGTATGGATATCTGGTCATTCTGATAATGATGCTTATTCCGTTGTCCGCGACATATATGGAAGCATAGTCCTCAAAGATATTGTTCAAAAGCATCGCCTGAGGAATGATACCGCGCTAAAGCGCATTGTGGCGTTCTTGTGCGATAATATCGCGAGCCCCACGTCGCTGAACAACATCTATGCGGGGCTCTCCAAAGAGTATGGACATTTACGCAAAGAGACCGTATACAAGTTCTGCAAGTATTTGGAGGAAGCATTCATCTTCTATAGAATAGAAGAAGAGGGCCTCAAAGGCAAAGGACTGCTTTCTCCAAAAAATAAATTCTACCTTTCAGACATAGGCATAAAGAACGCGCTTCTCGGGTACCGTAGCGGAGACGTCTCCAAGCATCTTGAGAACATAGTGTTCCTGGAGATGAAAAGCAGAGGTTATGATATCACCTTTGGCAACATCAACGGCAATGAGGTGGATTTTGTCTGTAAAAGAGGCGATTCGCGGATATACATACAGGTTTCGTACAGACTGTCCTCAGAAAAAACGATAGAACGCGAATTCGGCAACCTGAAAATGATACAGGATGGGTACCCTAAGTACGTTGTGACAATGGACCCGGATTGGATATCCGGAGATGTGGATGGCATAAAATTCCTTCATGTGAGGGAATTCCTCAAGGCAGATCTTTGATCTACACATGGGTCCGTCTGATGAGAACAATTTTTTGATAACTTAGAGGTGCCGATTTCGGTCAGCCAGATAACTTTTAGATATGAAAATGGATTTTGAAATCAACTTCTACGGAAATGGATTTCAATTTCGAGGGGAATTAATAGCATTTTTACTGCATTTTCTGGGGGAATGGGCCCCAATCGTACCCTTTTTCCTCTCATTTACTCTTCCGATATCCTGTAGCCATCTTGACAAACGTTACATCCTTCTCCTAGTAGCGCAGCTGCATTGGATGTATAAGCCAAGTTATAATAACATGAAACCCATCCTTGTTTTGGAATATGAAATGCCCGGAAAACTTTATGGTGTAAGCGTCGGACCGGGGGACCCCGAACTGATCACAATAAAAGCAAAAAGACGCATAGAATCGTCTGATACAATAGCGTATCCTGTGAAAGCACATGGGGAGAACAGCACGGCCCTCAACATTGTCAAGAAGGCAATGGATCTTTCGGGAAAAAGGATCGAGGAGATCCTCTTCGAAATGGATCCAGATCCTGCCGTGAGGGAAAGCAACTATCAGAGTGCGATAAAGAAGACCGCATCCCTGCTTGATGAAGGCGACGTAGCGATGATCAACCTTGGGGATGCCACTGTATTCAGCACTTACATGCATATCAGCATGGATATTTTTAAAATGGGATACAAAACGGAGACCATTCCAGGAGTGACATCCTTCTGCAGTGGCGCCGCGGAGGCAAAGATCCCGCTGGTGATAGATAATGAAGGGTTGGCGGTCGTCCCGATGACAAAAAAGAACGACCTGGTATTCAGGGCGCTTAGAGACTTCGATAACATCGTTGTGATGAAAGCGTTCAACTCAATGAAAATACTGGCCTCCATGTTGGATTTATCATCCAAGTACTTACAAGTGATTATAAAAACCTATTGGAATATTCATCCAACCATAATGTGTAGCAAGCTTTTTGATATTGTGTCTACAAAGACCTGCATAGTTGGATGTATGCACCAAGTTATAATAACAGGTAACCCATCTGTACTTTGGAATACTTATGGCAGGAAAGATCCACTTCATCGGAGCGGGGCCCGGCGACCCGGAGCTGATAACAGTCAAAGGAAGAAATCTCATTGACGAAGCTGACGTAATAATATACGCCGGATCTCTCGTAAATCCGGACGTTTTGAAAGGTTCGAAGGCATCGGCCCTCATACGCGATAGCGCATACATGGACCTGGATGAGGTCATTGAGGTCATCAAAGAGTCCACTGACAAAGGACTGAAAGTGGTACGCGTGCACACCGGTGACCCGGCGATCTACGGGGCGATAAGAGAGCAAATGGACAGGCTTGACGAACTTGACATAGAATACGAGGTTGTGCCCGGAGTGAGCTCGTTCCTCGCAGCGGCCGCTGTCCTGAAAAAAGAGTACACCCTGCCGGATGTCAGCCAGACAGTGATCCTCACAAGGATGGAAGGGCGCACACCGATGCCTCCGAAGGAAAAGCTCATTGACCTGGCGAGACACAATTCCACAATGGTCATCTTTCTTAGCATAGGTTTCATTGAAGAGATGTGCTCGACCCTGATCGATGGGGGGTACGATCCGAAGACCCCGGTGGCGGTCGTTTACAAAGCGACATGGCCTGAGGAGAAGATAATAATAGGGGACCTTACGAACATTTCGCAGAAGGTAAAGGACGAGAAGGTCGAAAAGACCGCCCTTACCGTGGTGGGGGGATTCCTCGGAGACGAATACGGTCTGTCCAAACTGTACGACAAGTATTTCACTACCGGATACCGAAAGGGGATCGTTAAAGAATGACCCTCTCCCGCCACAATTGCCTTCAAAAAACGGTTTAAGATATAGGGAGTTGAAAAAATGGTTTATGAAGTATTAGCGCCCGAAGATATTGAAAAGAAAAGCATGGAGATAATAACCTCCGAACTTAACGGGAGGACCTGGCCTGAACCAAGGTTCTCTATAATAAAGAGGTGCATACATACATCCGCCGACTTCGATTATGCGGATAACCTTGTTTTCTCAGAGAATGCAGAGACGATCGGCGTAGAACTCATCAGAAAAGGCGCCACCATCGTTACCGATACGAAGATGGCCGCATCGGGCATCAACAAGAACAGGCTTTCAGGCTATGGTGGGGAGGTGAAATGCTTCATCAGTGACGAGGACGTGATCTCCGAAGCAAGATCCAGGAATTGCACTCGGGCGACCGTTTCCATGGAAAAGGCTTCCGCTGTCAAAGGCCCCCTTATAATAGCGGTCGGCAACGCCCCGACAGCACTGATCGCACTGCACGAAATGATCAAAGAGGACAAGATCAGACCAGGCCTCATCATCGGAGTTCCGGTGGGCTTCGTCAATGTGGTAGAATCCAAAGAGATGATCCTGGAACTGGACATACCCTACATAGTCGCAAAAGGAAGGAAAGGCGGGAGCAATATCGCCGCCACCATATGCAATGCAATGATCTACAGTAAAGAATGAAACGCGTTGTTGGGGAGTCTAGCCCGTCTGTCTGATGCGAGGTGAAAGTTTACCAGGCGCTCTTTTTCTGCCTAATGAGGAAGTAAAGGAACAGAGGGCTTCCTACCAACGCCGTTATCACACCAACCGGCAGACCGGTCGTTCCAGCATTCCTCGCAATGCAATCCGCCGCGATCAGCATGAATGCCCCGATGCATGCGGCACAGGGGATCAGATATTTGCTGTTGGAACCTACGAAGATCCTTCCAATATGGGGCGCTACCAACCCCACAAACCCTATCGTGCCCGTAAAGCACACAGCCGCAGCGGTTGTGACCGACACAATGACAAGGCAAAGCATCCTGAATCTGACCGGATTCACGCCAAGGCTTGTTGCCGCATTGTCGCCTGCGGTCAGCACGTTGATGCTTTTCGATAAAATAAGCGTTGCAAAAATTATGAAGGCCATCGCGCCTACCAGAAGAGGTATGTTGTCCCATGTTATCTTGCCGATCGATCCTACGCCCCATGTGTAGATCTCCACAAGGTTGTCTGGATTTGCAGTGAATTTCAGCAGCGTCGTGGATGCCGTGAACAGATACATCACGCCTATCCCTATCAGCACCATCATTGTGGGGCTCATTTTTTTGAAAGACGAGATAAAAATTATCACCCCCGCGGGAATAAGTGCGAAAAGGAAAGCATTGGCCATCTGCGCCAGTTCGCCTCCCGAGAAAGGAATGACGCTGAATCCGAAAATGACATACAGCGTCACACCGAACAGTGCGCCGGAGGATATCCCCGTGGTGTACGGGTCCGCAAGAGGATTCTTGATGATGCTCTGCATAACGACTCCCCCTACGCCCAGCACTGCTCCGACGGCGATGCCTCCCATCGCTCTGGGCATGTTCATTTCCCACACGATATGGTCTTTGAGCCTTTCCGCATACGATGTCGGCTCTACTCCTTTCAAGTGGTCGATCATTATTTGATATGCTTCCGCAAGGCTTATCGGGTATTGGGATATCGAAATGGAAATAATGACAGTAATGATTATGAGAAATATCAACAGAAGGATCATCATTGTGCTTCTTCTGAAGTGACTTTTATATGTGCCAGCAAACTCGTCGCTGCTATCGAACATTCTTACCAGATACTCCTTCTTTGCCGAATTATCAAATAGAGGAATATCGGAGCCCCTATGAACGAAATTACAACACCTACGGGAACGGCGCCGATATCAGATAACAATCTTGCAACTATGTCGGCCACCATGAGAAAGGCGGCGCCGAAGGCCGCCGAAGCGGGTATGACGAAGAGATTGTCCGCATCGATCACCATCCTGACGATATGTGGCGCCACCAACCCAACGAAACCGATTATCCCCGCAAACGCGATCACTGATGCGACCATGAGGGACATCACTACCAAGCAGACTATCCTTAATGTGTTCACATCCAGTCCCAGACTCTTTGCGTGCTCATCGCCGAGAGCCATGAGGTTCAGCTTCCTCGACAGAAGGGATATGACAACTATCCCTACAAAGGATATCACTGCCATGATCGGTACGCTTTGCCAAGTGATGTTCTCCAAGGAACCGATCTGCCATCTGTAGACCTCCGACAGCGTCTCCGCGTCGGTGGTAACGAGGAGCAGCGTATTGAGCGCATTAAAAAGGTAAGATAGCGCTACGCCGGCCAATATGAGTGTGGCCGGTGATGAGTTGCTTTTCGGGGCCAGCAAAATGATAAGTGCCATAGGGACCATCGCAAAGATGAACGCATTCACCACGATGCCGTAGTTCCCCATCTGACCGAACGCTGTCAGCCCCAAGACCATCGCTACCGCCACGCCGAAACATGCGCCCGATGATATTCCTGTGGTATATGGGTCTGCGAGAGGATTCTTCATCACACTCTGCATCACCGCTCCGCCTATCGCCAACGCCGCGCCCGCAATGGCGGCAAAGACCGCCCTTGGCAGCCTGATGTTCCAAATGATGTAATCGTCCAACCATTCTCTGGTGCCCGGGTTCAGTTGCGTTCCCGTGAAATGATCAAAAATCGTCTTATAAACGTCAAAAAATTCGACATTTCTTCCTCCTACGGACACCGAGAATCCAACGGAAGCAATCGCGATGGCGGCACATATCAAAATAAAAAATATCTTCCTTTTTGTGTATTTTTTATAGCTGCTTTTCAGGCCTTCGCTGCCTGATACAACGGCGTCACTCCCCAACTTGTCACTTCCAAAAAAATAAGCCGGGTCTCCCCGGCGTTGAAAAAGTTCAACTGGCTATTCCCAGATCCTCCATTGATGCAACAAATGTCTTTCCTTCGATCATGCTTTCGTTCCATCCGAAGAACTTCTCTACGAATTCTACATGGAGATTGTAGGCGTAATCCTGCCCGAAGACGCTTCCGTACATGGTCTGCGCCACGTAAGCGATCCTCAGCATTACCGGCATATCGCCGCATATGACGTAGACGTTGTTGTTCTCATAACATTCCAGGGTCCCGAAGTTGTTGATATATGACTTCAGGGTGCTCTCTCCTGTTGTAAGCGCCGTTCCGCCGTACCAACTGAACGCCGTTGTCGATGTTCTCAAGCAGATCACATAGTCTATTTCATAAACGTTCAGCCATGTATCTGATGCTCCGTTGTAATTCGCAGAGGCGGATGCATCATCTATATCTGTAAGGGGGAAGGTCGCTCCGGCCGCCCTCAGAACATCCGTGTAGTCGGAACTATTTGTTGAAACGACCCCGTTAGAAGACGATGCCACCGCCGATACTCTGTTTCG
>WRJJ01000058.1 GCA_009778575.1 Methanomassiliicoccaceae archaeon
CTTGTCCATGTACCCTTTGCCGTCTGTGTCAAAAAGGAATGCTATCATCAGAACAGTGGACATGTACTCGTCGCTGTAACCCGAGGCCGGCTGGACTCTGATGACATCTATCCCTATCTCCTTTAAAATGCTCTCTTCACTTTGGAGGTAGCTTCTGTTATCCGAAGTGATCGCGGCTGTGACCCCTTCTCTGTCTATGAGATTCGAGGCTTTATCCACATTCATCCTTGTGGCAGAGGTCTCAAGCCTTTTTTCCTCGGTGATCAGGTGCATATATTCCGGGAAGAGTGCACTGTCGGGTGCAGTGGACCAAGAGAACCCTTTCAATTCGTTCACTATCCCCAAGTACTTGTAGATAAGTATGGAGTTGGCAGCGCCTGTGCTTATAGCGGAAGTGATCGGATAGAGTGTATCTACCACGACATTCCTGCCATCATAATGATTAATGTGATATATTCGAACCTTATTATTTGAATCTGCATTGATTATTTTTTCTACAAGTTCAATATCTTTTTCGTCAACGACACCGTCATGATTTGCGTCCGCAAGAGGATAATCCTCGAAAGACTTTTCGCCTGCGATTATCTCTCTGATCAGATCTATATCCGCCTGATCTATCCTGTCATCGTTGTTTGCGTTGCCATAAACTTCCAATGCGGCGTTGATAGTTATCTTCTCTTTTTCACTATTCATAACGAATAATGCAACGCTTGCGCCGGCAACAATTACGACTGCGACAACAATGATAGCTATTATTTTGCTTGTTCCTGCCATATACATACCTCTTTGAAGAAATGGGTTCTTTTGTTTGCTGTTAGTATGTTGGATGTATATTCCATTTCATTCTGAGACAGATTCTGTTTATATCTATTTAATATGTTGGATGTATATTCCAAATTATTTGACAGCGACCTGCAATGCTTTGAGCATTAATATTACGCTAATCGTTATATATGCTGGATGTATATTCCAAATTGATATTGGTAGGCGATCTTTCTGAAAGATATCATTGTGGTCAAAGGTCTCGTGAAAAAGTACGGGGACGAGGCCGCCGTTGACGGTCTTGATCTTACTGTAAAAGAGGGAGAGATATTTGGTTTCCTAGGGCCTAACGGCGCCGGAAAGACAACGACTGTGAGGGTCATCTCAACGCTGGCAGATTTTACAGAGGGCGAAATATCCATCGGAGGATATGATATACGCAAAGACCAGAAAGAAGCAAAAAAACTCATGGGAGTGGTTCAGCAGCACATAAGCCTCGATAAGGACCTGACGGTCAGAGAGAACATGATGTATCGTGCGTTGACGCAAAAGATACCTGCCGAAAAAAGAAAAGAAAGGATCGATAAGCTCGCGGAATACATCGGCCTGGAAGAATACATGGATCGAACGATAGATTCTCTTTCAGGAGGATGGAAGAAGAGGGCGGCCATCGTCGGTTCGCTTCTGCATGAGCCAAAGGTGCTTTTTTTAGACGAGCCGACAGTCGGCCTGGATATTCAGGCCAGAAGACTCATCTGGGACCTCATAAGAAAGCTGAATGACAAAGGAACCACCATCTTCCTTACATCACATTACATAGAAGAGATCGAGGCCTTATGCGGAACGGTGGGCATCATAAACAAAGGCAAACTGATAGCACATGGGTCTCCCTCCGATCTGTGCAACAGAGTGGGTTCGACCGCCGTAGAGTACCATGGGCCCAACCATGCCACACAATACAAGTATTTCTCATCGAGGAACGAAGCGAACGATTTTGCATCCTCTCTTGATGAGACACACACGGTTCTGATAAGGAACACCAGCCTCGAAGATTGCTTTGTCGAGCTTACAGGCAGAAAAGTGGGGGACGAATGATGTTCGAATTCTTCAGAGAGACCTATTATGTCATGTGGGGAGACCTGAGGTTCATGAGGCACACCGTCCTGAATATCCTCATTTCTAGCGTAATGAGTCCGCTCCTGTATCTGTTGGCATTCGGTTTCGGGCTGGGAAGAGGGTTAGAGGTCGACGGTTTACCTTATATCGCTTTCATTATACCCGGGATAGCGGCGCTGACCTCTCTATCGGCATCGTTCGGATCCGTTTCCACCAGACTTAATATTCAACGCCTCTACTATCGCTCGCTGGATGAGATGCTCATGTGCCCATTGAGCGTATCCGCTATCGTCTTGGGCAAATCCATGCATGGGGCAATAAGGGGGCTGGTCAGTTCCGGCATAATCTTCGCGATCGGGCTTGCGATGGCGCCGGAACACCTGCACCTCACTCCACTCTTTGTGATATCTATTGTATTGTCCTGTTTCGCATTCTCTTTTTTGGGTGTCAGCGCCGCATTGCTGGCGAACACGCACCAGGCAATGGCCACTTTCAGCAACCTTGTCATTCTGCCGATGACATTCCTCTGCGGCACTTTCTTTTCTGTTGACAGTCTCCCAACCGTGTTCCAAGGCGCATTGTACGCCTTGCCCCTTACGCACTCCAGCGTTACCGTCAGAGCGTCGTCTCTGGGGTGGGATTTCCCTTGGATCTCGTTGTTTGTTTTGCTATTGTTTTGTGTGGCCTTCTTCGCTCTGAACGTATATCTCATAAAGAAAAAGAAAATATGACACTTGAGACCGATCGACGCCCGCATTGTCCAACGTCGAACAGAGTTATGTAGGCTGTGCCGTTACTATCGATTCTGGGCATATGACCACGTTTTTATTGTCCTCATCGAAGACCGGCGAGGGTGTTTCCGGATCCTTAAGTATAACATGGGGGCGGTCATCATCGAATACCACCTTTGCGTTCACTCCGTAAACGGTCCTGAGGTTCTCTTCGGTGATGACCTCCCTAGGCTCCCCGACAGAGAATATCTCCCCTTTATGCATAAGGATCATCTTATCCGAATACTTGGACGCGATATTGATGTCATGGCTTATCATTATCACAAGGATGTTATTCTTTCTCGATAGGTCCCTAAGAATGCGCGTGACCTCCACCTGGTGCTTTATGTCCAGATTTGATGTGGGTTCATCAAGCAAAAGTATCTTCGGCTCCTGCACTATGCCTCTCGCAAGCATGATCTTCTGATGCTGTCCTGCACTGAGCTCGTTGAACGGCCTCATTGCCAACTCTTCAACGCCCATGAGTTTCAAGGTTTTGTACACTTGCTCAAGATCGTTGTCGAGAGATCCCCACTTGCTGTGGGGGTGCCTTCCCATCAGAACTGTATCCACCACCGTCATTGGGAATGCGTCTTTGGAAGCACAGGGCACATAACCGACTATCTTCGCCAGCTCTTTGATGGACATTTCTTTTACGTCCTTTGATTCGATGAGCACCGTGCCTGCAGTTGGCTGAAGTATCTTGTTGATGCAATGAATCAGAGTGGACTTCCCCACCCCATTAGGTCCAAGAATGGAAACGAGCTCATTGCCGGAGATATCAATAGCGATATCGTTAAGAACAGGCACGCTCGCATAAGAGAACTCCAGTCCGTCTATCTTCAGGTGCATGATCTTGCCTCAATGGATGTATATTCCAAAGATAATATTAAAATGTGTTGGAATATTCATCCAAGTGTTTTTTTAATCAACGCTCACAAAAAAAAGGTCGGTCTCTGCAGATATTTCCGCTCTATGTGCCTGGAGGTTCACCCTACTATGTCAGGCTCTCTTTCGGACATGATCATCCCTTCGTCAAAACGAACATTGTAACGGAGCACATTTTCTATGCCCCATGAGGCAAGGATCTTCAGTGCAGGGATCAAGGTCCTCCCTCTTTCTGAGATGGAATATTCTACACAGACGGGTACTTCCGCTTTGACCGTCCTTATTATCAGGCCATCGTCCTCCATCTCCCTGAGCTGCTTCGTGAGGATCCTAGGAGATATTACTTCCAGCTCTTTCATGAGCTGATTGAAACGCAGAGCGCCCTTTACGTGAAGCTTGCACAGGATCGTGGCTTTCCACTTCCCTTCGATAACGGTCATCGCGGCATCCAAGGCGCAGTCTATCCTCGGCGCGCGCGGTCTGTTCTCCATGTATTTGACTATGTTTTTCAATATATTTATTACTAGTTAACAATCCTTATATATCATAACTATCATTTTGATAGTGGTGACTAAATGTCGATTGTCGCAATAATAGCCAGTCCAAGAAAAAAGGGGAACACGAGCACAATAGTGCAAGCGATGATAGAAGGAGCGAAGGAGAACGGTAAAGAGGTCAAAGAGTATTATCTCAACACCCTCTCCAACGCAAAAGGCTGCCAGGCCTGCATGGGATGCAAAACGGCTGGAGCGTGCGTTCTTAAGGACGACCACGCCGAGATACTGAAAGCCATCAGAGATGCGGAAGGAGTGATACTGTCCACGCCCACTTATTTCGGAGAAGCGAACGGGCAGTTCAGGCTCCTTCAGGACAGATTCTACAGTTTCCTCGGGCCGGATTTCGTACCCAATATAGCTGCCGGAAAGAAGCTTGCCATTGTTGTGAGCTGCGGCGGAGGCGCCGACGGCGCCAGGGCGATGGCCGACAAAATAGAAGGTGCGGCGGCGGGAATGCTCAAATTCGTTCCTGTCGGGAAGATCGTCCTTGTGGGTGCGAACCCTCCGGACACCGCATCGAAGGATGCCGCCGTTCTCGCGGAGGCCAAAGCCATAGGAAAGAAGTTCTGAATCCAAACCACCCCGCCAGAGGCGGGGTTTATTTTTTCACATGCCGCTTTATTGAAGGGTTCGGCGTTCATCACGATAGATAGCAAGCGAAATGTGGCAGGCGGTAATCTAGTATATTTTTGGTTTTGCCGGCATCGGCAAAACCAACGCCGCGCGCGTCCGTTATACTTAAGCGACTATGAAGTTTTTAATTTGATACCTTTATCGAAGGCTCATGATCTCATCTGTTGTTAGAATCTTCCTTTCAAAACCACCGGAAGTCGGAAAATCGCTCTTGTTGTTTGTTATTATGTACTCTCCCATGTTGAAGTATGATGCGACGATCGTATCGATCCAATCTATCTTCCGACATTCTTTGCACAGAATGTTGTCCCTTCCGGCCATCAGCTCAGCCGCTGTGCGCGCATTGTTCCTGTCAAAACGCAGAACCTTTATGTGCAACTGATCCAGTAATTCATCGAGCTTTTCTACAGAGATATCTTTTTTAAGTTGTTGGCGGCACAACTCCATATACACGACAGGGGGGATCGAGACAGACCCATTGTACCCGCTAAGCCAGTTTTTGAACTTCCCATCATGCAGAGCGCCGTATCTAAGATTATAGAGGGAAGGGGCATCTTAGGCCCTTCCAATTGGGTCTGGGGGGATGTCACCGAAAATCTCAGACTCCAGGACCTTTATTCTTTCCATACGGTCCTTTCTCTCTTCTAGCAATGAAAGTATGAGGGGGTCGTCGCTCCCGGCACCGCTGAACCTCTCCGCATAGTTCTGCAGAATATGCTCGAACCTCTTGGTCTCCCATGGAATCTCTTCCAACCAAATATTCAATGTTTCTTTAGGGACATTCTCATGACCCTTTTTGTTTGTCCTCAAGTGGTAGCAGAAAAAGAACCAGAACAGCTCCGCAAAATCAAACAAATCCTCTGACGAAGCATCGCCACACAATCCGGCCGAAAAGACCGCTTCAAACTTGTCTTTCTCACCAATTATCTGTTTGAATTCTTTTTTTGGGAAGTCTTTCATGGCGTTGAGGAGCAAGCTGCCGATATATTCTGTCCGATTGTCCACAACTGATACTTTTACCATGGAGTCTAAGGACTCCCTCATCTTTCTGTACTCTTTTTGGAATTTGAATGGGGCGCCTTCGTAGACCTCGTCTTTCGCTGTTTCGTGGGCGTCGGTTCCAGAGTGCCTGATCATGAATTCCGCGATATTTTTCTTGATGAGCGATACTATTCTGTCTTTTGGATCATAGTCCTGAACACCGCTGTTCCATTCCACAATAGTATACTTCGGACTCTTGTGAGTCCATGTTATGTATGGGATGCAATGTGCAACGACTATGTCCCCCCACCTATACCAGCAGTGCGGCAACCCTATGTCTTTTTCGGGCTTCAATTCCGCATAGAGCAGGGTCATGAACTTGTTGTACATTACGCCGGGAACATCGCCGCCTCTTTCTTTTTTATATTCGTCAAAAAACAAATATGAAGCAATCCTGACGTAATCTTTTTTTCCTGTGGGACTCTTTGTCATTGCGTCGCCTCCAGACACCCCTTCAGTGTTATATGGGTATCGCTTATATTAATTTTGATACGTGCACTTTTGGGGCCGTTGCATCCATCGGAGGCCTCTATGGAGAGAGTGCAACACGTTAGAATATCCAATGCATCAAAAGAAATCTAACCCAGACCTCCCCGCCGAGGGCGGGGCGTATCTTTCATTTCATTGCGGATTCTCATTCATCAGGGGAAATTGCATCCCATCCCCGCGCACTGCGGATTTGTCGGCCTGTATTCTGCATCGAGAGCGGGATCGACCTCTATCGACCCACTTCCGCCACCAATGTGGGATATCCATCCAGTAAGCCCGCCATCGAACACACTGCCCGGCCGATTATCTACGAATACAGCGTTTTTACCTGCGATGTAAAAACAGTTGTTGTTCATCGTCGGTTTGCCTGAAAGGGCAGACATACCGCCGAGATCGTTGGAATAACGGATCTCTATCATCGGACGGTCGGTGAATGCGGCCGGTTGGCATACGATATTGTGGTGGATGTTGGGATTTACAGTGGCGGGACGGCCGGCATATGACTCCCAATCCTGATAAGTAAGGCCGAAGTAGATCGCACTGTGATAGTTCTGGGCATAATTCACGTCCACTAAGGTGTTGTTGTAGACCTGTGCGTCCTTGGAGCCGTAGAACCCTATGCCTTCCCAGCCCGTGTGGATTATAAGGTTATTGCGTACGATGCCGCCGATGTTCTCATAATAAGTCGGATTCACGGATGTATCGAAATACTGTGGGCTGGTATCAAAACCGACCATAATCCCGGCGCCGTAAGCGCGTTCGATACGGTTGTTCTCGATCAGCGAGTTTATCGCACCGCCTTTGGCGTATATCGCATTCGAACAAACATCATGAATGTAGTTGTTCTGTACTTTCATGTTATTGCCGTTGACATTGTCTATGGCTTCAGAATTACACTCTCCCAATAGGAAGCCGGATTGACCTACATACTCCCGCCCCGAGTTGTATATCTCATTGTATCGGATCGTGATATTGTTGCAGTTTGGTTTTACTTTAACAGTATCGTTCGTAGAATCGTGCAGTATGCAGTCCTCGATTAT
>WRJJ01000059.1 GCA_009778575.1 Methanomassiliicoccaceae archaeon
CAGCCCGGGTATGCTTATGCCGTCGGGGGCTCCCCAGAACATCACCACCGATATTCCCAGTACCGCCGTCGGAAATGCAAGAGGCATGTCCATCAGAGTGTCTAGATATTTCTTTCCCTTGAACTGTTTCCTTACGAAGATCCACGCCATCGGGATCCCTACCAGGATGTCGATGACCGTCACGATGCCTGCGATGCTGAAAGAGTTCCACAGCGCCCCTGTGATAGTGGACATCATGACGGGGTCATCAAAGACCTCGCTGACGAGACCCCACTCGGTGAACATCTTCAGAACTACAAAAATGGACGGAATTATAATGAGTGTGACAAAGATCACAAAGACAAGGGAGAACCACGCCTTCCTTGACTTTTCGTTATTGGAGACATCATTTATCCATTTGAACAGAGGCATGAGGGGGTACCGTCCTCAGTATGTTATTTCTTAACATATCTTAAAGGATGGAAATGCTCACTACGTTGTTGCCGCGGAGTACAACCGTTCCCAAACGCCTTTGTTCCTCACCGGCAACGTTGTTCTCGACGGTCTCGTCCAACACCATGTTCATGTATTCGTCAAAACCCGTGAATTTGCCTTCCATTATCCTTCCGTCCTTGAGAAGGAGAGAGACGTGTTTGTCCAGCGATTTTTCCAGCAGCGCTTGCGGCATTACCATATTATCAGTGTGACCATGGGATGCCTGATTAAAAGCTTTTTCCCAGACGGAGAAGAAGGGATGGGATCATATGTTCTTCGCTTGGGACTCTATCCATTTTTTGATGTCGGCGATCCTGGTGCTGCCGATGCCGAAATATTCGGAGAATTTCTTCGTGGTGGTGAGCTCCAGGGTCTGTCCGGACCTTTTTCCGGAGACCATGTCCATCTCCATCAGCGCGCGAACGTCGTCGTATACCCTCGGCCCGCGGGTCCTGAACAGTTCCGATTGAAGCACGGGCTGGTTGTACGCAATGGTGCTCAGGGTACGCATCATCCCTCCGGTCATCTCCGCCTTGGCGAACTTCCCGGTGAAGTCCGTGTAGTCCGTTCTGAGCATCATCTTGTATTCGTTGCCGATCTTGGCGATCATTATGGCGGAGTCCCTGTCATCATACTCTTTTCTGAGATCGCGCAGGGCATGCCTTATCTTCTCCTCCGAGAGCCCGGTCCTTTCCGCTATGTCAGGAACGCTGATCTTTTCGGCGCTGGAGAAGAGTGCCGCCTCGACCGCCCCCTTCTCGTTCACCTCAGTTCACCGCCTCGATCTCTTCCTGGCCCTCTTGGCTTTCCAGCGTCGTCGGTATCCCCGGGACCTTCCTCTCGATGACTATCTCGCCTTTCGGCAGAGTCGCCTGATATATCTCCAGCCTTCCGTCCCTTACCAGATGGAGGACCGCGACGAACGTCTTGAGGTTCTCCATGAGGTCCCTCGTGTACAGCTCGTCTATCTGTATCGGTCCCCGGCCGAGTTTGACTATCCTTTCCCAGATGAGTTCCACATCCTGTTTGTCATCCTCTTCGTGGGCCTTGTTATCGAACTTCCTGGGGATCTTCTCCTCAAGTTCGGTCCTGACCCTTTCCCTCTCAAGGTGGATCTCCATCTCCGCCCTGGCCTCCTCGAAGGCGTCAAGCAGTTCGTACATAGTGACGGCACGGATGGAATCTCTTGAATATGCCTGCCTGAACGCCACTTCCGGCACCGTCAGGGACACGTCCTCATCCTCGAACTCGAAATCAAAGAACTCCTCTTCGTAAGGCTCGTCCGATTTTGAGCATGTCACTTCCGACTGCAGCCTGAGGACCTTCCATGCCATCAGCATGAGCTTTCCGGCGACGATCATATCGAACCTGTTCTCCGCGACCTTTTTGGAATATAATCTGACAAATTCCCTTAGGTCGATCTCCCACGGGTCGATCCCGTTCTCCAGGACCAGACTGAAAGCTGCCCGTATAGATTCGTCCACGGGGTCGTTCAGCCTCTCCCCGGAGCCTGCCTTCTCGAGTATGCCCATATACCCGTTTATCCTGTCGTATGCGTCGCCGTCATCCGACAGAGCTTTATGGAACAGCAGGTACTGCTCCATGTCTTCTCTTTTCATAGCTTCATCCATTTGCATCCCATCCATTGTTATTAATTTTCCTGTTTCTTGTTCTCTGTTTCTTGCTTTCTCAAAGCTTCTTCTTCGTATTTCGATACCTCGGCGAGGTCCGGCTGCATTATTACTCTGCTGATACCGGACGGCGGCCTCGTCACCCCTATAAGGTGGTCGGCCATTGCAAGTGTGACCTTTCTCAGCGATACCTGAATGAACTGGGCCCTTCCGGAACTGGACTTCACTCTCTTTGCCACCATCTCCGCGTTCACCGAGTCCAGCATCATGTCCACCTCATCCAGTACATAGAATGGGGACGGCTGGTATTCCTGAATGGCAAAGATGAACGAAAGGGCCGTAAGGGACTTCTCTCCTCCGGAGAGGGCCTCCAGCCTCAGCATCTTGCCGTTCTTCGGCTTCGCGTTGATCGTTAGGCCTCCCAGGAACGGATCGCGTTCGTTCTCCAATCCCATGTACGCCTCCCCTCCGTCGGAGAGTTGCGCATATATTACCTTGAAATTCTCGTTCACGGCGTTATACGACTGCATGAACAGCCCCTTCTTCTGTGAATTGAGGGATTCCGTGAGGTCTCCGAGCTCCTTTATCTGCTTTTTCAATTTTCCGACATCCTCCATCAGGCTGTCGTATCTTGTCTTCCGCTCTTCGTAATCCTCGATCGCGCGGAGGTTGACGTTGCCTATCTTTGAAAGGATGTTCTCGCAGGACCTGATGGTGCGCTTTATCTCCTCTTCCGACGGTATGGGCAGTTCCACCTGTACCCTTATCTCGGCTATCTCCGCCTTTATCTGCTCAAGATTCTCCAGAGTAATGTTCACCTGGGCCTCGTTGGAAAGCCTTATTCCCTCTTTGGCCTCGATCTTCTCCTGCACGGAATCCTTCTCGCTGGAGAGCCTGAATCCTTTCTCCACAAGAGCATCCTTCTCGTCCCTCAAGCCCTCTATGCCCGATTCCATCTCGCTCTCGATCCTTCTGAGGGCATCGAGTTCGATGGTGATCCTCTCGATCTCCTTTCCGTAGGCGGAGATGGCGTCCGTGCTCTCTTTGATCTTCTTTTCGACGGCCCTCATCTGAGCTTCAAGAGAGCTGCGCTGTTTGGCGAGGCCGGATATCTCCGTCTCCAGAGCATTCTTCTGCGTCCGTAATTCAGATACTTCGTTCGAAAGCCCGTAGATGCTGTCCCTTGCTTTCTGTATCCTTTCCTGCATCTCCGCAGGAGCGATGGCGGCGACCCTCTCTCTTACCTGGGTCCTTTCCTCCCTCATTGTGGCCAAGGACGAGGACTTGCTTTCCATATCCAGATTGAGCTCCGCAAGCTGTTTCTCCGCCTCATCGCATTCTTTCTTCTTTCCGGCGAGTTCGTCTGCGAGCTGCTGCCTTGTTTTCTTTAATTCTGTTATCTTCGCCGTGAGCTGTCCTATCTGAGCCTGGGCGCCCATGCCCGCGCTGGACAGTTTTCTCATCTCGTCGTCCATGGCGCGGATGCCGTCCCTGATCTCTTTCAGCTTCGATCTCAGGGCGTCTAAGGAATCGTTTGCCGCCCTCAGCTTGGCGCTTACCTCATCCAGCTTCGATTCGGAAGCCGCTCCGAATTTCAAAACGCTTTGGAGGCTCAGGGTACCGCCGGTCATCGCGCCTGATGCCTCCAGCAGTTCTCCGTTCTTGGTGACCAGCCTCACGCCGCCCATGAGGGCCCTTGCTTCGGATATCGTGTTGACCACCATCGTATCCTGGAAAACATACCAGAACACGTTCGTGTACTTCAGATCGAAATCGATCAGGTCCGTGGCGTACCCTTCGGTCTGTTTGACGGTCATTATCGCCTTTGCCCTGGGCTTGCCGCTTATCATCTTGTTCAGCGGCAGGAACGTCACTCTTCCGAGCTTCTCCTTCTTGAGATATGAAATGCAGTCCGATGCGACCTGGTCGTCGGCGACGACGATCGCTCTCATCTTCCCTCCGGCGGCCACGGACAGCGCTGTCTCGTACCCCGGCTGGACCGTTGCAAGCTCCTGAACGGTCCCGTGGATGCCTGTGGCCATGCCTTTGTCCCTCAGCTCGATGATCGCATCCACAGCCTCATCGCCCTTGTTCATCCTGTTGGAGACCTTCTTCTCTGCCGCCAGTTCGCTGTACTGAGTTTCCAGGCTTCTTATGGCCTCCTTGAGTTCAGATTCCTGTCTCTCCAGCTCCGACTCTTTCCTCTTAGCCTCAATTATCTTCTTGGATACATCATCGGCCCCTCCCATGGGGCCGGCCGCCTGCTTTACCTCTTTCAGGTTCCACTCCGAATCTTTGATATCAAAATCCGCTGACTGAAGCCTCTCATCCAGAGAAGCTTTTGACTTTTTGAGTTCCTCTGCCACCGTCGCCGCTCTGGCGGCGGCCACCTCTGCCTCGTGCTCGGCCTTTTCCCCCAGGTCGATCTGCGTTTCCAGATCGTTGAGCCTGTTCTGGAGCTTAGTGTGCTCCCCGCCGTGCTTGGACATCTCCTCGCTGATCTTGGCATCCTCTGCCTTTGCCGCGTCCAATTCCTTCTCGCGGCCCGCCAGCTTTGACGATACGCCGGAGAGCGTCCCGGAGAGTTCATCACATTCGGCCTGTATCCCGCCGATCGATTCTTCTATCTCCCTCTTTATGGATTCCTGCTCCTCTATATCCTCTTGGGCGCGTTCGGTGCGGTCCTTCTGCATGGCCATGTCGATCTTGGCCTTCTCTATCTTGCCTTTGATCTCCTTGTACTCCGGGCCCACGCGGTCCTCGATCTCTTTCTCTTTCGCTCTGATCGCCGTCTCGTTCTCGGCGTACTCTCTCTTAATGGATTCTTTTCTCTCACTGAGTTTAACGATCTCGTTGGTAACGGAGGCTATCTGCTCGGTGAGTCCTTCCAGTTTAGCCTCCTCTATCTGCATCTGCCGGTGGACGGACTGGGCCTTGGCCATTTCCAGGAGGCCCTGGGTCTCGATGTACTTCTTAGCGTCCTCTTTGTCCTTTTCAAGCTTCTCGATCTGCTTCTCCAGTTCCTCGATGACAATGCTTATCCTTTCCAGGTTGAGTTCGGCCTCTTGGCGCTCTCCCCTCGCTTTCTCCAGATCGGCGTCGTAGCTTGCTATCCCGGAGATGGAATCCAAGACCCTTCTCCTCTCCAGATTGCCCATCTGCACTATTCTTGTAACATCGCCCTGCTGTACCATGTTGTAACCGTCGGCGCTTATCCTGGCCTTGGTAAGGAGGCTGTCGAACTCGGTCAGCGACGATTTCCTGTCGTTGATATAGAAATATGAGTTGTAATCATCCCCGCTTTCGGACATCTTGACATATCTCGTCAGCCTGACGATGTCGTCGTCCCACGGCATTATCCGGTCCGTGTTGTCGAAGACCAGGGACACTTTCATGTAATCGGACTTGCTCTTCGACTTTCCGCCGTCGAATATTAGGTCCGTGAGCTTTCCCGCCCTTATGGCCTTGGAGCTCTTCGGCCCCAGCACAAAGAGGATGGCATCTGTGATGTTCGATTTCCCGGAACCGTTCGGTCCCGTGATCGCCATGTAACCTTCCATCAGAGGTATCGTAAGTTTACCTCCGAACGATTTGAAGTTCTCTAGTTCGACCTGCTTCAAGTACACGTCCTTTACCCCTTTTCAAAGGGCAAACGCGAGTTTTTGACTCCGAATGCATCCCCATATGTCCGCGCGCGGACACTTGAAGAATAATGCGTGCGTGGTATTTAAATACAACCTAAAAAATTGTTGAAAAAGCACGCGCTGGCTATCCAAAACGGCCTTATTTCGCCGCTGCGGACTAACCGGAGGCGGGTGCGGAACAAGAATGCGGAGCCAATGTTTATACTCTAAAGAGAATATTTTTGTCTGCCTGACAGAGGTGGGTCCATGGAAAAATATCTGGAAAGGATCGAGCCGCAAGGCGCACTGTGGGGCGATGCCACACCCAAGGCCGCAGACTTTTATTTTGAACATTGGAAAGGCACGTTAAGCGATAAAAGAGAAGATTATGAATTCGTGCCCGGAAAGGACAGGTTCTATCGAGGCGACTGTATCTTCAGCGAAAGAACTGTTCTGGGAAAAAACAACTGCAGGCTGACCGCGTCGATAGAAAGAAGCATCGAACTAACGGGGTCGGAGATCGAGGTGTTGCTCGCGAAGACCGAAAGATTCAGGCATTTGTTCGTGACCCTTGCCAATTTCATGCCTTTGTGGAGGTTGGGAGGATACTCCACCACCAACTTAAATCTTGCAAAAGGCGGCTGGGGAGGAGCGTATAGGGATTTCCCCGACCTCTGGCTAAATGATATCAGGCTCTGGTATGAGGAGCCCGGAGCATTGGAAAGAAAGAACGAAAGGACCTTTGAACTGTTCAAGATCAATGCGGAGAACTACTTTGAAAGATTCGGCAGCTGGGAAGAGTATGTTGATAACAACTATCTCAGAGACTTCTTGGACAAGGATCACGAGATCATCAGCCTGTTCGAGGGCGGGCGCCGACCCCCCGGCGGTATCCTTGACGTTTCTCAGATAGAGGATTTCTTAGAGAATAGCATCAGGATCATTGAGGCACGCGCAAAACGGTTTGCGGAAAAGGACCGCTTAAGATAGGAAAAGTGTATTTAAACAACACTTTTTGGAACCAATAAATGTGATATTTCTACACTTTTATGAACATAAAGTGCTTTGTTTAAATAAAACCCCTATTTAGAAGATACATTCTAATAAGTGTATAGTAATAACACTTTATGGAACGTAAGATTCACAATTATCTTAAGGAGTGGAAAAAGTCCCCTGTCAGAAAACCATTGCTGATAAAAGGTACCAGGCAGGTAGGCAAGACATACTCCGTTCTGACGTTCGGCAAAAAGGAATATGAGAACGTCGCATATGTGAATCTTGAATCATCCTACGAATCCAAGAGGATCTTCGAAGGCGACCTGAATGCCAAAACGATAATCCGTGGATTGTCCTCCATTTCTGGCGAATCCATCTCTGAAGGAGACACGCTGATCGTTCTTGACGAGGTGCAAAGGTCGGAACGCGCCCTTACGTCGCTG
>WRJJ01000060.1 GCA_009778575.1 Methanomassiliicoccaceae archaeon
TCAGTGGCCTCCAGAAGGAGCATCGGGGTCTCGAAGCCTTTCCTGGGAGCCAACTGCTTTGCGCATGAGGCCGGGATACACGCAGACGGCATAATAAAGGATGCAAAGAACTACGAGCCCTACGACCCGAGCGAGGTCGGTCTCGAGAGGAAGATAGTCATAGGCAAGCATTCCGGCAGGAACACCATCGTCACAGACCTGTCGCACAGGGGGATAAAACTCTCCGATCAGGAAGCGATAGATCTCTTGGAGAGGGTAAGGAAGGCTTCAGTGAAGCTTCACAGAAGCATCTCGTCAGATGAACTGCACAGTATGTACAAGGACATGCTGGCCGGCGAGGACCCGTTCGACGACGACAAGTACTGATCAGTCCACACCGGTCCTGTGCTTATACGCATAGATAAGCAGTATTATTCCTATACCGCCCAGCATCGCTAATATGTGCTCTATCAGCCCGATGCTGGTCGGCACCAGGATCATGATCACGAACGCAATTGTGAACACAAGGGCCCAGTTGTTGATCCTTACGAAAACCTTATGGAATTTTATCGATCTGCGCTGAAGGTTACCCTCTCCCCTCGCCTCAGCCCTCCTTTCCGCATCGATAAGCACCTTTTCAACGAACTTCAGGTTCTTGATCAAATTGTAAAGAGGTATGGCTATGGCCACGAAATTCACTGCCAGAACTACTGTGTAGCATACTGTGTAAGGCAGCGTGCCTATGTTGTTGAAAAGGAAGTTCGTCATATCGGATGTGAACACAAAGAATACGATCTCTATGGCGACCACCAGCAGAATATCGATATACGCCATGGTCATCCTCTCTTTGAATCTGGATGCCGTGGATCTTGAGGATAGAGCTATCCTTGCATAGTGGCTATCTCTTACCGACTCGACCCTCCTGACAGCGGCAATGGCCGGCCTTGGGGCATGTTCGAATGCATAATCGCAAATTTTACTTGAGTTTAGAGACAGCAATGGCAGGACCACCATGGATACCAAGGCCGCGCTTATCACCGATGTGTAAAAATCATCCGACAGAACCCCGGCATCCAGGCCCGCCTTTGCGATGATGAACGCAAACTCTCCCATCGCTATAAGACTCACCGAAGACATGAACCCTAAACGCAGCGACCTATCACCTATGAAATAGGCCAGGAACACCGTCCCCCATTTCAGGAACGCATATACCATGAATATCAGCATTATCAGGACAATATTACCTATAATGCCGCTGGGAACTATCTCAAGCCCTACCGAAATGAAGAACATTGCCATAAAGATGTCCTTCATCGGCGTTACGTCATGTTCAATGGTGCCTCTCGAATTGGCCTGAGACACTACCACCCCCATTAGGAATGCGCCGATAGCCATGGACATACCTATCCAGACTGACATCATGGCCATTGCGAAACACATTCCCAGCGATGTTATCAGAAGGATCTCATCCGGCATTTTTGATCCTATCCAGTCAAGCGCGCGGGGAACGAAGAGTATCCCTATCGAAACCGCCGCTATCATGAATATCAGAATTATCAGAAGCATCCATACTATGGAATCCAGTTCCATTGCGCTTCCCACCAGCAAAGGAGATGCCATGGACAGTATGATCACCTGTGCCACGTCCTCTACGACTGTGATCAGGATTATAGTTTCAACGTCCTCTTTTGAAAGCTTTCCCTGATCTCTGAGGACCGCCGTTACAACGGCCGTACTTGAGCCCGATATTATGGCTCCGAACAGTATCGCTTGGATGGTATCCCATCCCATGAAGAGTCCGAAAATATATCCTCCCATGATCATGAGAGGCAGCTGGATCAGGGCAACCAGTATGGCGAACGCTCCGGATTTCCTCAATTTCTTCAGATTGAGCTCCATGCCTATGCAGAACATGAGCAGCACCAATCCCATTGACGAAAGGATGCTTACTATGGTCTCGGTCTCCTCAGACTCGCCCACCCAGTAGTTTGCAAGGATGATGCCTGCCGCGAGATATCCGATGATCGAGGGCATTTTTAGTTTTTTGAATATGACGGAACATATCCCTGCGACCAAAAGCAGGAACGTCATGTTCAAAAGAAACGTTGCCTCGTCCAATTACACACCCGATAACGTATATTCTTTTTAGTAAAAAACTGTTCGCTGGCTCCTGATTACTTTTCTTCATCCGTCGGGGCGGATACTTTCTTCCTTTGACGTCCCCCGGTCTTCTTCATCTTACCCTGTTCCAGCGCCCATTTGAACCCCCCTGTCTCTGCCGGAGTTATCAGGACCTTGTCGTTCTTGGCATACTTCTTCCCGGTTACCCAGTTCGTAAACGGGGAGAGCACTTTGTACTCATCGGCATCCATTACTATCTCTTTCGTGTTCGGCCTGCCTTTCATCTCAGAATACGTGCCATTGTATATTCTCACCGATCCGGCCTTCACTTCCGCGACCTTTGTGCAGACCGTGTCCAAAAAATACCTGTCGTGAGTGATGGCGAGGATAGTGCCATCATATTCATTCAGCGCTTCCTCTACGGCGTGCCTCGCCGGTATGTCGAGATAGTTAGTGGGCTCATCCAGAACAAGGACGTTCGTCTCCTCCAGAAGAAGCATGCAAAGTGCGACCCTTGCCCTTTGCCCTCCCGAAAGGGTCTTTATGGGCCTGTCGACATCGTCCCCCGTAAGGAGCATCCTGGAAAGAATGGCTCTTGCGTCTCCTCTTCTCTCTTTGCCTATTACCTTCATTAACTGCTCTTCCGCTGTCAATGTGGGGTCCAGGCCTTCGTGGTTCTGAGAATAGTAACCTATCTTTGCTCCGGGGGCCACCCACAGCTCGCCTTTGCACGGTATCTCTTCCAGAAGAGCTTTGATAAGGGTCGATTTGCCTTCTCCGTTCGATCCGAATATTCCGATCTTATCGCCTTTGTGAATATCGAGCTCCACGTCTTCCAGAATGGTCCTTCCTCCGAGTTCCACCGATAATCCCTTGCATGTGATGACGTTCTTCCCCGATTTGGGTGCGGCCTGTATTCTGACGGTTATCTCTTTGATCTCTTCCGGTTTATCCTTCTTTTCTAGCTTTGATATCAGCTTTTCCCTTGTTTTGTGAGTGGTGAGATACCATTGGTCCTTGTGAAGCTGTTCCGCGATCTCTTCCTGTTTCCTCTTGTTGGTGGCGTATTTCCTGTACTCTTTCTCCATCCGGTCGAGGTCCAGCATCTTCTTTGTGATGAAATCTGTATAGTTCCCTTTGTATTCTCTCGTTCTGCCGTTAGATATCTCCGTCATCCTCGTCGCGATCTTATCGAGGAAATATCGATCGTGGCTTATTACCAGAAGAGAGCAGTGGGACTTCAGAAGATAATCCTCCAGCCACTCTACCGTCTCGACATCAAGATGGGAAGTGGGCTCATCCATGACCAGCATGTCGCAGTCGTCAGCTTGGACGAGTATCCTCGACAGCATGACCTTCGTTCTTTCACCGCCTGAAAGGGAATCCATGGTGCGATCCATCACATCCTGTACCAGGCCCACTTTTTTCAGAGATCGGATCAGCTTACCTTCGTCCTGGACATCGGATGCTTTCAGGTCTCTTTCCAATTTAGAGTATTCCGCCGCCATTGCGTTCCAGTCGATGTTCTCTCCCGAGGCCATCGAGGCCTCGATCTCCCGCATCTTCCTTTTTATGTTCTCTATGTGGCCGTAAGGCCTCCCGAGAACATCCCTTACGGTGAATTGCGAAGAGGATTCGGGGAACTGTTCAAGATACCCTATCTCATCCGTGTTCCTTGTCAGCTCCCCGGTGTCGCACTTAAGTTCTCCCAACAGGATCTTTAAGAATGTGCTCTTGCCCGCGCCGTTGATCCCTATCAGCCCGATGCTGTCCCCCTCATTGATCTGAAGATCGGCACCGGTCAGGACCTTTACCGGACCGAAGGATTTCGCAATGGCCTGGGCTTTAAGAAGCATACCTTCGAGATAAGTTCAATTTATTTTATTATGTTCATGCGTAAAATCAAAAGAAAAAGGATCGGGGGTTACCCCTTGGTTTATTTTGCTGAGGTGATCTCGATCACTCTGGCACATCGTTGACGCTCTGGTCTGATGCCTTCTCGGGATTGTTTTTCCCTTCATGCCACTGCACTATGAACCATACCGGAATGTAGATCATTAGTATGAACAGTCCAAGCAGCAGCGGGAGCAGCCCGTATACCGTATAGTTCCAATAGCCCAGACAAGGGAACAGGATGAACAGTTGTATCACTATCATTACCAGCGCGACATATTTCCAGCCCCTCGGCGCATACCAGCCTCTCGGAAGGTCCTTGAACTTCGGATTGGTCTTTGTTATGTAGTATGCGGCAAGCGCTGTGGCTATGCCCAGGCAGTAGCCCATTCCCGACCCTGCTATTATCGCTACCGGGGTGCCGACGAATATCAGAGCGATATTCACAAAGAAGGCGAATAACAGACACCATATCGGTGCTCCGTTCTTGGTCGTCTTCGTGAAGAATTTTGGCATATTCCCTGCCCTTGCAAGGGAGTACAGACTTCTCGAACCTCCCAGGAACCCTGTCTGAATGATCAGCAGCATCCCCGCCACGAGTAACAAGACCGCCACCGATGCCCCCATGTCCCCGAATACCATCACTGCGATCGGAACGAGCGTTGCGATGCCGGCCTCCTCCACTCCGTCAACCCCCAGTGAACCGAACACCGAGGTGGACATGAAGAAGTAAAGGATCAGGCAGATGAATCCGCATGCCAGCAGCGATTTTGGAACGTCACTGCCGGGGTTCTTGTATTCGGGGCCGTATATGACCACTCCCTCCCAAGCGCATGCGCTCCATTGCATCAGACCAAGGCAGCCGAACAGCATCACCATGTCCATCGGTCCCCACGACCATTGCGGAGACAGCCATCCGTTAGATATGTTGGAGAAGTGGAAATCCCCCGTGAAGAAGGTGACCGCCAGTATGACCGACATCGGCACTATCGAAAGGATCGCCAGTATCAGTCCCGCCTTAGCTCCTCCGGAAAGACCGCGCATATTCAACAGCAGGAATCCTCCTATCACGGTAATGCCTATCACGACCGAAAGGATCGTGAAGTTGATCTCCGCGAAGAAGCTGAAATATGTGGACAGATAGTCCGCCATTAATATGGAGAATATCGCGGGTGCCGGCGTCCATGCGAACCAGTAGCCCCATGCCCCGAAAGCGGCTATGAATTTTCTATAATGGTATTTAGATGTGCCCGGAGTTGTAAGCACCCTCTTTGTGGCGCTCGGTATACCCTCCGCATCAGGGAAGGTCGTTATCAACTCTCCGAACGCTATGTTCTGAATGAATCCCTGTATGACCGATACCGTCCATGCAACAATGCTGAACGCCCACAGTATACCGGAAACATCAAAAAGGGACGGCAGTATCAGAACGGGGATTCCAAGTACGATCAGCGTACCCTGCTTCCATGTGATCGAACGGACCAGACCCCCGCCGCTGTTCCCGACTGTGTTTATGCCTTCTGACATTATTCAACCTCAATTAAAAAAAGACGGGCTTTCGCCCATGTTTTCATCTCTTCATCCTTGCACGATAGTTCTCACAGCAGTTGATCTTGATGTCCAAGAGGTCCTCTATCTTGAATTTGGACTGGATCCCTCTTGATGCCGTGGGAAGTGCCGTTATCACTCCGATGTCGAGCTGTTCTCTGAGTTCTCTCATGACGTAAACGTCGGACAGGTCGTACGGCGTTACGCCGAGTTTCTTTGCGACATATTCCTTCGCTTTGCCGAGCCTCATGTTCTTTGAGAACTCCATTCTTGCAACGAGGTCGCCGGCCGTCCTCATGCCTCCCATTCCGGAAGCGGCTACGTGAGAAAGATATATTCCCGCGGGGTCCCCCGCACCGATCTATATCCCGTCCGCCTTAGCGATCTCGATCATTGCCTTGCTGGCTCTTGTTGCCGCCTCTATGGGCGGGGTCTCGCTCATCGGTATTCCGCCTACGCCCATTCCCATGTTCGGGTGTATGGGGATGTTTGATTTGCTGACGCATTCCTTGGTTATTGCTACAGCGCGCGCGATGTTCCATGCAGTGCTCCTGCCGGTGTTGGTGTTGACCACTGGTCCGAAGACGTTCACGCCGACCTTCTCGGCGAGCATTACCTGCTCATGGGGGTACATTCCCGCAACCACCTTTCCATCGTATTCGATCATCCCGTGTATGCCGAGGATGTTCTCTCCAGCCATACCCATCATGATATTCGCTTCGGGGCGTTCTTTCCTGAGTTTTGCGACACCTTTCAGCGTACCGACGAAGTCGGCGTCTCCCGCGGATGCGGTGGTGTCGAAATCAAATCCGTCCGACCCGGCCTCCTGGAGTTTCACTGAAACGAACTCTATGTCCCTTGCAAGGTGGTCTGCCGCGGCCTCTGCGGCGGCCATTGCCTCTTCTATCTTGAACTCCCTCATAAGGTCCGCGGGATTCCCGTACGGACCGTCGGGTATGTAGTAAAGGCCCATGTTAGGCATTGTTCCGTAAAGAAGCGGCACTGTCATGAGCATCTGCATTTGCTCCATCGTCTGCATCTCATGCGCGATGATAGGTTTGACCGCCTTGATGCTGTAGTCCGTGTGTCCCAATTCAAATGTGTCCATCGACCATGCTTTCTCGAAGAGGAGCGAGCTTTCCCTCCTCCCCAACTCGATACCGTTACCGCATGTGCCGCTGTCGATGCCGAACCTGTTTCCTCCGAAGTCCTCTGTCATGACGACCTCGTTCCCCGGCTCGACGCCCACGATCCTGTTCTTATCGCACATTATCTCGCAGATGAAATCTATCTCATCCGCATTGAGCTCCGAAACGCCCGTGCAGTCCACCGCATCGCCGATACCCGCTTGGATGTCGGTAAGGATCTGCTCTTTGGTCATGAAGACCCTGCTTCCGTCACCCATGTTCACCATGTATTCAGTCATGTCATCGCCTCACTTGGAGATGGCCTTGGCCTTGCTGGTGGTCTCGCTTGCGGTCTCACCGTAAAGGTCGGCCCCGATCTTGTCG
>WRJJ01000061.1 GCA_009778575.1 Methanomassiliicoccaceae archaeon
CATAGAGGTGACCACATACAAAGTGGGATATGACGCGACGATACCGCTGAACAAAGACAGGAAACTCTTTGAGAGGGCTAAACCCGCAGCCCAATAAGAATCAAACGTCACGGTCCCAAACAGTCTAGTGGCACCACCATGATCCCGTCATCACGGGTGTAGGCGACACCTCCCGTAGCGCACAGTATCATCATGAAAGACGGAGGCGGAGAATTATCGCTCATTTTCTTCTTCAATGACATCAGATTGTGGATGGCTTTGTCAAACTCAAAATCACCCAGTTTCACTTCAACTGCACCCCACTTCCCATCCCTCAATTCTACAATTGAGTCCACTTCGAGTCCTGTGTTGTCGCCATATTGATAGACATCCCCTCCCAATGCAGAAGAATAAACACAAAGGTCTCTGTAGCACAGAGACTCAAACAGGAATCCTGCTGTGTTGGGGTCCGACTTTATTCTTTCCACATCAGCCCTCATTGCGGCCACTGCCAAGGAGGGATCGACAAGGTGCCTCTTTGGCGATGTTCGCAGTCTCACACGCGAGCGTAAGTCGGGATACCATGCCTCCTGCTCATCTAGAACAAATATTCTCCTGAGCGCCTCAATGTAGTTCGTAACGGTCGACTCAGAGATTTTTCTGTCGCGGGAAATGTCTTCCGTGATCACCGCGATCTTAGCACATGTGGCTGTGTTTCTGGCTAAGGACCTCATCAAAAGCGCCATTACTGTCGGGTCCCTCTTTTTTTCTCTTTTCTCAGCATCTGTTATTTCGGAATTTGCTACAGCTTTTATATACTCTCTTGGTACCTCGACCGCACGTTCATAGCTCTCGTTCACTGCCGACGGCCACCCGCCTCTGCATATGAGTCGCACCGCTGCGTCGTAACTCATTTCTGAACGATGCGGTTTGAACTCAGCTCCGTTGAACAATGCAGACAAAGATACATGGCCATCACTATTGCCCGATTCAAAGAGAGACATCGGGCGCATCGCTATTCTGGCGAATCTGCCAGTTCCAGTGTGGGATGTTGATTTTTTTGGAGGAAGGGACGAGCCCGTAAAAATGAATTGCCCTGGTTTTGCTCTGTCGTCAATTATTCTGCGTGCAGCATCCCAAAGCGCCGGAGCATCCTGCCACTCATCAACCAGGCGTGGAACCTCGCCTTCCAAAACCAATTCCGCATCTAGACTAGCGAGGGTGGCGCCTTTGTCAACGAGATACTTTGAGCGGGAATGATACTGTCCTGTCCATGATTTTCCGCACCACATTGGGCCAGTTATCAATACCCCTCCGAATAAAGACAATGTGTCAGATATGCGCGAATCAACTACTCTGGGCCGATATTCCTTATTTAGCGAATCACTTTCTACTGTAGAGGGATCAGGTCTCATCAAACAGCATATGTATTTCAGTTAATTATATTTTTGTATGAATTATTTTACTGCTTTTGTATGAATTATTTTACTGCTTTTGCATGAATAGTGACTTATTGATGTAACAAAATGTTTTTCCAAATCCGGCTTCCCCTACTGAATAATGCTGCCGGATATCAAAAGAAATATGGCACTGAATGCCTGGCTGATCATTTCCACCAATCTTTCTTCCTATCAATGGTGTCGTTCCTGTCCGGACCTATGCTGATAATGTCCGCCGGGACCTTCAGGTGCTTTTCTATAAAACCAATATAATCTTTCATTTCAGATGGAAGCGAATCGTACCCGCCTTTCACCACGGCAGCGGTGTCATCCCATCCTTTCCATCCTTTCAGCGTTTTGTAAACGGGTTCCGCCCTTTCTATCTTTGATATGGATGCTGGGAAGTACTTCGTTTCTTTGCCTTCGATCCTGTACGCTGTGCAGACCGGAAGTTCCTCATAGTCATTAAGCACATCCAATTTGGTTACCGCAAGGGATGTGAACCCGCACATTCGGGATGCGTGTTCCGCCACCACGAGGTCCAGCCATCCGCATCTTCTTCCTCTTCCGGTCGTAACCCCGAATTCCCCGCCTTTCTTCTGCAGTATCTCTTCCGCCTCGCCGGACAATTCCGTGACGAGCGGGCCTTCTCCGACGCGGGTGGTATAAGCTTTCAAACAGCCTACGACCTTCTCAATGCGGTTCGGCGCAACCCCTGCCCCGGTGCATATCCCTCCGCCGCAGGTGGATGAGGATGTGACATACGGATAGGTTCCGTGATCTATATCCAGCATAGCGCCTTGAGCTCCCTCGAAAAGCACTTTTTTGCCTACGTCGAGCGCCTCGTTGATCAGGACCGATGTGTCGCAGATGTACCTGCCTATCTTCTCCTGCCATCCTTTCAACTTGTTGTACAGCGTTTCGCACTCGCACCCGCATGGTTCCGCTTCAAGCATCGTCATGAGGTCTTTCTTGTACGGCAGAATGAACTCGGCCTTTTCTTTGAGCAGTTCGTCATCCAACAGATCGCCGGCGCGTATGCCTATCCTTGCGATCTTGTCCTGATATGCCGGGCCGATCCCTTTCTTTGTTGTTCCGACGACCTTGCTGCCGCGGTATTTCTCCTCTGCGCCATCCAGTTTCTTGTGGTAGTTCATTATGAGATGAGCCCTGTCGGAGATCCTCAGGCCGTCAAGGGAACCGCCCGCCTTCAAGACCTGGTCCATTTCTTCCAGGAGTTCTTCCATGTTCACGACCGTGCCGTTCCCGATGACAGCGAGGTTGCCTTCTCTGACCACTCCCGAAGGGAGACCGTGAAGTTTGAACACCCTGTCGCCTACCTTTATTGTGTGGCCCGCGTTATTCCCGCCTTGGAACCGCACTATAAGGTCGGCGGTCTCATCCAGATAATCGGTTATTTTTCCCTTACCCTCATCGCCCCACTGAGCGCCAATAATAGCAAGATTCGGCAAGATCGCACCTGATGCTCTTCAACCCTTTTTGACCTATAAAGATTGTTATGCGCCGCCATATGAATGTTTGAAAAGCAAGCGGAACGGAGGTTATCGCTTCCCGTTGTCCGGGCTGATCCCCTTGTATATCGATATCACTTCTTTTGTTTTTAGGTCTGTTTTGAAAGAAGTCGGACTCATGTGGGAGGGGGCTGCCTTCCCGACCTCGTTCAGCGCTTCAATAAGGTCCTCGATCTTCGGGGGGGACATCTTTGCAAAAGAGGACAGTTCGCTCACGTCATAGAGGAAAGGTTCTTCGTCAAGCTCATTCCTCCAAAGCCCCAACATCTTCACACACCGCCTTTCATCTTCCATACCGGCGGCGTTCATCCTTGCGAGAAGCCCCTTGTCGTAAAGGGGGCCCAACCAGAAAGGGCCTTTGTCATGATCCTTATCGCGACAAGCTGAGACGGACCTTTCCAGCGTCTTTGCGTCATAACGCATGAACCCTATCTGTTCCAGGGACCTATCCGTGGCCGCAGCGCCTTCTTCCACCTGAACGTATGTTCTGAAATAATGATCTGCATAAAAGGAAAGGAGAGGCCTCATGCCCCTGTCGAATTTGGCCAATTCCTTTGCGATCGAACACATAAGTATACGCAGACCGCCCTCGTGGCACATGTATCCCCTTATCGGTTCGGATTGATACCTTCTCCTGCATTTTCCCGCTTGTGCTCCCGCCAAAGGCGCCGTGTCTGTCGCTGTTATCGCAATGATCCCTTTCTTCCTGCATCCTCTGATGGCCGATTGGATGAACGGTGCCGGTGACCCGAAAGGATCTATATCCACATAGTCAAAGGAGGACTCGGCGAAAAGGATATGAAGGTCCTTGTTCGAGGGAATGCAGTTGGAGAGAGAATTCAACGCTATGTTATGTTCAATGAAAGGCATGGCTTTTGGATCAGCGTCGTTCGCCGTGACGGATGTGTTCTTTACCTCATTCGCGACCCTTACCGCCCGGGCACCGGTAGCGCTCATCGCGTCGGCGACCGAGATGCTGTTCTTTTCCAGAGCTCGCAGGAACATCACGGTGACGTCCCTTCCGAACGCCATCTGTTCGTTGAAAAATACGTCGGCGGTCCTTGTCCCGGGACCGTGTATGGAGTGTACCTCCGGAACCAGCAGCCTGGTCCCGCCTTCCGCTATCTCTATGCCGGAGGGCATCAGACGTTTTCACCGTTCATTAGGCGCAGGATCTTGTAAGGAAGGATGTTCCTGTTCGTGGGAGTGACCTCCAAGACCCTCACATCGTCTCTTCTCCTTATGTCCTGCAAAAGCGGATTTCTTGATTTCTTATGGAGGGTGAGGATCATCGGCTTATCCACATCAAGGGCCTCCTTTACCGCATCTATGAATGCCTGGCTCTCTACCTCTACCTTCCCGACCTCATCGATGACAATTATGTCGCATTGCTCGCATGCCGTCCTTATCGCAGCAATACCCACCTGTTCGAACTTTGCCAGATCCACCCCGATCTTGCCTATCATTATTTTGCTTTCTATGTCGGCGCTGGCGAAGACCTGCGTCTCCCCCGTCAAAATATTCCTTACAGAGAATCCGGTCCTGCGCCTTCCGTCGGTAAGCGGCTCGTCTATCATGCCGCCGATGACCAGGTCATTGTCTTTCAGCATCTCTATGACCCTGAGAAGAGCGTATGTCTTCCCGGACCCCGGGAGACCCGTGATGCCTATTTTAATGTCGCTGATCATCTTTACCTCTTGCAAGAAAGACTGTATAGGTTAGGCAATATAAATAAGGTGACTTAAGCCAGATCAGAAATGTACATCAGAGGGTACCTCAGCACCGGATCATACCTCATTTCCGCCTTGACCCTGACGTCTTCTATCTTTATAACCAGCACAACATCGAGCATCTCGCCCGAAAGGGAATGGTACGAATATTCATCCCTTTTAGGGCCGAATATGCTCCTGTCTATCCTGACGGTGACGCTCTCCACATACGGCTGCACCAGGACGCCTTTTTCGATGGCGTCCTCCAACGCGCCGACGCTGTCCTGATCCAACGGCACGCCGACGAATTGATGATATATTGTACCCATTTTGATGCCTGCTTCAAAGAGCGCCCTTTCCCTTGTGGAACAATTGAATTTCTTTGCGGCGAGCTCCTCTCTTTCTTCCGTCATCGTTATTACGTAGTGCGCACAAGATTTAAAGGATGTGGGGATTACTCCACAGCATGGTCTCTGCCGCAGAGAAGATAGAACGGCTGAAAAAGGAAAAGAACGCCGTCATACTCGCCCATAACTACACCCTGCCGGAGGTGCAGGACCTGGCGGATCTCGTCGGCGATTCCCTGGGGCTTTCCATTGAGGCGGCGAGAACCTCTGCCGATGTGATCGTGTTCTGCGGCGTATCCTTCATGGGGGAGACAGCGAAGATACTAAGCCCCGAAAAGACCGTCCTTTTACCGGAACCTAATGCCCATTGTGCCATGGCGGCCATGTGCACGGGTAAACAGCTGAGGGAGTACAGGGCATCTGACCCAGACTGCGTGATCATTGGGTATGTGAACAGCACCGCCGAATCAAAGAAAGAGATGGATATCTGCTGCACCTCATCGAACGCTGTCAGGGTTGCAAGGTCCTTTGAAGGAAAGGATGTGCTTCTGGTCCCCGACATGAACCTGGGAGCATATACGGCATCGGAAACGGGAATGAGGATCAGACTGTGGAACGGTTTCTGCCCGGTACACCATGGGATATCTTACGGACAGGTCAAGGCCCTTAAGCAAAAATACCCAGGCGCATTTATCATGGCCCATCCCGAGTGCAGGGCCGAGGTGCTGGGGCTTGCCGATCATGTAGGGTCCACCGAGTCAATGGCCAAAGTGGCAAAAACCTCTGAAAAAAAGGAATTCATAATCCTTACGGAAGTGGGAATGAAACACCGGTTAGAAAAAGAGAACCCTGAGAAAACATTCCACTTTTTGGAGCATGCCGTCTGTACGACAATGAAAATGGTCTCTGCCGATTCGATCATTGATTCTCTGGAGAACGGTACGGGAGAGATATTCCTGAGTGAAGATGTCCTGGAGGGCGCAAAAACTCCTGTCAGAAAGATGATCGATCTATCCTAATATAACAAAAAAATGGGTTTTTTTCCATTAAAATGACATTTACATATGTGTTTATAAAGCGAAGTATAATATATAGATAACACCTCCATCAAATTAACTTAACAGAAAGGGGGGTTCTGTTGTGTCAAAAAATATATCCAATTATAGGGGGGCTAGAAAACTAACTAGCAATGACAGGCTAGCCGTGCTTATGGCGATGTTTGTGCCGCTTTCCGTAGCGGCCGGCAGTACGCTGACGGACATGAACGGAAACGACAGCCGCGGCAGTCCTCTGCGCTCCGCGGCAGCGGTGGCCAAAGACAACAACACCATCATTTTCTACAAAAAAGGGGGGATTAAAAAATGAGTATAGGTAGTTCGTTCTACTTCATTGAGGGGAGCGGGTCGGCCTTAGACGGAGTCCTGTGGTGGACCACCGTGGCGGCACTGCTCCTTGCGATCGGAATATTGGCATGGTTCATCTTCTTTCACAGAAGATTTTACGATGTCCACAAACAGGGATCGTCGCCTCTGAGAGGCGGCGGGAAAACGCTTAGGAATGTGGAGTATCCGTTCTCGGTGGCGGGAGGATACTCCGGGGCGGTTTCCTATCGTGTCGGCGAGAAGGGGCAATGGAAATTGGCCTTTCCTGACGAATATGGTGTTTACCTTATTCCCGGAAAGGAAGTGAGAGGCAATATCTACCTGATGGGGCACCCATAACAATCTTTTATCAACGGCGGGAGCGTCCCCGCTGCTTTTCTTTCCCATTATGCATGCCAAACGATTCGCAAAAAACGGTAAAACTATAATCTCTGAGTGACGTAAGGTCAGTTGCAGGCGTTGCTATGAGGGTAGTGGTCATTGGGGCCGGTAATGTTGGTTTTACTTCCG
>WRJJ01000062.1 GCA_009778575.1 Methanomassiliicoccaceae archaeon
TCTCAACAGCAGATCAACGCAGGAAGCTATACCTTCACCAATGTGCAGGCGAACCACACCATAGGTGTGAGCAGCATCGTGACGCCTCCCAAGAACTATTACATCACGGCGACATCGGATTCCCACTCTAATATATCTCCCAGCGGAGTGAAAACTGTAGTGAGCCATTCGAACCAAACATTCACCTTCTCTGCAGATGCTGGATATTATATCTCTTCTGTGAAGATCAACGGAGTGGCGCAATCTCAGCAGGTTGCAAGGCAGGGGTATTATACCTTCACATATGTGCTGATGAACCATATTATAGAGGTGGAGAGTACACCCATCGTCATCGTAGCAACCCATGATTCTCATTCAACGATAAACACGAGTGGGATGATGATACAAAATGGGGCCGCCAGCCAAACATTTACCTTCTCTACGGATTCCGGATACTGCATAGAGTCAATAACGGTTGACGGATTAACAATGTATCCTGACCAGCAGGTAACTAATGGAACGTGGACGTTTACCAACCTGAACTGGAACCACACAATAGACGTAAAGAGCATTCCAATTCCCGTTCATCACGATAGTTTGTTGGATAAGGCTTTGAAAGGCTTGGCAGTGGTTGGATGTGCCGCCGTTATAGTCGGTCTTACAGTGGTGGTTCCTTATGTGGCCCTGCCATATTTAGCTGCATCAGGCCACGTAATACTGGCAACTATGGGAGTAGTTTTACTGGCAGAGGGGGCCTTTTTCCTCTTCGAAGCGGGGTTGAATATAATGTCTGACGGAATAACAGACTATATATGGAGTACATATGTTGCTTAACCACAGATAAGACTGACAAGGGGATAAAATGAATAGCAAAATGAAGGAGTTGATGGGGGTCACACCTATGCGTATCCGCATATTTTTGTTTGGATTTTTTATCTTCTGGTCGTTTGGTATAGCATTTGCGTGCACTTTCGTTGCTTTTGTGTCGGGAGCATGTTTGTTCATATGTGCTGTTCACTTTGTAGTGAATATGCCGGCAATTAAATGCACAGAGGATCCTCTTTATGAAGGGGATCCTCAGAGATTCTTTGACCTGAAAGTGAAGTTTACACTCCGGCTGTGGGCAATTGGCATTATTATAATGGTCATTGCTTTTGTTTCTATGGAGGGTCTGCGGCTCATCATGGTGGATGCGCAACAGCTCTATGTATACGAAGTGCCGCAGGTAGATTTCGTAAGCTCCCTGGTCTTGATGGTGATATCTTTGACACCATTCGTCCCCGCAACATTCGTCCTTATGAAAGCATCATACAAATATGACGACAGAATGATGGGAGGAATCTCACTCGCATTGTTAATGATGGGATTGATTGGAGTCTTTACCATAGCAGCCGCAATGTATTCGATACGTGCTTCTTCCTCATTCCCCTCGTTTGATATCTTGCCATATCTGCCGTTAAGCATATGTGCGCTGGCGGCATCGGTGATCGCCACATCTTATCTGGTAAAGAGTGCAAAAAGGTCTTTTGTACGATACATCGAAGGAGATAACACATAAAGCGGTGTGCAATCAGTTAACAAAAAATGGTACTCTATCTCAAGAATGGGCGGCCAAGGGCGGTCTTTTCTTCTAATATGGAGGATGTGTTAGCAGACCTAATATGTTCTGGGGCACAGGGACAGTATTTCATTTCCGCAGAAGAATGATTTTTATGATATCCAGTTCTATTTTGTTGTCGTCATTTTAAATGTCAGTTTATGATGATCTTCACGATGTCGATTTATAACTTATTTTTTCAAATACCCAGACAATATGATTTTTGCAAAAACGGCACTCCTTTAAAGTTTCTTTCTGTGTTTCTGAGCGCGTCGACCTCACGCATGATCCTCTGCCTCTCGGCCGGGATCCCCGATTTTCCGCTCGAAAAAAGTGGGAAAGAGCTTCTCCGCGGTCGATCATTTTGATCAACAATTTATTAAGTTCAACTATAAATTATATATACTTTATATTGCATATATATTAGTTTTTCCCTAGTTAATTATTTATAACTCGGACCGCTCTTTTTTCCACAATTCTGACGATAGAGGGGGATCGGCCATGGAGGGGGAGTATGAAATTAAAAATGGGCACAAGCGGACGCGTATCCGCATTGGTCGCAGTGGCAGTGGTCTTGATAATGTTGGCCGTACCCTTCACTGCATTAAACTTCAACACAGAATATACGAGCGCTTCTCCGCTTGTACACGTAGGCTATGATGCTAACGGCGGAGATGCCGGCGGCGGGACATACCTGCCGCCGGCAACCACTTTCGAAAGAGGCCTCGGCTCGTCCGAGGTCAAATTCGATCCGATCCCTGAAAGGAGCGGTTATGTTTTCATAGGGTGGAACACAGCAGCCAATGGTACGGGAACTTGGTACAGAATGACCGACCCATACGAAGAAAGATTTTATGATGAAGACTCTGACGCCACTTTCTATGCTCAATGGCAGGAGATACCAAGCGCATCGAAGTTCTCTCTGAACGCAGATAGGACACTGGACAGAGAAATAACGTGGGACGCAAGCCTCGGGGTGTACAAATACCGTCTCGGCACCGGTGCGTGGCAAAACCTTGAGGACAATATAATTCAATTCTCCGGCGGCCTGACCACCAACGGACACAACGGACAGATAGTATTCTCTTTAACGGGCGGCATCCCGTTCCCCGATGATTATCGGCTGTATGTTGTATTCGATTCAATTTCAATTGTGGATCTAAGGGCCACATCGGCTGCCAATGTCAAGGTCGACATAGTGCCGGGGGCCAAAGTGATCCTGCAGCTTGTCGGCAACAGCACTATCGATCACCATGGGGGCACATTCAGCAGCAACGCGACGATAAGGGTTGTTGATAATGGGGCGATGAGTTCGGACTTTATAGTAACCGGTCAAAGTGCTGGGAAGCTTACAATAAGTAAGGCAAGGATGGTAGCGGCTACAGTGGACCCATCCATTGGCGCTGTGATCGGAGGCAACGGTTCATCATCAGGATCAAGAAATGCAGAAACCGCCGGGCATATACAGATTGAGTCTGGAATATTGGATCTGAAATATTCTGCTACCAGAACTCGCGGGGCCACAATTGGCGGCGGAGGAACAACAGATGTAGCCAGCAATGCCGGGGATGGCGGTGTGTTCGAGATGCACGGAGGCTCGATAATAACCTATCAGGAATCAACAGGGGCAGCTTTTTACTCTCCCGCCATCGGAGGCGGCGGAGGAGCAACGATCAACGCCAACAGGGCGGGACACGGCGGTGAAATTACGATAACCGGCGGATCGATCGACATTTATCAGGAATGCACCAGTAATACATACGGTGTCCGCGCTGCCGCAATAGGCGGAGGAGCCTCTTACTCAACAAAAGCGGGAGACAGCGGAACGATAAACATCTCCGGCGGAAACATCAAGATCACTCAGCAAGGCGGTGCGGTAGCCGGCGCGGGAATAGGGGCCGCTTCACCGCAAACCAGCAGTACAGGTTCAAGGGCGGGTCAAGCGATCGGGATTAATGAGACCGGCGGCCAGAACTATATTGCTATAAGCGGAGGTAATATAGAGATAAAACAAACAAACACCTCGACCGCAAATGGTACCCTCAGAGGTGCCGGGATCGGCGGGGGCGCCGGTTCTACGGCGGGTGTAGAAGGTGCCGGAGCAGATGTCAGGATATCCGGCGGATATATCTCTATAGAAAGGACATCAACTGCAAGGATTAGCAATGAACAGGGTGCCGCCATCGGCGGCGGTGCCGAAGAGTCGAGACCATCTGAAGTAGTAATTTCCGGAGGCATCATTGACATCAAAATTGCTATCAATGACAGCCGTGTGAGTGCTAATCTCGCCGGTGCCGCCATCGGGTGCAACCTGAACCCAGATCCGGCCTCCTTTGTTCATATCACAGGGGGTATCGTAAACATCTCCAGAGTACTTGCCGGTGTAGAAATGACGGTTCCGGTAGGGCCGAATGGGGATTTCGGAAAGGCCCCCATAATAGACGGCGGCTCCATAAGGCTGACCGGCGATCTGGCGTTCGATACGGCAGGACCAAATGCGCCAACGGACTCGCAGGGCCACCCGCTTTACAGGGCCAAGGTCATGCTTGTTCCCACCGACAACCCTCAATCTCTATTCGTTAAGAAGGCAACCTTCATCGATGAGGAGTTCGGGACAGAAAGATATACGAACTTCCATGTTCAGGGAAGGCACAAGAATCTTCAGGGGCCGGGAGACTACGACTATCTTAACCTCTACTTGCCGCAGACGGGGGAGCACCAGATCAGTCTTGAGATATCCTCCGACGGCACTGTGAAGACATTTGCGACCGAATTCAATGTGAGCGGCAACGTAGCGTGGGAGACCAACACCACCCTGACTATGTACCGCGTTGTCTACAGGATAGGCAGCAGGATGAGATACGAGGACGATATAGTTCATTTCACAAACACCGGTGAATTCGCAAATTCCATAAGAGCCACGAATGACGCCGTGAACGACGTGGTTGCGCCATGGGACGGTCCCGACTACGTTGAAAGGCACAACATTGATTACAATAACGATTTGATTGGTAAGGTCGTTGTTTCTCTTGACAATCAATACGATTACTTTGCATCGGAGACCCCTCTGGTAAAAGCGCCGAACAACGTCATCAATCCCGATGTTCTTACTTCATACGGCAACATCGAGTTCAACACCACCATTTCCGGCAGACTCGTCATAACAATGGAAGAGGTGAACAGGGTCAATGTCACGTACATAGATGATTACACCCACACTCTGGATCCGAGCAGGCCCGCCGCAAGGCAGATCGACCGTGTGTTCGGAGAAGGATATCCTGCGATATTGGTCGGACTCGCTTCGGATGACGACCCCCTTACCGGCCCTTGGGCGCAGTACGATGCGCCTATTGCCCATACTCTCCCTGAGCCCGGCAACGTGCTTTGGACCTCCGATTATTTCATGTTCATGAAATGGAGGCTTAACAATGCGGCCTCAGGCACCGAATACGATACCGAAGATCCCTGCACCATAACCGCGGGAATGGGAGACCTTGCCTTCTATTCCGTTTGGGAATGGAAAGGCAAGATATACTTCACGGAGAACGGACCCGGGCACATAGAGTACTCTTTGGACAACGGCATCACATGGAAGACAGATTCCTTTATGGATACGAATGGGGCTTTCTTCCCCGCTCCTCTTCGGACAGTGCTGCTGAAGGCAGTGCCTGATGTGAATGCGGTGTTCCTGCAGTGGGGCGATTCCTACGGCCACGTGACAGGCAACAACCCTGATGCCTCCGTCACGGTGACAGGCACAGACCCAGGAGATGAAAAATATGCGACGGCGTGGTTCTGGGAAGACGATGACGTTTACACCTTGACCGTGGATGAGAACGGAGGGAACGTCAATGTGAAAGTGGGTACAATGCCCGCATTCGATTATGACGGTATACCCGTGAATGTTCCGATGGGATCGGAGGTCATTCTGACGGCAAGCCACGCCACAGATGCCTTTTCATATTGGGAAGGGACCGTGAACAGTGCGGACAACCCTCTGATCATCGGCAGTTTCGACGAGGATCACACGGAAAAGGCGGTCTTCACCGATGACGGCAGGGACCTGACGGTCAGCACTGCCGGAGGGCCCGGGTCAGTGACCATTACGATCGGTTCCGGCCCCGCGGCCGTAAGTTTCGTACTTGTGGAATCATCTGACGGAAGTCCCGCGACAAAGACCATAACTCTGCCGCTGGGCGCCACAGGAACTCTTACCGCCTCTACCGCAATGCCCTCGCATTTCTCAGTGTGGAGCAGCAGCACTTCATCTTTGTCCGGTTTCGATCCGACGGTCAATTTCAACCTTACGGGCGACCAGTCGGCCACGGCAGTGTTCACGGACGGTGTCGATGACAGGATAATGGCGCTTACCGCCACCGGCGCAGGAACGATCACCATGGTTCTTGACGGCCTATACACGGTAGAGGGCATAACAAGCACCCCGCCGGGCGGGATATGGATCAGCGACGGTGCTGAGGTGGAGCTTACGGCGGTACCTGCCGGAGTCACATCCGGGTTCTCTCACTGGGAATCCACGGTGTCAGATGCTCCCGCGTCGTTCGACCCGTTGTCTGACAACAATACTTTCTACATGGATGACGACTACGACCTGGACGCGGTGTTCTTCACAGGCACCGGATACACTCTCGATCTGAACGTGAGTCCCGCCGGAGGCGGGACGATCGTTCTGACCGTCGGAGGGATCGAAAGGACGATAACCTCATCCTTAAGCCATGAGTTCGCGCCCGGCACGGAAGTGACCATCGCGTACATCGCAGCCCCCACCTATACATTCACATATTGGTCGGGGGACAGGCCCGGGGTATACGACTTCCTTACTTTCCTAATGGATGACGACTACTCGTTCACGGCCAACTTCACTAACAACGGCAGGACCCTGACGGTAAGCACCGACGGAGGGCCTGGGTCTGTGACAATAACGATCAATACCGACACTACGCCCGTAAGCTTTGTTTTGGCGGAGTCAACGGATGGAACGCCTGCGACGAAGACCATGACTCTTCCGCGGTACGCCACGGGGACGCTTACCGCATCAACGGCACTGCCGTCGCACTTCTCCTTATGGAGCAGCAGCACCGCGTCATTGACAGGGTTCAGCCCAACGGTCAGTTTCAGCCTGAACAATAATCAGTCGGCCACCGCAGTGTTCACTGACGGTATCGCAGATGTGACTTTGACGCTGTCCGTGACGGGCACGG
>WRJJ01000063.1 GCA_009778575.1 Methanomassiliicoccaceae archaeon
CGACGTGCTGATAGTTGAAAAAGACCTCGTGAAGGCGGAAAATGCGAAAGCGCTGCTGAATGCGTCGGTGCTTAACGAGGATGGCAGCAACCCAAAGGTGATCGAGACCACAATAAAAGGGACGGACGCGGACGTCATAATATCGGCAATACCTGATGATGGCAGCAACCTCTTCATATGTCTCATGGCAAAACGTATTAAGCCATCCATCAGAACGGTGGCATGCCTCAGGGACCCGGACTTTATCATAAAAACATCAAAAGAGGGAGCGGATGGAATAGATCTTCTGATCTCGCCCGAGCTGATAACGGCAGAAAAGATAGAAAAGCTTGCAGTCCTTGAAAATGCGATCACATACGATCACGTATCCAGTATGAACATCGACCTTGCCACCTTCCGGATAGAAGAAGGGCACGACCTGGTCGGAAAGGTCGTTCTGGAGATGGACCTCCCTCCTGACTGCAGCATAATTGCCATTAACCGCGGGGATCTTGTCATTCTTGACAACGAAACAGCCGAGATACATGCCGGGGACAGGATCAGGGTCCTTGGATCCCCGGAATCCATCGTTTCATTCAATAAATTGATCGGCATCAAGAAAGAGGCAAGAGAATTCGTGATCCTCGGCGCGAGCGTGGTGGGAATAGAGGTTGCGAAAAAACTGGTCCAAGGCAACAGAAAAAGAACGGTAAAAATAATTGAGGAAAGCGAGAAGTTGTGTAAAGATGCAGCAAAAGAACTTGCCGATGCCGCAGTGGTGAACGGCGATTTCCTTGATCTGTCTATCCTGCGGTCAGAGAATGTTCAGAGGGCGGATGTGATCATAACGGTATCTTCGAAGGACGAACGCAATCTGCTTGCCTGCATTGCCGGTCTGAGGTTCGGCACCAAGAAGATAATCTCAAGATACTCCAATCAAGAATATGAAGAGATATTCAGGCACACCGGGATAGAATCGATCATCGGGTACCGCCGCGTGATACACAATGAGATAACAAAATATCTTTTGTTCGACGAGGACGCCATAGTGGCCGTCGAGGGAGAGAAAGAATTCTTCTTCAGCGTGACCATTGATAAAAGGTCCGACCTGTCCGGAAGCCGCCTCGGCGATATCAATATGCCGGACGGATTAAGGATCGCCGCGGTCAGAAGAGGAGAGGACATGATCTACCCCAGCATGGACACCATGTTCAAAGAGGGAGATAAAGTGCTTTTATTCACCCATATGGTGAACCCGGTCAAACTCTCCAGATTGTTCGGACATAACACGCCGTTGGAGTTGTGAGAATGCCATCTTCGCTAAAAGCCCGCATAAAGAACAGGGCCATTTGGGAAAGCAGCACGATAAAGGTACTCGGCGTCATTGAGATGATCCTCGGCATTTCTCTTCTTGCGCCTGCCGTCATTGCCCTGTTCTATGGCGAGGACCCGTGGATATTCGTCTACCCCGTACCGTTCCTTCTCATCCTTGGAACACTCCAATACGTTCTGTTCAAGAATGTTGAGATAGTGAAACCGGCCAGCGGGCTGATGATGATGTTCGCCGCATGGTGGGTGGCATTTTTTGTGAGTTCGATACCTTTCTTCCTGCATGGGGCCTCCTTCGTTGATTCCCTCTTCGAAGGCGTCAGCGGATTCACCACCACAGGCATGTCGGCCATTGAGGATTCCTCTCTCCCATACAGCATGCTCTTTTGGAGATCGATAACTCAGTGGGCCGGAGGTATCGCAGTGGTCATGATCTTCTTGTTCCTCATACCGATGATGGGCATAGGAGGAAAGGCTTTTGTCAATAACGAGTTGACGGGCTCGGAGACATACAAGTTCTCAATGAGGATAAAAAGCGCAGCCAGGAACTTCGTTTCTATTTACGTGCTTCTTTCGGTCGCAGAGGCGGTCCTTCTTATGATCTGCGGGGTCGGTTCCTTTGAATCGATCACGACGATGCTCTCCACCATATCAACAGGAGGTTTCGTAGCGGGAGGCGATGGAGTGGCGGGATATTCCTTCGCCGCACAGGTCGTTGTGCTCGCTTTCATGTTCTTGGGAGGTACGAACTTCTACCTGCACTACCGCGCCCTGAACAAAAGAGAATTCTCCGCCTATAGAAAAAGCCAAGAATTCATTTGGACCGTGATATGGTTCCTTCTCGCGACCGTTGCGATAACGGCGATACTGCTCATAAGCGCCGACGATTTATTTGCCGTCGATATAGGAAATACCATCTGGCACACTCTGTTTACAGTTGTGTCGATGGGGACGACGACGGGTTATGTGATAACAGATACGATCGTGTGGCCTCTTGCGGCGGTAATGATCATGTGGATGGTGATGCTTTTCGGGTCGATGTCCGGCTCTACATCGGGAGGTGTGAAGATCTACAGGTTCCTGATCCTCAGGTCGTATGTCAAGAACGGCATTTACAAAATGTTCCACCCGTATTCCGTTAGGGACGTGAGGGTGGATAGCCGTTCCGTGAGCTCCGATGCCGTTGTATCCGCCGTGGTCGTCATCACGATGTTCCTTGTTGCACTGATAATCTCCACCATATTCCTGCTGGTGTCGGAAACCGGAATGAGCATATCGGAGTCGATAGGACTGTCAATATCCGCCATCAGCAACGTAGGCATAGACATGGGCGGCACGGCGATACACGGATTGAGCAGCGCCTCAAAGGTATTTCTCTCATTCATGATGTGGGTAGGACGTCTGGAGGTGGTGATAGCACTGCTGCTTTTCACAAAGACCTTCTGGAGGGACCTGATATCGGATACGAACACGGGCGTGCGCCAGACAAAGAAAAGAAGAATATGATCACTTTGCGATCCTGCACATATCCAGTATCCTGACGACCGCCCTGTTGCCTGGGTCTTTTTCATTTATTGCGCCGGCGACGATCTTCGCCTCCTGCAGCTTTCCTTTCTCCACAAGGCAATAGGCAAGTATCTCCATCGCCATTGTGTTGTCTTGATCAGCTTTTATTGCTTTGGATGCGTACGCGCCCGCCCCGGAGGTCTTGCCTTCGATCCATAAGTAATAAGCGGTGAGAGCATTGGCATTCGGTGACGATCTGTTCTTTTTCAGATTATCTTTGACGAACTTCTCCGCCTCTTTGCGCCTGTCTGCCGCGGACAGAACCGCGCAGTAACATCTCTGCACCTCAGTGTCATCGGGCGCTTCCGCAAGAAGGCCTTTTGCCATTTCGACGGCCCGATCATGTTCTTTATCGGCCGATACCGAACTGATCATTATCACCTCGTCCTGCAAAGTCGGTTCGTTCAGCAGTTCATATGATACTATTGCTTCGGCGAACCTTCTCATATCAAAAAGTGCGCGCATCCTCTCTCTGGCGACCCCGTCGTTCTCTGCGGCGCCTGAAAGCACTTCCTCCGCTTCGGACGGGAACCCTATGCCGCGGAGGCCTTTTGCAACCTCAAGCCTGTCTTTGTCCTCGACCTTGTTCGGAATTGTTGCCGCTATCTCGGCCGCCCCTTTCTCGTCTTCGATGACCTTCAGAAGAGAAGCGCAGGTCAGGAGCGTGAAAGGGTCATCCGCGAAGTTCTCTGCCAGCAGCGTGATCTGTTCAGAGGCCGGGCGCGTGTTCCCGCCCTTTATATTGGACTGTATCTCTTTCAGCGCTTTTTCCTTATCCATCTGCGCTTATATCTCTTTCACAAAGATAAAGATTAAGAATGGCGGGGGCGGAATTTATGTGTGTCAATTGCCGTTGGTGGATTCTTATACAATCATGCCGATTACGGATAGGTGAAAAGGATGCTCAAAGGGTTCTCTGTATACGGCTTGTTCGGCGAATACGATTACAACATCAACCTCAGCGAAGGCTATGTTACATTCATACATTCTCTCAACGGATACGGGAAATCCACTGTAATGAGGCTCATTTCCGATACGCTCAGAGGGAACATCGACAACGTAATGGATGTATGTTTTGAGAGGATGGACCTGAGGTTCGACGACGGTTCCGCCCTCATTCTTGAGAACGGGGAGCCGCCTCTGATACAGATGCAGAAGAATGAGATCGAGGAGGAGATGCCGATAGAGGAACTGAGCAACATCCTGAACGTACTTTACATCCCTCCGGACAGAACGGTGATCAATTGCGGCGACCTCAGGCCTGCGCTTGAAACATACCTGGGAAGGCTTACATGCAGGCTTAACGACGCAAAGGAAAATGATCGTCTCGAAAGTATCCCCAAAGATGGCAGAAAGGAATATAATGACGCTGAGCTTGAATTTTGGAGCAAGGACCTCAAGGCCAAGCTGGACTTCATTAAGCGTGCGGGCATCGAGCCCGATATGCCCGCGGGGTACAGGTTCCCCCCTTCAAGGTTCGAGATAATGAGATACAGGCGGGACTATGAGGAACTTGCGTTCTCTGTGGAAGAATACGTCAAAAGGTACTATGAGCTATCGGAATCAACAATTGTCTATCTGGATATAGTGAACGACCTCCTGGTGAACAAGAACATCTACATCAACGAGAACAATATCCTCAGCGTCAGAATGGACAACGGCGCGGCCCTCCCCCTCGACAAGCTGTCTTCGGGGGAGAAGCAGATACTGATAATGTTCTACCTCTTTCTATTTGAAGCTGAGGCCGGGTCGCTTGTCATCATTGATGAGCCCGAGATATCCCTGCACGTGGGATGGCAGCAGAGGCTGGGAAAGACATTCTCCGACATAGCCAGGCTGCGGGACATGCATATTGTGGTAGCGACCCATTCCCCGCAGGTGATACACGACAACTGGGATCTTTCAGTTGAGCTGAGCGTAGATAATGTTCGGTGAACTTACCTCCTCCGACATTGCCAACAGCATCTCCATGCTGAGGTCTTACCACAAAGGACCGATCATTGTCGTAGAGGGTGTGACCGACTCCCGGTTGTACAGCAAATTTGTTGACAGAGAAGCGGTCAAGATAATTTCTGCCTATTCCAAAGAGAACGTAAGAAGATCCGTTTCCGAGGTCTGGGGAAGCAGGAACGACAAGAAGGTCATAGGCATCCTTGATGCGGATATCGACAGGTTATGCGGAAAGACCTACAACCCGCCGATATTCCTCCCGGACAAGAGAGACATGGAGACGATGTTAATGAGCACTCGGGCGCTCGAGGATGTTCTGGCGGAATACTCAGAACCGGAATTGCTTGAAAGTTTTGAGAAGAACTACGGAGAGGTCAGGGACGTTGTGGCGAGATCCTCTTACCCAATAGGGTTGTTCATGTTCATTTCTGCCAGGGACAGGATGGGGTTCAGTTTCAAGAATATCGACCATTCGATGTTCATCAACAGGAAGACGCTCGCAATTGACATAAGGGGGATGATAGAGGAGGTGTTCTCTCAATCTCAGAATAAAGGCATCAGCAAGAAGGAACTTGCCGATATGATATCGGAAGAGGAAGAGGTCCTTACCGACCCATGGATAGCGGTGAGGGGGCATGATGCCGTGTCGGTGCTTGCCATCGGATTATCGGAGACGTTCGGTTCCTATAATGCCAAGGGGATCAAGAACGGCCAGGTAAGCGGCGCACTTAGGCTTGCGTTCAGTTTCGATTATTTCGAGGACACCGATCTATACAGAGATACGATGAAGTGGTCCCAAAAGCACAATTTCGTGCTTTGGATCACTCGATGATGAAATCTTCTTTTTTTGCGCCTTCTGATGTTTCTATCATTTTCTGGACCTTGCGGTCGCTCTCATCGAGGATCTTTTTGCAGCGATCCCTTAACACGATGGCCATCTCATATATCTCCAGCGCCTTGTCTAGGTCCAAGTTCCCGTTCTCCAGTTCATTCACAAGTTGTTCGAGTGTCTTGAGACTCTCCTCGAATGTCATTTCCTCTACGTTCCCGCTCATCGTTTCGTCTCCACTTTTTTGACTTCCGCTTCCGCTTTTCCGTCTTTCATCATTATGTTTATGTTGGAACCGGCCTTGATCTGTTTGGAAGAGGTAAGCGCCCTGCCGTTCTCATCGGCAACAAGGGTGTATCCTCTGTCCAGCACCTTCATTGGGTTGATGCTTTCCAGCCTTTCTGAATATCTCTGAAGGTCCTTTTCGTTATTCTCAAGCATCCTTCGGACGTGTGCATCCATGCCGGAATCTATTTTGATGAACCTTCTTCTCATCATCCCCGTCGTATCTTTCAATGCGGAGTTCATCCTTGAACTTAATTCGTCCAGCCTTATCGAGTGCATGGATATCTTCTGCCCGGCACGTTTGGGGTCAAGTTTTGAGTCCATTATCTTGAATCTGTAATGCATCCGGTCCAATATTCGGGACAGGGACCTGTTCACCCTGATCATATCCGTATCTATGTGCTTCTTCACTTCTTTACGGTCCCTGAGCGCAAGCTCCGCGGCACCGGTGGGGGTCGGGGCCCTGACGTCCGCGACAAGATCGGCAATGGTAAAATCCGTCTCGTGGCCGACAGCGGATATCACAGGCGCATCTGAGGATGCTATGGCTCTCGCCACTATCTCTTCGTTGAAGGCCCATAGATCTTCTATCGAACCGCCTCCTCTTCCCACAATGAGCACATCGACGCCTTCTTTGTTAAGCGCCTTTATTCCTTTGACTATCGACTCGGCCGCGCCTTCGCCCTGGACCTGCGCCGGATACAACAGTATATCGGCGGGGAACAGTCTGCCGGATGTTGTGATTATATCATGTATGACCGCTCCGGTAGGCGAAGTGACCACCCCTATTACTTTCGGATACAGAGGCAGGGCCC
>WRJJ01000064.1 GCA_009778575.1 Methanomassiliicoccaceae archaeon
AACTATCATATTCAAAAATGAAAGCAAGCCGATGTTCTTCCCCGAAAACATCTCTTTTACCGCCGTAACCTTGGCAGAACACATTTTCCACTTCTTCTCTGGAACTCCCTATCGTCAGACCGCCTATTACGGAGACCCCATCATACCAATTGCGGTGCAGGCTTATGCTGAACAAACTGCACTCTGTCTTGGATATGGGCTTGTCCGTTCTGTTCCCCGGCTTAACGGCAAACTGCGTTTTTCCGTCCCTTCTCAGGTAGGTGTCGGCAAATTTTTTCTTAGGGTCGATCATCTGATTCATGTTGTCCGTTGAACTGACGGTAAAGCCATCGTTGAAGAAGTCCTTCATTGTTGTGCTCATGCCGTATTTCACGCCGTCCACGATCGCAAAATAATTGTTCACGTCACTTAGATCGATCTTTATGTTTTTGCTTCCCGTCACAGTATCGCCTTCCTCTTTCTGTTTTTTCGCCGCCGTGCCGGTCAGCGTACAAATGGTAAGCACGGTGAGATTTTTTATTTCTTTTCACTAAGAGGTCGCTGCCGAAATGCCGGACACAGCAACACAGAATGGTTGTTGTCCCGATATGATCCTTTTCGAGAAACATCTGGCCAAAAGATAGTATATCCCTTCCTCTGCACCATCTCCGCTTCCGGCTGATCCGCTGTTGAGAACGCGCCTCACAGTTTTTTGCCGATCAGCCTCGCTCTCTCTAACAATTCGTCGTCCTTCTCGGCGACATGTCCCGATTCCATCTCGGAAAAAACGATCCTTCCGACAGGCTCAAAAGAGAAGTAGTTCACATATATCCTCTCAATGTCATCCGCGACCGCCTTTGCGATGCCGCTTTCTCCACCGCACGTAACGACCGTTACGAGCTTTTTGTTCTTTGCGAGCGTGCCTTTTCTGTCCTTTCCGATGAAACTGTACAATCTGTCCTCAAGCATTCTGTATTGAGATGACGAATGCCCGAAATATACGGGGACGGCGACGATCAGTGCTTCCGCTTCCCTGATGAGGTCCAATACCGGCAGAAGGTCGTCTTTCGTTACGCAGGAGCCGGAGGACTTGCAGCCCATGCAGGCCTGACAGCCGTTCGTGAACCTGAGTGCGTTCAGATCTACTATGTCCACCACATTCGGTGAGAGCCCCATCGCCCCATCCGTTATGGCATCAACGATCGCTTTGCAATTTCCGTTCTTTCTGGGGCTTGCGATGATTGCCACTATCTTAGACATAATTTTGTCATCTTAATGTAAATAAATAAAACTTCCTTTTCTTATTATTAATAATATTGTAGCGGTCATTATTTATTATGTATTTGCTCAAATTTACTTTTTTTGTTTTGAGAGAAATATGAGGCATCTTTTTGGAGGAAAATAGAGACAGTTACGTCAAGATGCCATTTTAAGGTGGTTTCTTTGCGTTAAACGCTTGTTTCAGAATCCCGTTCTATCTATTTAATATTGACTACTCAATAAAATTATCTCTAAAGAACAAAAAGTACGACTGTAAACACGAGGGCGCATAATGGGCCTTTTGCGGAGGCGGAACGTTCAATCTTTTTTCTGAGTGTAGTAGTCGTCCTCGATCAGGCGCCTAGGTATCATCACAAAATTAATGTTAGCTGGTATCGCCTGCAGGTATGTGTAGTAGGGGTCGTTCAGTTCGCAGCTGATGTACCTGTCGAGATCCGGGTCCATGTTCTGCAGCACCCTTATCAGCGTGTTGCGCATTCTGATGACGTCCTCTCTAGGTATCCCTTCGAAATAGCTGTTGTTCAGATCCGTTATACAGGTCATGATGGCTTTTGCCAGTTCTCTTCCCGATTCCGTCAGATAAACGGAATATTTTTTGCTTGTTTCCGTCTTTCTGTCGTCATAAACGAAACCCTTGTCCTTCAGCGTTTTAATGACGCGGTTCGTGTTCGCCGGATCGAGATCCAAGAAACGGGACAGCTGGACCATGGTCTGGCCGTCCTGCAGGTTCAGTGCAATGAGGTAGATGGAATGCGCGCTGGTGAGACCGTGTTCGTTCACCAGCTTCGTCATGTTCTTTCTCATGATGGTGCTCATTCTGTCAAAAAACACAGGTAAGAACGAATTCCAATATGTGTCCTCATGGGTTGCCATGGGTGAGTTTAAGATATCTTTAGTAGTTAAAACATTCTGTAAAAGCCGGCCTGTGGCAAATCTGCGCTTTCTTTTGAGGACGAATTATATTGTAGCTATCAACATTATTTGATGAACGGATCCTTCTTTCTTTACAATGGGGATATGCCGCAAAGAGGTTAGAGATGCGATCCCGCCACAGGAAATTGACAATAATGCCGTCATTCTGAGACAACATGGTGGAAACAGGGATATTTTTTTCGTAAAACAAAGATGAAATGTAAAATAAAATTCTTTTTTATTGAGTTGTCTATAAAATTGGCGACGGGCATATATCCATTTGTATATAAACATTTCTTTAACAATGGCGATATCATATATGCTGTTGTATAATTCATTCAAAATTTATGTTGTATCGTACAATATAATCAAATCCAATTATCCAAAAAAATAATGACAACTCAACATTTATATATTTCAAAAACAAGTCGTATCTAACCCGAAAGGGATGGCAGGACGCATTGCTATGCCATGCGATATTGCCGCAGGGAGGAAGAACAGAATGACACAAGAAGAATTGAACAAAAGGGCAAAAGAAGCGGTCATGGCCTATAACGCGGAAGGAGCGAAGGCAGTCGCGAAGGACGCGATAGCTTCCGGGGCCGATCTGGCGGATCTGATCCAATCCGGATTCACGGTTGGGATCAAAGAAGTAGGCAGACTGTTTGAGGAAAAGAAACTGTTCCTGCCGCACATAATGGCGGCCGCCGCAGCTATGAACAGCGGGGTCGACATACTTACACCTGAGATCACCAAAATAGGCAAAAGTGCGGACGAAGGATTGGGGGGATTCGTGATATGTTCGATAGAGGGGGACATCCACTCTATCGGAAAGGACATAGTCGCAATAATGCTGAAGGTCGCGGGGTTCAACGTCGTCAACATAGGAAGAGACGTGCCCCTCGGGGACATCGTGAAAGCGTGCAAAGACAACAATGCCAAATATGTAGGCACCTCGGCACTCATGACATCCACGATGGTCAACCAGAAGACATTTGAAGAGCTCCTTAAGAAAGAAGGGATCAGGGACAAATTGATCACGAACGTCGGCGGAGCACCGGTCACCCAGGAATGGGCGGACTCGATAGGCGCGGATGTCTATTCCGAGAACGCAACGGATGCCGTCGCAAAGATGACCAAGATCGCAGGATGAACGGTCATTTCAAGGAGATGAGTAAATTGGACGCAGAAGAAATGAGGCGTATCAATCACCGCAAAAAGATCAGATACGGATTCATAATGGGGGCTTTCCTGGCCCTTCTCTGGGGATTTTGGTATGTCCCCGGAAGTCTGATGTGGGTGATAGAACCGTTCACCGGCCTTTATGAGGCCGTTGAATTGACCCACGGCGAAATCGGCGCGATGCTTGTCACCGCCGTTCTTATCAGCGGTGCGAATGCGTTGATGGCAACGATCGTACTTCTCATATGGAACATCCACCTGGGCAAATTCAAGTTCAGGGAGATGAAGAGAACGATCGTAGAACTGAGGGCCGTACAGAAATATCTTATCGCGGCCGCAGTGTTCGCCGGACCGATGGCAGTGTTCGGCTCATACCTCGCAACAGGTTTTGCGGGCGCAGCATTCTCAGCAGTGGCCGCATTGGCCTTCCCCGTCGTGGGAACGATACTGACAACAAAATTCGCAGGACAGAGACTGTCAAGAAGAGCTATCGCGGGAATATTGACAATTGTTATGGGTTGCATCTGCATTTATGTGATAGGTCTTTTCAATGAGATCATGGAAGGGAACATGCAGCCTATGGGATACGTCGGAGGACTGATGGCAGTCATGGGATGGGGTCTAGAAGGACTCGTCATCGCCAAGGGAATGGACATCAGCGAGCCCGATGCGGCATTCCACCTTAAGATGCTCAGCGAAACCGGGATCTGGTGGATCATCATCATACCCATACTGGCTCTTGCAGGCATCCCGATACTCGAGTATGTGATACCCATATTCACGGACCCCGCAGCACTGCTGGTCGTCACGTGTTCAGGATTCGCATTCGGATATTGTACGATATGTTACTACAAGGCATACCCCATGATAGGGGCGGGAAGGACAATGGGACTCAGTGCGCTGAATGCCATGGTCGCCACGGCGTTCCTGTTCATATTGACGGGAGACGTCCCGAGTTGGACCGTCCTGATAGGAGGAGTGATCGTGTTCATAGGAATAATATTGATGTTCTATGAGAAGCAGGAGAACCTTGAGTCCTTAAGAGGCCAGCAGGAGGCGGTAGAATGATGGAAGGCAGACCTATAAAATTCCGTCTGCTTGAGTTGTTCAACGAGGGCGAAAAGTGGAACTATGAGGTCATCCCCGTTATGCAGGAAGAATATCGTATGAACTCCAAGTACGAAGCGGACTGCCTCAACTTTGACATCATCGAGATATGCACCGCGGGATTCCTTGTGAAGACCGAGACGCAGATCGATGAGGAAGGGATATACCGTCAGGGCTCCCTTCTGATAAGGTACAAGATAACGCAGCTGGGAAGGGACCAATTCGAAACGATCGCGAAAAAACTCAGCAAAAAGAAGGTGAAAACATGAGCAACTGGGACGCAATAATAGAGTTCTTTGCAGAAGGGATACCCTTCGCCGAATACATCTGGGTGCCGATAATAATTGGAGTATCGCTCTCCGCGCTGTATATCGCAAAGAGGATGGTGTCCGATGTCTGAGCTTCTCAGACAAAACACTTTGATCCGTAAGGAGGAAGAAGAATGAAAGGAAGATACGAGCTGTTAAGCAAATCAGACATGGAAAAGATCCACGAGGCCACCATGAAGGTGCTGATGGATCCCGGCATCCTTATCAATCACGAGGGTGCAAGAGAAGTATTCAAAAAAGCGGGGTGCGAGGTAGACGAGAAAACAAAGATCGTGAAAATACCTAGGCAAATCGTTGAATCGGCGATCAAAAGCGCGCCTGAGAAGTTCACACTTTTCAGCCGCAACGGGGAGTTCGACCTCCAGATGGTGAGCGACGGTTCCGTCGTGAACTACAACACTTTCGGTGTTGGATCGAAGATGGTCGACTATCTCGGCCCGAACCAGTTCCAGACAAGGAACAGTACCCTGAAGGATATCCGGGAGATCGCCCAGGTGACAGAGGCATGCGATAACGTGCACTGGTTCTGCTCCCCCGTATCGGGGATGGAACTGGCCGGACTCGACGTGTGCCGCGCGACAAGAGAAGTGGATGCAATAATATCCTACAGTTCTAAGCCCGTGATGCTCGATGCGGTGCCGGAGTACCTGCCGGAGTATTTCGAGATGCAGAAGATATTGTACGGAGGGGACGAGAACGAGGCGTTCAACAAACCGTTCCTCACAATGACGATGTGCCCTTCGAGCCCGTTGCAGCTTGACAGGTCGCTTTGCGACCTTGTGCTGTATTCGCCTCAGTACAACTTCCCGGTCTCGATGCTGAGCATGGCGATGAGCGCAGCCTCATCACCCATATTCCTTGCAGGGACAATGGTCACCCACAATGCGGAAGTGTTGGCGGGGATAACCCTTACCCAGCTGGTCAAACCGGGGCACCCCAACTACTACGGAAGCTCAACGACGTCCTTTGACCTCTACTCCGGAACGGCACCTGTCGGATCCCCGGAGCTTGGAATGATAAGTGCGGCCGTGGCGCAGATGTCGCAGTTCTACAAGATCCCCGCGATCGTCGCCGGTACCTAGGGAGACGCGAAGCTGCCTGACGCGCAGGCAGCACACGAGAAGACGATGACCTCGATACTTCCCGCATTGGCAGGCGCCTCGAACATATACGGCGCAGGTATGCTGGAACTCGGTATGTCCTTCTCGCTCGAGCAGCTGGTGATCGATGATGTGATCAACGGACTGAACTACTTCCCCTACAATGGGATAGAGGTCAACGACGTGACGCTCGACATCGCATCGATAAAGAGGGTCGGCATAGGAAGGGACTTCCTCGGCGAGATGGAGACGATGAACAACATGAACATCCTCTCCCACCCGCCCCTGATCGACAGGGAGATGTACGAGACGTGGAAAAAGGCAGGCAGCAAGTCTCTGACAGATGTTGCTCACGACAGGGTAGTGGATATTCTGAAGAACATTCCTCAGAGAACGCCGCTGTCCTCGTCCCAGCGCGCAGAGATGGACCGCGTCATCAAGGAGTCCGACAAGAAGATAGTGTAAGGGCAAACTAACAACGCCGGATGGTACGCCATCCGGCAATTTATTACAATTTGACCCAAGATCGACATTGTTTCAGAGGAATCGCTTTCGAAAGATCTCGATAATGGGAGAAACCCTTTTCATTAGAAAACAAAAGAACAGCAACATAAGAAAGGAGAATAAAAATGACAGATAACAAGAAAGCACTCCACGATGCAGTGATCGCCTACAAGGTGGACGGCATAAAGGAGGCTGTGGATAATGCAAGGAAAGCGGGAATGCCCGCCGGAGA
>WRJJ01000065.1 GCA_009778575.1 Methanomassiliicoccaceae archaeon
ATGTCCTCGCCCGAAGAGACGCTGAGCATACTGGCTCTACTGGGAGACACTTCAAGATATGCCATAAAAAGAATATGTTCAAGAGCAGGCATAGGTCCTGCATGCGTCGTATCGACGGACAAGCTCAACCTGACCGCCGGGAAATACGTCGGAAAGGACGACCCTGTCTGCGTATGCCGCAGCCAAAGCGGTCTTCCTTCGGTGGGAGAGTATACCCAGCCCTTCCTTATGACCTCGTGGATAGCGGGAGGATGGATGAGGGGTTCCCACTACGGCACATTCTATCCGTGCTCGCCCGAGGACTCTGATCCCACATACTTCGACGGACCCCCGAGGATATGCTGCCTCGGATTCCAGCTCAACGACGGAAAGCTTCAGGGATTGGAAGCGCTCGGTTCTAAGGGCGGCGATCACACACCGGTGGACTTCTTCGGTAATGCGACCTTCGACATAGCCCGCGCCAATGCCATCAAGACAAGCAGGTTCCTGAGGACGCAGGGGCCGTTCACGCCGTCCATCCTTCCGGCTGAAGAGATGGAATACACCTCCAGACCGGAGGTCCTTAAGGAGCTGAAGCCGAGGTTTGAGAAGCTTGACTGAACGGATATCCGAACCGGTCATCATCATCAATTTCAAAGCTTACGGAGAAGTGGAGAAGGCCGGCGCCCTCAGCCTCGCCGAAGCTTGCGAATCGGTTTCCAAAGAGACGGGAGTGTGCATATGCGCCTGCCCTCCGGCTGTGGACCTTGGATATGTTTCACGTAAGGTCTCCATACCGGTATTTTCGCAGAACGCGGACCCATATGAGTCCGGCTCTGCTACAGGCTGGGCAACCCCTTCCATGATCAAAGGCTGCGGTGCCGCGGGCACCCTCATCAACCATTCTGAACATAAGGTCCCTATGCCGCAGATCGGAAAATGTGTAGAATTATCAAAAAGATCCGAACTTGTAACGGTTGTTTGCGCGGATGATGTTCTTACTGCAGTGCAGGCAGCTGAATTCACTCCGAACTTTATCGCTGTGGAACCTCCCGAACTTATCGGGGGGGACATCTCTGTCACGACAGCCAATCCCATGATCATCGAGGAGTCCGTGGCCGCAGTAAAAAAAGTGAACGGTTCTGTCTTGGTCCTCTGCGGCGCCGGAGTGAAGACAGGGGACGACGTCAAGGCCGCGCTGGACCTGGGGGCATCGGGAGTACTCCTCGCATCGGGCGTCGTAAAGGCAAAGGACCCCGTAGCCGTCCTCCTTGACCTTGTAAAGCATATCTGAGCGATACTGTCGATCCATCTCTAATTTTGTATGGCAAAAATTCCTAAAAGTCATATCAAAACATTCCTAAAAGTTATATCGAGAGTTACTGGCACTTTGAACCTTTCGATACTAACACCTAACATTAGTATCCCTGATTTTAATACCTGTAAAAATTCGGCACAGCATGGACAAAACAAAATGCCTGATCGCCATATCTTTTCTGCTGCTTTCTCCCATATTATTCATAGGGGATGCCTCATCCGGAGATGATACAGAAAACATACTTCTTTACGAGGTACAGCCGTACGGAAGCTATGAGGGCGTATCCATTTTCAACTACGGGTCCGCCGAAGTAAACCTGAAGGGGTGGTCGCTTACTGACCGAGAAGGGACCCTTGCCATCGTAAAGGACCTTCGGATCGGGCCGGGCACAAGGCTGACGTTTGTGAAAGCCATAGATCCCAACGATTGGTTCTCCGGAAGGGAGAGTGTGATCGCTTTCAATGACGGCAGGATCCAAAAAAGCGGAAGCTTCATATTAGCTGATGCAGGCGACGACGTCTATCTTTATCGCGGCAATGTGCTGATCGATGCGGTATGCTACGGGAACAAAACGGCAGATGCGGGCTGGATCGGCGATCCTGTAAAGATGCCTTCCGGCAAATACCTCCTCCGAACGGGGCCGAACGATACCGACAGTCTTTCTGACTGGGTATCCACAAAGCCGGGGGTCACCAACTACTTCTTTGATCCGGATCTGTTCTTTGATGCCGATGTCACGCCGTTCAGTTTTCCGGAGTCCGGCGGTGCGCCCATTTTCAAAGAGATGGAAAAGGCAGAGAAAGAGATACTTATCTCCATCTACCTTCTATCAAGCGTCCAACTGGTAGCGCTGCTCTGCGATCTCGCTGAGAACGGTGTAAGCGTACGGGTTCTCATTGAAGGCGATATGCTGGGAGACAACGGTTTCGGAACCGAGCTTACGTTGATGAGATCCCTTGTCGATGCCGGAGGGGAAGTATGCCTTATCAACGACCCGGTACCGGGCAACTTTGAACGATATACCTATGTCCATAACAAGTATGCCGTCATTGACGAAAGAACAGTGATCCTTACATCCGAGAATTGGACCCAAAGCAATCTTAGCATGGACGAGCCAAGCAGTTCCAACAGAGGGTGGGGGGTCGTGATGGAAAGCACAGATCTCGCAATGTATTTCAAGAACATTTTTCTTAACGATGCCGATCAGAGGTACGGGGATGTCCATTCGCTGCTTGATTATTCTCCCGGAGTGAAGCCTTACTCCGGCACGCTGACTTACAGCGGAGAGCCGTCCTCATACGAAACAGCTACGTTTGAGGCCAGGGTCATGCCGGTTCTCTCCCCCGATAACTCCCATTCGGCCCTTAGGTATTTCATCGATAATGCCGAGACCAGAGTTTATTCTCAGCAAATGGACCTCGGAAGCTCGTATCGGGCCCTTTCCGACAAATCCCCGTTAAAATGGATGTCCGATGCGGCTGACCGGGGGGCGGATGCCAGGCTGATCCTTGACGCAACATTCAACAAAAAAACGACGGAGGAGATCGTTGACGGCATCAACGTGACCACGAACATCAAAGCGCTTGCGGTCAGCGGACGAGCGTCTGTTTTCGGAATGACGCACAATAAAGGTGTAGTGATCGACGACCTTGTATGGGTGGCCTCGGTGAACTGGACCGAGAATTCATTCATGAACAACAGGGAGGCGGCGGTGCTTATCGACTCTCCGGATGTAGCGGAGTTCTTCGCCGGGCTGTTCGTTGATGATTGGGGAGTCAATAAGCACACAATAGAAGAAGAGGGGTTGGAAATAACCATGGAAGAACTTTCTTTAGATGAAGAGAACCTCTACGCCTTCACTGTATCCGGGCCGATAGTTACCACATACAAATGGGATGTTCTGGGGAACGGAGAGATCAGGACCTCTTCCATCAACAAGATCGTATGCAGGGACCTTCCGAGCGGCACATATACGCTGACAGTGACGATGGACGGCACCGACCATTCCGCCTCCCTCACATACACGGCAGAAGCGGTAGCGGCACCAACGAATGATGCGGGGTCCAACCTTATCTGGGTGGCCGTTGCCTTCGCCCTGGCGGCTCTGGGAGGCGTTGCGGCCTTGATCAGAAAGAGGACTATTAATCCCTGATGCCATTCCTCTGATGATGTATGTAAGGCAAATGACCGTCTCTGACATAGACAGGGCGTTTGAGATCGCATGCTTGTCTCTCGAAGAGAGATATCTGAAAGAGGTGTTCCATTTTTTTATTTCGGGGTGGCCGGGCGGCCAGCTGGTGGCGGTCGATGATGTCGGGCATGTGATCGGGTTCCTGTCGGGGGCCAGACTTACTCCCGACAAGGCCACGGTCCCTCTCTTTGCGGTAGATCACAGATACAGAGGAAAAGGGATCGGAAGCAGATTGATGGAAGAGTTCAGGTTGCGCGCATCGATCGACGGCAAACAGTACATACAGCTTGAGGTGAAAGGTACGAGCGCCGCAGCCATATCCTTTTACAAAAAGGCTGGATTCACCCCCATAGCATACTTGGAAGGCTTCTATCAGGACGGAACTGATGGGGTAAGGATGCTGCGGAGCGTCCGCGGAGACTCATGATCGTTTCATATCGTCGATCGATTCCAGGAAAAAGCGCGCATCAAAGCCGCCGCGTTCGATGGCCTTCTCGTCTTTGATATAGGCCAGTTCTTTTATTCCTCCGCCTTTGATCTCCGCGATCGATGCGATCACCTGCAGAATGTCAGCCAATTCCTCTAAACACATGTTCTGCCGGTATTCCTCGACCTCCTCGAGGAGTTTCTTGTTCAGCGCTTCCAGGAATTCATCGTCATCCAGCATTCTGACGTTCGGCATTTCTCCATTCTCTATGATAATGGCGGGTATCTTATCCCTTACAAGCTTGTTCACTTCTCTGACGGCCATAAAGACATATCTGTTGTAGGGTTTGAAAGTCTTTTCGTCTAGTACAACATGGAGTGCTTTGCCTCAATAAAAAATTTCCAAACAAAAGACTATTATTTTAAAAGCCCATCCCACCCTTAGGTGAAAAAAATGCTGAACGACACCTTTAAAGAATTGTTGGATGTGTTGAGTAAATCAAATAATGGGGACCCTAAAGCGCTGAGCAGTCTTGGTCTCATGTGTGAAAAGGGAAAATTGGTGGAGCAGGACTACAAGGAGGCCATAAGGCTATACAAGCTCGCCGCGGACAAAGGGCTCCCCGACGCACAGAACAATCTCGGCCTCATGTATGCAAGAGGAAAGGGTGTGGAGCAAAATAACAAAGAAGCTCTTGAGCTGTTCAGGCTGGCCGCCGGACAGGGAAATGCAAGCGCCTCGGCCAACTTAGGTTTCATGTACGAGAACGGGAACGGCGTGGAAAGGGATTACAAAGAGGCCGTCAGGCTTTACAAGATCGCCGCCGACCAGAAGCTGACAAGAGCTCAATCCTGTCTCGGCCGAATGTATTTCGAAGGCAAGGGCGTGATGCGGGACTATAAAGAGGCCGCCAGGCTGTGCGACCTTGCCGCCAACGGCAACGATGTCAGGGCGCAGGCCCTGTTGGGCTTCATGTACGCTTGGGGAAAAGGCGTAGATCAGAATTACGATGAAGCCGTTAAACTTTACAGGCTTGCGGCGGATCAGGGGAACGCGGACGCGCAGGCCAATCTGGGTTTCATGTATGCACGGGGGAGCGGCGTAGAACAGGATCACAAAGAGGCTGTGAGGCTGTACAAGCTGGCCGCAGATCAGGGCAACGCCAGGGCGCAGGCCAATTTAGGATATATGTACTTTGAAGGCAAAGGCGTAGAACAGGACCTCAGAGAGGCTGTGAGGCTGTATAAACTTGCAGCGGATCAGGGCGACGCGATAGCGCAGACAGACCTTGGCTACAGGTATGAAAAAGGAATAGGCGTGGATCAGGATTACGGAGAGGCCTTCAGACTCTACAGGCTGGCCGCAGAACAGGGCAACGCTATCGCCCAGTACAAGACCGGCCAGATGTATGATGTCATCCTGTTCGAGAAGAATTATGCAGAGGCCGCAAAGTGGTACGATCTTGCAGCAAAGCAGAACGAGTCGCAGGCGCAGTTCCGTCTGGGCAAGTTCTACAAAGAAGGGAGACCGGGAGTGACAAAGAACCCCATGAAGGCAAAGGTCCTGTTGGAATCCGCCGCAAGAACATATGAGACCGATGCACACGCGCTTGAGGCGCTGTTCGAATTGGGAGAGATGTACGAGGAGGGCCTGGGCATGGAAAGGAACATGGCCCTTGCTTACAAGTACTATGCAGTAGCGGCAAAAAGAGGGCACCTGAGGGCCACAAAGAAGATAGAAGGACAGCCGTTCAAAATATCGGAGATCTTAGAATTAGCGGGTGACAGCATTTCATTCCCTAAGTGATGAACATCCACTTGGTTAATTTGCAGGCCGTCAGTTGAACATCTGGTCGTCCATGTGTTCATTCTCGAAATAGTACTGCGACTTTTCCTTTTGCGCACTGGAAACGTCTTTGGAAACCCCTTTCATATACGAACCGTACTTTTCTCTGATCTGGTCTTCCACCGGTCTTGACCTCTTTCTTGCTTCTTTTATGAGGTCCTCGGTTATCAGCGGCAGGCCTTCCATCACGGCTATGTCGCCTGCCGCCCTTATCAGGCCTCCCAGCTCCCTTAGCCTGAGTGTAAGGGAATTGAGTTGGTTGTCTGACCTTGCGCGAAGCTTTCCCTCAGAAATGATCGCTTCCACCGCACCGATCGTGGCATGGGGTATGTGGCCGTCCATTATGACCTCCTGGGCAACGAATTGGGCATACTTGGCGCGGTTGCGGGAGGTGTCCGGCATGGCCGTATCCACTAAGACCTCGTATCCCCCTCCGATCACTCTCGATCTCAGCGGCGATAGGATGTTCTCAAGGTCTTGTATGTTGCATGCGGCCACCAATATGAAGTCGCAAGGCACGTCATCCACCTTGACGCTTGCACCGGCGGATTGAGGGTTGTGGCCGACTATCGGGAACTTCTTTTCCTGCATAGCGGTCAGAATGAACCTCTGCAGATGCCCCAAATGAGAGATCTCATCGATGAAAAGTACGCCTTCGTGCGCCTCGTGGATGGAACCCGCCGTTACCCTCTCGTATGCGGGGGTGCCGAGTTTCTCGTGGCCTCCGTAGGGATCGTGCCTCACATCGCCGAGAAGTTCCGTTTCGGATGCCCCCGTAGCGAGAACAAAGGGATCTCTGTTCAGCTTAACCAGCACTTTCTGGTTGGACCTCT
>WRJJ01000066.1 GCA_009778575.1 Methanomassiliicoccaceae archaeon
CTTAAAGGTGTCTTGGAGCGCATATCCGGACTCCATGCAGGAAGATCTTCGATCACGAAGATGCGTTTCAGTGCGTTGATATATGAGGCAATTGTCTTTTCGTTTGCGATTGGATCCTCTTTGCCATTACCCGTGACATCACTGCCAATTGTTCTCGCGCTCGCCGTCGTTGATACGTTGCGTGCGAGAGACCGCATCAGTTTACTGACGCGCTCAGGATTCCTGTCAACACCATCCACGCGTGATATGTCGCTCTTTATTACTGATTCGGCATAATCACGCGCATAACGTAATGCGATCGGTCTATCTTTACCGACCGAAGCGGGCCATCCCCCTCTTACCAGTGCGAATGCCAAATCCTCTATGGTAAGCGAAGATCTCCCTTTAATGTCCGAGCCGTTGAAAAGGTCTGCCAATGAAACGCTGCCGTTGGATTCCATCGATTCGAACAATGACATCGGACGCATCAATATCCTCGCGAACCGTCCAGTTCCCGTATGAAGTGCGCTGTCGTCCGAAGGTACCGATGAGCCGGTAAGAATAAATTGCCCCGGTTTACCGCGCTGGTCTACGATGAAACGAACACCGTTCCAAAGTTTCGGCGCGGTCTGCCATTCGTCTATCAGTCTCGGGGTATCTCCTTCCAATAGTTCTGATGGTTTCGTCTCAAGTGTATGCGAATAGTAATCAACTTTGTTTATGTCCTGAAGATATATACTACTCGCAGCCCGTTCTTCTGCTGTACGTGTTTTTCCGCACCATTTCGCTCCTTCGATCAGAACCGCACCAGCATATTCGAGCGCAGTGTTCAATTCTTCATCCGCTATTCTTTTCAGATATTCCTCTCTCACAGGTTCGATATCCCATTGCCCATATATCAAATGTTTAATGTAATTACCAGCTTTGGACAAGATTCACTACCAGCTTTGGACAAGATTCACTACCAGCTTTGGACCCTGACCTCGACATCAAGCAAATGAATTATTGGCCTATCTTTAAGAGCTGGCCGGAGGAGGGAAGGCAGGAGATAGAATTCCTTCTGGCGAATGATGACGGCATCATCCCCTAGAAGTGAAAGCGAGGAACGGGAGGACGCTGTCCCTCAACACCTTTCGGGCTCTGAGAAGCGGCCCAAAAATGACCTTTGTCGTATTGGAATTGGTGGGCCCGCCGGGATTCGAACCCGGGTGTTCAGCTCCGAAGGCTAAAAGGATAATCCTCTACCCCACGGGCCCATTTTACATAGAACACTCACGATTATTTAGTCCTGATTAAGGATAAAAACCTATATTGGCTATTCTATTCACAACCGATGTCCAAGATCGTCATGAACCACGGAGCGGGAGGGGAGATCATGCAGGAGTTCCTCTCCAAGCACATCCTATCCCATTTTCCCAAGGCCGGAGCGGATGTCCCTTTGGATGCGATGGACGATTCCGCCGTTGTTGACGGGATAGTGTTCACCATTGACGGGCACACCGTGGATCCGCTGATATTCCCGGGCGGGGACATCGGCAGGATATCCGTTTCCGGAACTGTGAACGACATCTCCGTGATGGGTGCCGTACCCATGGCCATCGCGTGCTCCGTCATCATGGAAGAAGGGCTGGAGATAGAGATAGTGGATAAGATCATGGAAAGCATGGGGAAGACCTCGCGGGAATGCGGGGTGCCTATAGTCACCGGCGACACGAAGGTCATGGGCTCCGGTGCGCTGGATAAGATGGTCATCACCACCTCCGCGATCGGCAGGAGATCCGAGCTTCTGGATAATGACCTGAGGATCGCTTCCGAGTACAGAAAGGTAAAGGACAGATGGTGCACCGACTCCAACCTTGCACCGGGGGACGTGATAATAGCTTCGGGGACCCTCGGGGATCACGGCGTTGCCCTGCTCTCTTTCAGAGAAGGCTATGGTTTTGAGAGTGAGATACAAAGCGATGTCGCCCCTCTTAATAAGATGATAGCGGAAGGGCTCAGAGCGGGAGGGATAGTTTCCATGAAGGACCCCACGAGAGGGGGCCTTGCCAACACCTTGAACGAATGGTGCTCCAAGTCTCACGTTGAGATAGAGATCGAGCAGACCTCCGTCCCCCTCAGGGAAGGGGTGGTGAGCGCCTGCGATCTGCTCGGCATAGATCCCCTCAGCATTGGGAACGAAGGAAAAGCGATCATCGGGTGCGTGCCGAACATGGCGGAGGACGTCCTCAAAGCGATAAAGAACACACCGGAAGGCAGGAACGCCGCGATAATCGGCACTGTCAAAGAAGGTAGAGAAAGGGTCATCATGAGGACAGAGATCGGAGGAAGGAGGATCTTGGAGCCTCCTTCCGGAGACCCTGTGCCCCGGATATGCTGATTCCTTTCACGGCCTCCTGCGCCGATATAGAAAGAGATATAAGGTACAAAGTATAACATCGGTCAGGCGATCAAATGGTTATATTTCTTCCATTCCCAGGATACAGGCCGACCTTGAAGAGCGATGAACGGATAGAGGACCGCATCTCTCCTCCTTATGACGTGATCGGGAAAGAATACCTGAGAATGCTCCAGGATCGCAAGAACAACGTTACCAACCTTACCTTGAAGCCGGACGTCGACAGAAGGTATAAGGGGTCCAGAAAAGAACTGGACAGGATGATATCCGACGGAAGCCTCAGGCAGGATCCGGACTCCTTCTACCTCTACGAACAGGTCTTTGACGACCATGGAGTAACAAAGACGAGGAGGGGGCTGGTGGGCATCCTCAAAACGGAAAGCTACGAAGAAGGGAACATAATACCCCACGAGGAGACCTTCTCCAAAGTGAAAGAGGACCGTTTGAATCTCCTCAGAGATATGGAGGCCCATCTGGAGTCCATTTTCGGCATATTTGACGGACTGAGCCCGGATCTCGACCGTAAGGTCAACGACTCCGCGAAGCTTGTCTACAGATACATGGACGAATACGGCGTCGACCACCGGTTCCACATCATTGATGACGCGGAGATACAAAAGAAGATCGTGTCCGAACTGAAGGACAAGAAGATGCTGATAGCGGACGGCCACCACAGATACGAAACGGCGCTGAACTACTCCTTGGAGAACCCCGGCAACGAGAAGAAAGGATACGTCCTGGCGACGCTTGTCGCCGCGGACGATGAGGGATTGGTCGTTTGGCCTACGCACAGATTGGTCGATTCGCCGAATGTATCGGCAGAGGATGCCAAGAAGATGTTGTTCCAGTCGCTGAGGACGGAAGAGGTCTCCGAAGAACGGATGGTATCCGAGCTCAACGATTGGATGATGGGTCTGATGTTCAAAGATGGAAAGCGCTTCCTTGCCAATTATGAGAAAGGAAGCGATGAACTGTGGAAGCTTGACACGTATGTTGTGCAGGAGATCATCCTGAAGGGCATCTACGGATACGACCAAGGCAGGTCCGCTGTGGAATACGAAGCGGAGTTCTCCAACGTGAAAAAAATGATGGAAGAAGGGAAGCACGACCTCGCCATCGTTCTGAACGACCCTGACCTCAGCACTATCTGGAACCTTTCAATGAGGGGAATAAGGACCCCTAAAAAGACGACATTCTTCTTCCCGAAGATCTGGTCCGGTTTCGTATTCTACAAAATGTCCTGAGTGCCCCATAAGAAGAACGGATGGAGCCGCTGATGGGAATCGAACCCACGACCTACGCCTTACCAAGGCGTCGCTATACCCCTTAGCCACAGCGGCCTGTGAAAATAGTCAAGGATGACACTGTTATAAAACTTTCTGGACATCCGGGGGGCGGCCGGCGGAAAGACGGCCCAATAAAGAAACTTTATCTTCATTACCTACATAACCTACCCTATGAAGAAGGAGATGAGCTCTTTCGATGTCCGCTCCATTGTTTCGGAAATGGCATCGCTGGAAGGAGCGCACATCGACAAGATATTCCATTGGGGCGCGGGAAATGTCCTTTTCCGGCTTAACGTACAGGGAGACGGCAAAAGAGAACTGTTCTTCCGAGATAAGAAATGGCTGTATCTGGCACCCAACCGCCCGGAGACGCCGGAGACCCCTACATCTTTCGCGACCTTCTTGCGAAAATACATCACGAACGCAAGGATAGGAAAGACCATTCAGGTCGGCTTCGACAGGATAACCGTCACGGAGGTCCTCAAGGCCGAGGCCGAATACAAACTGATCTTCGAGATGTTCGGCGGCGGGAACGTTCTGCTCGTGCAGGACGGGAAGATAGTCAACTGCCTTACCCACAAGACATGGAGGGACCGCTCCACCCGCCCGGGCGAAGAATATGTCATGCCGAAGACCAGGTTCGATCCCATCACATCCTCTTTTGAAGAGTTCGAAGAAACGTTCCGATCGTCCGACTCAGACACCGTAAGGACGCTGGCAACGGTTGTGAACATCGGAGGCCAGTATTCAGAGGAGGTCTGCAAGAGGACCGGCATAGACAAGAATACGCCGTCCAAAGAGGTCGGCGCCGAAGGTCTTAACAAAATGTACTCCTCCCTCAAAGAGATCACCGGCTGCGTCGTCCAAAGCGGCGAGCCCACCGTCTTCAGGAAGGACGGGGCGATCGTGGATATCGCTCCCGTCGATCTGCAGATCTACAGCGACGCGGAGTCCCAAAGGGTGCCTAGCATCTCTCTGGCGATAGACGCACTTATGCAGGAGATCGGTCAGAACGAAGAGGAGACGTACGTTGACCCAGAGGTAGAGAAGCTCAACAAAAGGATACAGAAACAGACCGAGACCATCGACGAGTACAGAATAGAAGCGGAGGACCTCAAGAACAGGGCCGATGCGATATACATGGAATACCAGAAAGTGAATGAGCTCCTCACCGTGCTCGGGCAGAAATCAAAAGAGCTCACTTGGGAAAAGCTTGCGGAAGGAGCCATGAAGATATCTTTCGTCATGGGGATCGATCCTTCCAAGAACATTGTTTCTGCGGACGTTTCGGGACTGAAGGTCTCCCTGGACTATACCAAAGGCATAGACGCCAACGCTTCCGATATCTATCAAAGAAGCAAGGATATAGCGGAAAAAGCGAAAAGAGCGGAAGATGCGCTGAAGGAGAGCTTGGCCGGGCTTGAGAAAAGGCAGAAGGGGCTGGATAAGGCCAAGGCCCTGGCGCTGAACAAGGCCCAGCCCACCAAACAGTTCTGGTTCGAGAGATACAAATGGTTCATTACCTCTTCCGGAAAACTTGTGATCGCGGGAAGGGACGCGCACTCCAACGATAACGTGGTCAAGAAGCATTTGAAAGAGAAGGACGTGTTCGCCCATGCGGATGTGCACGGCGCCCCTTCCGTGGTCTTGAAGGAAGGGTATTCCGCCACCCCCGAGGAATTGAGGGAGACATGCGCTTTTGCTCTGGCACAGTCCAAAGCATGGGTGGCCGCACTTCCAGAGGGAGCTGCGTTCTGGGCCTATCCGGACCAGGTGAGCAAGACCCCTAACCCCGGAGAGTTCGTTCCAAGAGGGGCATTCATCGTAAGAGGGAAAAGAAACTACGAATACCACCTGAAGATGGAATTGGGAATAGGAGAGATATCTTATCAAGGCGCGAGGAAGATCATGTGCGGACCTGCGGACCTCTTCAAGGATTCCGAAAGATATCTTATCCTTGGTCCCGGAAGAGGGAAGAGCGGAAGGAGATCGGGAGAGATCGCGAAGGACTTCAAAGTGCCCGAAGAGGAGATCTCCCGGATACTGCCGCCCGGGGATGTCGAGATCACAAAACGTGTGTGGAAGGACGAAACGGAGAAGCAGTGAGTGCCCGCGCCGGAATTCGAATCCGAGTCAAGAGATCCGCAATCTCTCAGGATATCCAAGCTACCCCACGCGGGCGGATATTTCCGCGGAAAAACCGAGTTATGTTAAAAGGTTTCAGACTTCCGGGCGCGACAGGTAGCGTGTTATGTATCCTGCTATCCTGTTCCTCATCTTTACCGAGTAAACGTCTGTGAGGTTGTTCACCATCTCTTTGTTTTTCTCGAAATCCCTGCTGAATGCCTGGGGATATTTGTTGAGGAGCTCGATGGAAACCCTCTTGATGTATGTGGGCCTTATTCTTCCCATTTCTTTCACCGATGTTGAACCCGATTAAGTGGATTCCTTATTTAAAGGCTTTGTTGGGTCTGCGGGGGTGTCCGCAGGACAGCTTTCCTTCCGGACACGGCCCCCTCGTGCATGGAGGACCGGCTGTCCCGAAAATGGCCGGAGATACTTCTTTGCAAAGTGCCAGCATCCTTTCCGCCAGCTCCCTTATCTCCCACTGGGCGCGTTCGCAGCATCTCAGTGAGAAGAAGTGGTGCAGTTCTCTGGCATTCATCGTTATCGTTATGTTGGTGGTACACCCGTTCGGAAGGAGATATCTTGCATCCTCGGCCGGTATGGTCTCCGATAATTTTCCGTATGCTTCCCATATCTCCTCCATCATCTTCTCATACAGAGCGAGAGAGGCGGGATCGGCCCTTATCGTTTCGGGGATGACGTATGTAGGTTCTTTCAAAGAGACATATCTTTGGCTTTGCTGCGAGAAGGATGCTATCCTAT
>WRJJ01000067.1 GCA_009778575.1 Methanomassiliicoccaceae archaeon
AAAGGGTTCTTTTTTGGATAAATTAAGGAGGAGGAAGAAATGAGCTACGGAATATCGCTGGACATGGGTACCAGCGGAACGAGGGCACACGGAGTGGACCTTTCCGACGGAAAGATACTCTCCACGTCTGTGACCGAATGCCACCCGCTGCCGGGTGCCAATATAATGGATCACCTGACGTTCTGCATCAACATAGGAACGGACATAGCGCACAAGATCGTCATGGACACCGTCAACAAAGTGATCAAGACCCTTGACATCGATCTGAAAAAGGTAGAGAAAGTGTCTATCTGCGGGAACCCGATACAGCTTTCGCTGTTCCAAGGCATCCCCGTGGACGATCTCGCTTTTGCCGGAAAGAACGCCCACAAAGCCAGGGGCATCGAGACCCTGGACAGAAACGCCGGAGTGTTCTCCGCCGTGGATGTGGGAATGGATGTTCCGGACGGCTGCGAACTGTATGTCCCGCCGTCCATAAGGCACGAGATAGGCGCGGACGCGCTTGCGATGATGTATAAGAGCGGATTCCTGGAGCAGAAGGACAACTGCATGGTCACCGACTACGGAACGAACGCCGAGATGGCGCTGAAAGTGGGCGATGACATCTACACGGGATCGGCCGCCGCCGGACCTGCGATGGAAGGACAGTCCATCAAATACGGAATGCTCGCCGGACCGGGTGCGATCAGCGATCTCGAGTATGACACCCAGTGGAGATGCATGGTGCTTGATGATGACATAATGCCCCAGCCGGGGGACAAGGTCGACTTCAACCTCAATATGATAGCTGAAGAGGGACCTATGCACGGTAAGGCAAAGGGCATCACCGGGACCGGGGTCATCGCCGCGGTCGCCGCCGCACTCGCGGGAAACAACTGGATAAAAGGAAAACTCACGACCAGCGATGAAAAGATGTTCTTCCAGGACGGGGTTTACATTGATTCAAAGGATATTTCCGAAGCGTGCAAGGCCATCGGGGCCATGAGGGCGGGACATTTCACCCTTGTCGAGACGGCGGGGATAAAGTTCGATGAACTCAAAATAATGTACATGGCGGGAGCGTCCGGAACGTATGTGGATGCGGTCAAAGCAAGAGAGGTCGGTCTTCTGCCACCCTCGTGCGACAAGATCTACCAATACGGCAACACGTCGCTTGCGATGGCCACTGACATACTCAGGAAACCGGAGCTTCTCGACGAGCTTCAGACGATCGCCGACGGAATAAGGGCCAATCACGTTATGTTCGCATCGGACCCTATTTTCGAGCAGATATACGTTCAGGAGCTTGCGTATTGGGATGAGGGTATGGGAATGGACAAGTACAACCTGTACAACGAGATGTTCGACATCCAGCCTCTGCCGGAGGTCAAGGGAACGCCCGAGGTCATCCGTGCGGTGGCCCGTGACATACCCGACCTGGGTGCGCGCGGTCTCCGCATAATCCACGACATCGGTACGGAGCTGAAGGGATACATGCCCGGATGCACAGGATGCAAGAAGTGCGAGAAAGAATGCCCGGAGAAGGCGCTTACCGTCGGAGACGACAAGCTGATGACGGTAAAAACGAAGAACTGCCTGGGAACCGCGTGTTACAGATGCCAGTTCTCCTGTCCGGACAAGGTGTACAAGTACGACACTCTGAAACTTGCTTAAAGACAAAAATACGAGGGGGAAACCCCTCGTTCTTCAATAATTCATAACGTTCTCTTCTTCCAGTTCCGTCAGGATCTTTTTGCGCAAAGCGGTGAATTCGGGAGCGGCGCGGTCCCTCGGGCGTGGCCATGGTATGTCGATGACCTCCTTTATACTGGCGGGGCGTTTCGTGAGGACGACGATCCTATCGGAAAGGAATACGGCCTCATCAACGGAGTGCGTGACGAACACTATTGTCTGGTCGGTCTTTTCGAGTATCTTAAGGAGCTGGACCTGCATGATGTTCCTCGTCTGGGCGTCCAGAGCGCCGAACGGCTCGTCCATCAGTATGACGTCCGGGTGCCCTACCAGCGCCCTGGCGATGCCGACACGCTGCTTCATTCCTCCTGAGAGTTCGTGCACGCGCGCGTCAATGAAATTTTCCAGCCCTGCGAGCTTGATGTATCTCTCGGCCTTTTCGCGGCGCTCCTCTTTCGGGACGCCTGCCACTTCGAGACCGAATTCCACATTCTTCCTCACGGACCTCCAAGGGAACAGCGCAAAGTCTTGGAACACCATCCCTCTGTCTGCTCCGGGGGCGGCGCAGGGCTTTCCGTTTATCAATATCTCCCCTGAAGTAGGGTCGGTAAGGCCGGCGATCAGCCTGAGTATCGTGGTCTTGCCGCAGCCGGACGGTCCAACGAGAGTTATCAGCTCTCCCTTTTTGATATCAAGAGAGAAATCCTCCAAAGCTACCGTTTCGGTCTCATCCCTTTTGAAGACCTTCCTTAAGCCTTTAATGGTGATGTGAGCATTAGAGGATGATACTTGGGACTCCGTCCAAGTGTGTTCTGTTACTTGTTCTTCGCTCATACTTCCATCCCCATTCTCTTTGACAGCAATCTGTGGAGGTAGTCAGCGACCCCTATCGTCAGCAGACCCAGCACCCCTATTATGACAAGCGCGGCATAAGCGCCCGGCCAGTTGCCCACGGTCGCCTGTTCCGCGAGGTAGAACCCTATACCTCCAAGCGGCGTAGCGTATAACTCCGCCGCAACTATACACATCCACCCTACGCCCAACCCGACCTTGATGCCGTTCATCACATAAGGAACGGCGGCAGGCATCATCACTTTGTAGAATATCTGCAGCTGAGACGCACCCAACGTTCTCGCCGCATCGATCCAATTGGGATCTATCTTCCTCACGCCGAATACCACATTCGTCAACAGAGGGAAGAAGATACCTACGAACACCACAAGAATAGGTCCTATGGAGTAGCCGAGAGAGAGCATGAATATCGGCGCCCATGCGATGGGCGCTATGGGCCTGAGAACCTCAATGACAGGGTTTGTGAAATCTCTCAGGATCTTTGAATAACCAAGGATCAGCCCCGTCGGCACCGCTACTGCTAACGCTAAAAGGAATCCCTTTAAGAAGGTGGACAGACTCGACGAAACATATTGACCCAAACTTATCTTGGTCATCCTGTCGCCATGCAGGTACAGGTCCACCAAGGCATCCCAGGTCTCTAAAGGAGTTGGTATGGCGGTACTGTCAGTGATGACGGATATCGCCCACCATACAAAGATGAAAATGGACAACGAGATAACAGTTATCACTGCGGTTCTTGCGAACCTGTGATACTTGTTATTCTCGTCGTATTTTATTCCAAGGAACCGACTCATTGTATTATGCCTTCACGAGTTCTCCGTTTATAACCGTTATCGTTATAGGCGGTGCTCCCAGAAGGCCGAACGACGCATCGCCGTTCTGAATGGCGGTAGCGACACCGGGCCCGTTGGTTGCGTTAGAGAACGAAACATTCAGCCCGAAATCGTCAAAGAACCCTAGTTCCTTTGCCATGTGTATGGCTATCTGGTGTATGTCCCCGGCAATGACCGCGACCCTCAGATCGGCCTTGGATCCACTATATGTTTCGCCGCTTGCAATGAGTTCGAGCGCTTTGACGAGGAAACTGTCATTGATGAACTTGTCTGCAAACTCGACGCCATTGTTGAATCCTAGGTCTCCGAGTGTCTTTGTCGTTGCTCCCAGCTCGACCAAGCTTTCCGCCAGGTCCGGTATCTGGTCCGTCAGATATGCAAGAGGCGCGCTGCCGCTTCCTCCGTAGGTGTATATGACAGTTTCCATCGCCTCTTTTACTTCATCTTCCGTGAAATTAACGCCTGCGACGTTCTTAGCGACGCTGACCAGCCTGTTGTAATCCTCGCCGCTGCCGGCACTGAGTGCATTGTTGACCCAGTCGACCGCCATCACATACGCGGCCAAGAACCTGACTGTTTCGTTTTCGTTGCATGAGGTGTATCCGTGGAAGCCTGCAATGACGCAGCATGCGTGTCCGGGGAAGAGATCATTTGTGAGCGCCAGAGGCTTGAATCTTGATGTCGCGTCATCCACTATCTTTTCATATTGGGGCTGCCACAGCGAACCTCCGTCAATGAAATCGGTGCCGAACGCCGCTGCCGCATTGGGTATGCTTGAAACAAAATACACTGTGTTGGGTGCAGAATTATTTCCTCCTATCGTATACGCGGCGAAACTCATGCCCATGCCTTCAACGATGGTAAGGAGCTGAACATGCTGAATGGTAGATATGCCCGGTGTGCCGAACACTTTTCCCTCCCAGCCCGCCTTTATGGGGTTCCAGTCGGTGTCGAACATCGTGTTCACGTCTATGCTTTTGTCAATGTATATGCCGGATCCGTCTGTATTGACCCCGGCGAGGATGTTTATCTCCTTGTCTTTGTCTTGGTTGAGGAAGAACAAGCCTACCCCCACTCCAGCGACTACAAGAACTATGATTATGATTGCTGCTATGATCTTGCTGCTCAATAGACCACGTCCGAGGAAAAATCGATTACATGATATTTAACCATATTAGGATATTTTTTCCTGATTATGATAAAATACTATATCTGCTGTCATTGGGTGGAATGCGCAACGGCTTTCCGCCCCGCATTTCAACGTTCCCGCGCAAAGAATATGAACGGCGGAGGGGATGAAGGAGTATGCGGGTTCATGTTAACGGCATTGACATCAACTACGAAACAGAAGGAAAGGGGAGGCCGATAATACTTCTGCACGGCAACGGCGAGGACCACCGCATATTCGACCGCCTCGTCCGCGACTTGGTCGACGAATACACTGTTTTCTCCATCGATACCAGAGGCCATGGGGAGAGCGGAAAGGTGGATTCTTTTCACTATTCAGATATGATGGAAGACGTTGCGGCGTTCATACGCGAACTCGAGATCGAAAGGCCTCTGCTTTACGGGTTCAGCGACGGAGGGATAATCGGCCTCATGCTCGCATCGAAATATCCGGGAATGCTGTCCGGACTCGTTGCGAGCGGTGCGAACCAAAGCCCAAAGGCTGTGAAAAGAGGATTCGTCCCGCTGGGGCGCTTGTGGAATGCATTCAAAAAAGACCCTTTGCTGAAACTGATGCTGGAGGAGCCCGATATCTCGGACGAGGATCTTGCGAAGATAGAGATACCGGTACTGATCACCGTAGCAAAGAGGGATTTCACCCCTGTTTCTCACGCCGAACATATTGCAAGCATGATACCACGCGGCAGTCTTATCATCGTCCCGAGAGAGAACCATTCCAGCTATGTTGTCCATTCAGAAAAGCTGTTCCCGCTGATATCGGATTTTATCCGAGGGGTGGAATAATATCTCTACTGCGCCGGATGCCCGCATCAATCTCTCAGGCATTCGGCCTGGGTTTCTTTTTTCCTGCAAAGTCGGTGGAAACGATCTTGAAAACGCAGACACCGGCGGCCTGATCGCTGTCGAAGATCGCATCTTTTCCGGACTGGTGCCTGAACATTATCGATAACGCCTCGCATTTCTCATCCGGATCGTGAATGAATTCCGCTTCCCCGTTCCCTATGACGCTTCCGAAGTAGTATCCTGAGTTGCATGGGGTCTCCGTGAAGAGGGGCTCTCCCTCATATGCCATTTCAAAGCAGACCCTGCTGTTCTTTTTGAGGATGTCTATCTTCCTCCCTTCGTGCGCGCTGTGGAAGAACAATTCAAGCACATCCCCCTCGAGGAATCTGCAGCCAAAACTTAGGGGCACGACGTATGGCATACCGTCATCGACCATTGCCACGTGACAGGTCTTGCAGCGAAGGATGATCTCCTGTATCTCGCTTTTATCCCTCACTTCCCTGTCCTTTCTTCTCATCTTTATCCCTTTTTACCCAGGTCGACCGTTGTCCGTGGTGTTTTAGTGCAGGGGAAGGGATTTGAACCCTTGTATCACTAAGAACAGGATCCTAAGTCCTGCGCCTTTTCCGTGCTTGGCTACCCCTGCCTAACGGGACATGACAACACTTTCCATTATTACGTTTTCCGTTCATCGAAACAATGTTCTACACTCATGCGAGGATCCTTATCATTCTGTTCGGGTTCTTTTCGCTGTTCTTGTTAAAAGTTGTGAAGCCTTTCTTTTCGTAATAACCGACCAAAGCATCTTTGCAGTCCAGTCGTGCTGTGCGGCAGCCAACAAGGTTATTGGCATCGCTAATGACATCCGACGCAAAACTCATCGCAAAATCCCCAACCTTTTTGCTGTACCCGTCGACTTTGCCCAGTTACCCGATCAAGTATGATTGCGCAACGCCGTTGTTCACGTTCATATTTTTTAACAGAACCTCGTCGTTTTCCTCATCGCCTATGGTCAGACACCTCTTGGCAATAGTGACGTAAGCTACCAGCCGCTTTGTCGGCTCTGTGTCGAATATAAGATATGTCCTTGAAATATGGGCCATCTCGTGTTTAACGGCAGTGTTCCTGAGATATGACTGAACGTCTTTGTTTTTGGAGCATATGAAGCCAGACAGCAGATTATTGATAGCTTGTTCCGAAT
>WRJJ01000068.1 GCA_009778575.1 Methanomassiliicoccaceae archaeon
ACCGAAACGGAGTAGCTCAAATTGCCGTCGGTACCGTCATATTCGGCCTCCACCCCGAAACTGTCCGTGCTCGATGTGTATACGACGACCTCGCCTATCAGCACGGCGGCGATGATCACCGCCGCGATCACTCCGATAACATGATCATGCTTCATTCTTGGCCCCCCTTCCCTTAACGCGCATGATGATGCCGCCGAGCGTGGGATATCTTTCGCTGACGAGATCCGCCAGACCGAATATTATCAAAAGCAGCGTTCCCGCATATTGTATCAATTGGAATATCGTTGCGAATGCAGAGACCAGATCTATTCCGAATATTCCGGTTTCCAGTGCCTGCATCCCTGAGATCAGCCAATCCGGCGAGACTATTGTCGTGTATTCCGCCAAAGAGGCAAGCAAAGAGTAATTATTGAGTGCGAGCGCAGCGAAAAAGGCCGCGACGCTGATAATGATCCAGCACTTCAAAAATGCCCGGTCTTCTGCCAGAATGTATAGGATCAGGAACGGCATTATGATTATGACGTACTGCGGCGTGGTCGACATCAGCACGGCCGCCGCGACCGTGAACAGGATGTATGCGAACATAGACGAATCAGATCTGTCCGACGGCGAACGGTACATCCTGTATCCGAAGAAGAACGCGCAGAGGATCGCTATCGCCGTATTGAACAGCAGATATACCGTTTCCATGGGATCCGAATCGTTGGCCCTTCCGAACACGAACGAGAAAGCATCTCCGACCTGGCCGTTCAGGATCAGCGGCAGCATCAGTATGAAGGCCATCACCGCCATTCCCAATATGGACTCAAGCATCTTTCTTTTCAATTGACCGTCCTCTCTGTGCTTGACCGCAACATATGCGAGAAGAACGAATATGCAGAACACGGGGAAGAATTTCAGAAGGACCGCCATTGAGAAAAGCGCACCTCCGATGAAGCATTTGTCCTTGTAGAACATTATTACCGTCAGCAGCAGCAGGAGGGCCGAGAAGGTATCGAACATGGCCTGAACGCTGGACATATACAGTACAACGGGGCAGAAGAGCCATAGCGCCAGCCCGTACGCGGCCTTCTTGGGACTTCCGGTACGGTGTTTGACGAGCCAATAGATGAGATACCCGACAGCAAGGTCGCACAGGATCAGCGGTATCTTCATGCAGGCGTTGAACGCGATGGAAGTGATCGTCGAGATGTGGTATGGGTACTCAAGATCTTCCAGGGGAAGCATATCCGTGAATCTGATCCCCATAGATCCAATGTCGACAAAGAACTGCTGTATGGCGGATACGAATCCGAGGATATACCCCCAGACCGGAGTATAGTAGTATCCGTCAAGGTCGTAAAGATTGTTCCCGCTGTCGATGTTGGATATGATCAAAGCCCAATGGTAGATGTCAAAATCATACGTCAGGAGAGGCATGAATACAAATCTTATCAGTAACGCCGCGGCCACTATCAGGACTACAGGCCTCTTTGAAAAAGACATCACCGATGAAGCTTTCATTGAATCTGGTCGCAGAACTCAGTCTCTCTATAAGATTCTTAGGGAACAATATATATTGAAAGCAAAAAGTCCCCGGTTCGTTTTACAGAAAGCCATTTAAGTTTAGTGGGGATTAATCTTTAAAGGAGCGAAGGATGAAGATCGACAAGCCTACCGTGATAGCGATCGTACTCTGCCTTGCCGTGGTCTTTGGAGAGTTCATCGCTTATTCGCCCGGAATGCATACTTACAGCGCCGAGGCGGAACGGAACGGAGATTCTGTGGACTTTCAGATAACGTCCTCGGTATCCTCCGTATATTCAGCAGTGGCCTTTGACAACGGAGGCTATGCCGCCCCTTTGACAATTTACATCTACAAAGACGAGAGCTACTATGAATTCATGGATGAGGCCGTTGATTCGGCAGGCATCTCTCCGGTCGACATAGGCCACGCCGCCGATCAGATGGTCCTTCTGCTGGGCAGCAAGGGGATCATGGATTCGCATATATGCGATTCATCTGAGCTTGCGGAACTTATGGCGGAGGACGGGCGCTCTAAAGGACTTGTCGTGCTTTCGTACGCATTGCCGGAGAGCATATACTCAGGGAACGCCGCGGACCCGCTGTTCAGATGGCTGTCCGAAGGCGGCTCCTTGTACTGGTTAGGCGGCCCCATAGGCCGGTTCTATACGACTGACGAAGAACTCGTCGTCGTGGACGATAACCAGGAACTGTTCTTCGGAAAAAAGTGCATTAACCCAGGCGGCACGGACATCGCTTTCTCAGTGATAGACGGGGACGGTCTCACCGACGGGCTTTACCTGAAATGGAACAGGGTCGCTTTCGCCCTGAATACGGACGGGATCCCCGGGGCAAAGGCCATCGGGTTCTCTCAGGACGGATATTCGAGCGTGTCCATGGTCCCGTACGGCGGCGGTATGGTCTGCGTGTTCGGAGGCGCCTGCAACAGGAACCTGTATGATGACGCCACACAGGTGATCGCGTCAGGGGTCTCGTGCTATTCGGAGGTCATCGAGATCAAAACCGGGACGGTCAACAGAACGGTGCATGATTCCATAGATACGCAGGGGTACGGCGGGAACATAGTGCTCTACGTTTCGATAGGCGGATATTATACCATATACGGGAGGGCCATTCATGAGATTTGAACCTGGCCCCGCACTGCGGGCTCTTGTGATGAATCCGGTCTTCATAATCCTCGTGGTAGGGATCGCGGCAAGACTGGCACTGTTCCCGTTAACTCCAAATTATGACTCCGACGGGTGGGCGCTGATCGTCAGGAACATCCGCATCGGCGAAGGCCTCTATGCTATCGACAACTACTATTACACCCCGGTCTGGGGGTATATGCTTTCGCTGAATTCCACAATACAGGGAGTGTTCCTAAACGTGGACGTATTAGGTATGAGGATACCGGAAGTGTTCCCGGTAGAGGCCAGCGAATGGATGCTGAGATTCACCGCCACCGTGACATCTCTGGCGTTCAACGCTTGGACCAAGGTCATGTTCCTTATCAGCGATCTGATAGTCGGATACCTCATCTATTGGATAGTGAGAGACCTTACGGGCGATAAGAAGAAGGCCGCATTCGGGCTCTGGCTATGGTTCCTCTGCCCCCTTGTTATTGCCGTTACCTCCGTATCGGAGATGTTCGATTCGTTTGCGGTCCTGTTCGCGCTTCTGTGTGTCATCATGATACGCAAGGACCGGCCGTTCTTTGCGGGGATATTGTTCACCTTCGCTTTCATGACCAAGTTCTTCCCGATCTTCCTTCTGTTCCTGCTTGTGGCATATCTTCTCGTGAACCACCAAAGCGACGGAAAGGCCAAGAGGTCCCTGCTCATGGCCGCGCTCGGCGCGGCATTTGCTTTCATTGTCCTGATGCTGCCTCAGATAATGGACGGAACGTTCTCCGAGGCATTCCTGTTCATTACTTCCCGTGTGGGCGCGGACGGGGTGGTGTCCACGTTCAATAGTCTTGAGTCCGTGGCGGCGATCTCGGTATACATCGTATGCCTGATCATCTCTTTCATCCTCGGATGGAAACTTTACAAAGGCGGGACCAAAGACCTGGATAAGAGGTTCTTCATGTATTCCGCCATAATATTGACGCTGATCTTCCTCTTCCCGCCCACGCCTCAGTATCTGCTGATCCTGGTGGCGTTCCTGTCCATTTACATAGCCGCATCGGAAAAGGGCCTGATGAGAAGCTGGATCATTCTTTCCGTAGGCGGTGCGCTGTTCGTATTCGGGAGCCATTTCACGCTTGCGCTTTCCATGGGCGCTTTCTCCGATCTGGTGTCTTTGGACTCCGTGATGAGTCTGTTCGATTGGTTCCAGGCATCCGGTTCATCCTTCAGCCCGGCAACGATCCTATATCTGATAGGGGGAGTTCTGGAATATATCGGTATATTATCGATCGTACTTTTCTTCGTCAGAAAAGGACATAGCCAACGCACGCGCGACGCGGCGGCAGAGTCAGGATGATCCTCAGCCCCGATCGTTCCGCAGCATTTGTCAGATCAGCCTATCGCGTTCTTCTTTTTGTAAAGTACCGACAGTATGAAACTTATTGCTATCACGGCGAACACGAATATGAGCGTGAATATCTGGGCCTCGTCGCTTCCGAAATAACCGAAGAAGAAGTCGCTCATGAGGATTATCACGCCGTATTTTACCACGCAGCCTATCACAACGTACAGCAGCGACTTTTTGATGTTCCACTTCGCGATCCTTATGAATGCCCCGCAGAATGGTATCATCGGTGCCACGCGGTTCAGCAGTATCAGCCGTTCGTCCCCCAAGATCAGGAAGTCAAGATACTTGTTGACCATCTTCTCTATTCTCTTCGGGATATTGATGCGCCCCACTACCAGATAGAGTACCCCCACTCCTATCAGCTCCGCGATGATCGCAACGCCGAGAAGTTCGATACCGAAGGAAAGTTCCGGCCGGTACATGAACGAAAGGACGAAGAACAGTTCCGGGAGGGTCGGGAATATCAGTGCGTCAACAAGGAAAATGAGGAAGATGCACAGCAGTATCCCCCACTCCCCGTTCGAACCGAAAAGGTCGTAGATCCATTCTCCTATGTTCAGCATGCCCGTTCATCACCCTCCTTGAAAATTCCTCCAATGTATGCGGCACGCCCCATTCCTCCCGGGAAGGCGGGCTGAGCGCATACGCTGGCCTTTCAAGGCTCATGCTGTGTTATTGTTGGCAGTGATATAATTATTTTCAGGCCCGCCGTCATAACATCATTCTGTTACTCTTTATCAAGTGCGTTCACAGAACATGTGCGTAAATCTTCGAAGACAAAGCAATATAATAAATACTAACAGGAAATTGCTCGGATGCTCTTTAAGAGCCGATGAATGATGACGGTGCTCGCACCGGAAAGAGGTAATTAAAATGTCAGTATTTGTAAAGTTTGAGACACCGAAAGAGCTTTCGGACAAAGCATACTCTCTTGCGGAGATCGCAAGGGACGGCGGAAAGATAAAGAAAGGCACGAACGAGGTCACCAAAGCGGTGGAGCGCGGCAGCGCGGCCATAGTCATAATGGCGACGGACGTCAACCCTCCCGAGATACTCGCCCATATTCCCGCACTGTGCGAGGAGAGGAATGTAGCATACGTCTACGTTCCCAGCAAAGCGGAGCTCGGCAACGCCATCGGTCTCGAGAAACCCACGGCATCCATAGCGATCGTCGATGTGGGAAAAGGGAAGCCGATCTGCGACGAGATAACCAACGCGGTCAAAGCTCTGAAGAAGTGAAGGTGATTTGAATGGTAGACACAGACAGCATCCCCTCGGAAGTTGTGGAGATAATAGGCCGCACAGGGATGACAGGTGAGGCCACTCAGGTCAAAGTTCGTGTTTTAGACGGACGCGACAAAGGAAGGATCATCACCAGGAACATAATGGGCCCGGTAAGGATGGGCGACATACTCATGCTGAGAGAGACCTCGAGAGAGGCCAGGAAGCTCGGAATGGGCAGGTGATCCTCATGGCAGAAATAAGGAAGTGCTCATTCTGCGGAAGCGACATCGAACCCGGTACGGGGCAGATGTACGTGAAAAAGGATGGGACAGTACTCAATTTTGACACCAACAAGTGTTACAAGAACATGATACAGCTCAAGAGGGTGGCAAGGACCACGGAGTGGACCGAGAAGGCCGCCATCGAAAAAGCAGCACGTCTCAAAGCGGCAGAGAAGAAGGAGTGATAATATGGTCATTGAGCAGACCTACCTCATGGTCAAGCCGGACGGCGTTCAGAGAGGTCTCTGCGGCGAGATCATATCCCGCTTCGAAAAGAAAGGGCTGAAGATCGTTGCGATGAAGTTCATGGTCATCAAAAAAGAGACCGCCGAAAATCACTACGGCGAGCACAAGGGGAAAGGGTTCTACGAGTCGCTGATATCGTACATAACCTCCGGCCCCGTTCTCGCGATGATCCTTGAGGGCGATAACGCGGTCGCGGTGTGCAGGAACATGATGGGGAAGACCAACCCCCAGGAATCTGCTCCCGGGACAATACGCGGCGACTTCGGGATGGTCACGGGGAT
>WRJJ01000069.1 GCA_009778575.1 Methanomassiliicoccaceae archaeon
TCAAACTGGCAGTTTGGACAACATTAGCGGCATGGAATACATTTGTCGTGCCGCCGGTCCAAAAGACAGTGTTGAAGAGGTTCGATGGGTCTCCGTCCTGCATATTGGTGGGGACTGTACCGCTTTCGTTCCCGGCGAAGCCGCCTATGATGGTCACATTATCCTTCATCGAGAACTCGGTGGTCGCTTCGTATTTGCCTGCGGCCACAAGCACATATGCCTGTTTGTTGTAGTTGGCGTTCTGCCAATCCCATGCGGCGTCAATGGCATCCTGCAGATCGCCGTATACATTCGAATAACTGCTGGGGTTCCATTGCGTTGTGCCTGAATCCACATAGAAATAATTGTTCTGACCGGCCGCATCCGCGGACGGTGTGCTTACGAATGCCGCAACCGTAAGGAGCAATGCCGTTGTGAGCACCGCTGCCATTACCAACTGCCGGACCTTCCGTTCTTTGGTTTTTACATTATTGATATTTTTCATATGCGCGCCTCCATTGCGTGCGCTATTTTTCCATAAAATGCATTTAAGATACTAAGGGGGCCGCTCGAAAGCGCCGGCTGTGTTTTAAGAGAATCCCGCACGGCAGTTACCGCACATATCACTTTATTTGCCTTCAGCCCGTTCTGGTGCACGTTTCCCCCTTTTACTATAATATATACCGCGTATGTTGTTACATGGTATTAAAACAATGTATTACTTTAATGGTTGCAGGCATCTTTTGCCGCTACTCACAACGTTATGACAGCCGCTTCAGACCGTGCTGTTCCGCCCCGGAAAGTTGCTGAATCGAATCAACATTATCCGAAAAAATATGTGCGGTCGGTCTACTTTTGCGCGGGTTTCCTGATGACTGAATTCCCGCACAAAAAGCCTCAGCTTGAAAACCCGCTGAATCCCGTTGAAACGAATGTGTAATATATAAAGAAAAAGGATTTAGGTAATGGTTATCAACATGTCAAAATTAGAGAAGAGAGCAATATATGTCTGTTCAACCTGCAAGAACTATGTAGAGGGGCTGTACTCCGCAGGAGGAGGCGCCCCCGTTTGCTGCGGTGCGGAGATGGAGAAACTGACGCCTCAGACCGCGGATGCCGCGGCCGAGAAACACGTCCCTTACATTGAGAAAAAAGATGGCGGCGTGCTTGTCAAGGTAGGGAAAGAGACCGCCCACCCGATGACGCCCGAACACTACATCGTGTTCATTGAGATATGTGCGGACGGCGTGCTGATGAGGAAATACCTCAAGCCCGGAGAGGCACCGGAAGCGTTCTTCAAGACGGATGCAAAGAACATCGTCGCATGGGAACTCTGCAATCTCCACAAATACTGGAAGTCCCAGTGATCCTTTGGGCCGTCTCCGGACGGCCGTCAAACCCATTATTTTTCAATTTGTGTTAGCTTTAAATCGATAGATTGTCATTACCCGCACGGATCTAGCATTCACTGATCCTTAGAGGTACGAAAATGGCATCGAAAAAAAAGGACACTTCCGAGAGCAGCACATCAGGATACCAGCCGAAGGCGACCGCCAGGCACGCCAAGATCGTAAGGTCGAAAGAGGAAGAGACCGAGTCCCTTAAGAAAAAGATCGATACCGACAAGTACCTTGCAAAGAAATACGAATCCAACCGGAAAACAGAGATCAAAGCCCTTCCTAAAGAAGAGCGCGCCGCGGCAAAGGCGGATCTGAAAGAATCGATCGCTCACAGAAAAGAGGCTGAGAGACGGGACAAGGAAAAACTCCGCGGCCTGCAGTCGGAAGAGAGATCGGAAAGAAGGAACCTTGGGAAGGAACCTTTCGACGAGGACGCCTGGATCAAAGGCGGAAAGAAAAAGGATAAGGATAAAGCACAGCAGCCGCCTCAAAAGGAACCGGAGGCCGAAGAATATCCTGAAACGGAAGAGGATCTCCCCGAGGAGACCGCCGACGAACCTGAGCCGGCCGGGGAAGAGGAAAAGGAAAATTGAGTTCCCCTGCGGTAGTGTTTTAAACCCTTTTTCAATCATGTCATTATCTTGAGTTTTATCGGATGATGGGCTCCCGTTCGGACTCAACAAGGGGGGAGAACATGATATCCAGGTCACTGACCGCCGTTTTGATCGGCGTCATAGTTGCCGCGGCCATCGGTGCGGCAGGAGCACTGCTGATCCTCGACAGCGAGGATGAGAGAACATTCACATTGACATATTACAAGAACGGGAACAAGGTCTCAGAGAACACCGTGGCTGCCGGAACATCAATAACGATCATCGGGGTCGCGGATGCGGCCGGCGATAATGAAAGATTCGTGGGGTGGAACACCAGACCGGATATGACCGGCCCGACCCTGCCGCCCGGGATGCCGTTGAAGGTGGACAGGGATATGTCACTATATGCAATGATGGCCGGTCATGGAGTATTCGCCATCATTCTTCCGGAAAAACAGGTGGGGTTCAGCATTTCCGCCGACCCGCTGCTTGTGGGCAGCGGCGGCAGTTCGATTATCTCATACTCCCTCATGCCAAATTTTATCGATGACGACCTGGTCATCGCTGTCAACGGCAACCCCATGAAACTGGATGCGATGAGAAAGATACATCTTGCGGATATCACCGAGGACAAAGTCGTGACCGTTGTGGGAGTATACGACAAACGCGAACACAGCATATCCCTGCCGGATCCGCAGACGGGGTACGTTCTGACGTCGTCTGCGGAAAGGGTGCATCACGGGGAATCGTATACTCTTGAGTACAAACTGCTGCCGGGATACAGGGAGACCGGCGATTTCGCCATCCACATGAACGGAGTGGACAAGAAGCTGCCATCCGGAGGAATTGTGCTGATAGAGGATGTGAGAGGAGACCACGCCATTACCGTGACCGGTGTGGAACCGATCCTGTTCGATGTTGTTCACGGCAAGAACATTTCCGTCCTTGTGAACGGAGCCCCTTCGTCCAAAGCGACGGTCGAAGACCTCGTCACCATACTGCCGGCGGAGGGGTACAGCATACCGGACACATTCAACGGCCAGATAAAGGGCCGGTTCGTGGCCGAAGGGAAAGGATACCGCATCACAGAAAGCATCGTTTTCCCCTCGGTGCTGAAGATCACGGCGGGAACCAACACAAAAATAGACGGCTGGGGCTCGGAAACGGTTTTTGTCTGTCCTGAAGACAGGTTCAAGATCTCCGCATCATCCGGATACTCCCTGCCGGATAATTATGTTGATACGGTGAGGGGCCTGAGCGGAGCGAAGTATTCGTCCGGGTGGTTCTCGTTCAGCGATGATGCGGTCCTCCCTTCGATATTCAAGGTCGACTTCTACGGGCACAACAAGGTGCATGCAACGTTCTTTGTTGTGGGTAATGGCGAATGCCCATTCCCCACAAATAACCCTCAAAGAGATTTTTATCATTTTGACAAGTGGCAAATGGGTTCAAAATACATATCCGAAGACATGCTAGTATATGCTGTGTGGATCCCAAATCAGTACAACGTTGCTTTTGGGAAGAACCTTATCTATTCAATTAACGGAGAACCGCATTCCAAACCAGGCAGTTACGCCATTACAGTAGAAGATGCCCTCACAATCAAGGCATCCAGTGGCTATGAACTTCCACTCGGATATCTGCCATCTGGCGTGTTTATGAAAAACGGAGATAACTATTACATTACTTCGAACTTCTCTCTTGCAGACATATACTATGTCCAATACCTCGATGGCGTCACAGGCCTATCGAAAAAATATTTCTTCTCAGATAATCAAATGCACACCATAGTAAACCCAAGATCACAACCTAATCCTCTTTTCACATTTGATTTAAGTGGCACAGTATATGAAATGGAAGACTTCATTGGGTGGATTTATGACGGCCTGATATATGAAAATGATACAATTGTTGTCAAAGAAGACATAATGTTCTTTTCTATGTGGAGTGAAATATGAATTGCTAACTTTTAAATACACTTTCTTCAATGGAGTTTCACCGTCAAGAGGTCTAAAAATGATCTTCAAGCTAAAGACTGAACTTATTCTTATTAAGTAATCAGTGAAAGCAATGACGGTTTGGTGGTTTTTATGAAAAAGCAACAAACCAGTGAAAGCGCTAAGAATTTGGAAAAAATGCTGGCAGTAAGTCCGTACAACCAGCTTGCGCTCTCCGCTGTGGGCCCCATCAAGGATGTAAAGATCTTCGATACCACGCTGAGGGACGGTGAGCAAGCTCCGGGGATCGCATTGAACCCCGAGGACAAGATACGCATAGCCATTGCCCTCGACGATCTCGGAGTGGACATCATGGAGGCCGGGTTTGCTGCATCCGGCGAAACGGAAAGGGACATAATCAAAGAATTGGCCAGGTCCAACCTGGATGCCAAACTGTGCAGTCTGGCCCGCGCCGTGAGGTCCGATATAGATGCGGTCCTCGACACGGGAGCAGGCATGGTGCATACATTCATCGCAACTTCAGAACTGCACATGAAATACAAGCTGAAGATGACGCCCGAGCAGGTAAAAGCGAAAGCGGTCGAGACCGTGGAATATGCAAAGGCCCACGGCCTGGAAGTGCAGTTCTCATGCGAAGATGCAACGAGGTCCGAATTGGGCTTCATGCTCGACGTACTGAAAAGCGTCCAGGATGCCGGCGCCGATTCCGTCAACATACCCGATACCGTGGGAGTGATCATACCGAGGGCGATGGGACATCTGATAGGCGAGTTGAGGAAAGAACTGAAGATCCCGATATCTGTGCACTGTCACAACGACATGGGTCTGGCCGTAGCCAATTCCATGGCCGCCATCGATGCGGGTGCGACCATATGCCACGTTTGCATGAACGGCATCGGCGAAAGGTGCGGCAATGCCGCTCTGGAAGAAGTTGTCGTGAACCTGTTCGCCAACTACGGCATCCAGACGGTGGATATGAGCAAGATCGCCCAGACATCGAAACTGGTGGAAAGGGTCACGGGCTTCAGCATAGCCGGCAACAAGTCGATAATAGGAAGGAACGCCTTCGCTCACGAGTCGGGGATACACGTACACGGAGTTATGAGCAACACTCTGACGTACGAGCCTTTCCTGCCTGAAATGGTGGGTGCGAACAGAGAGATAGCCATAGGCAAACATTCCGGAGCGCACTCCATCAAAGGAAGGCTGGACGAACTGGGAGTAAAGTTCCCCGAAGAGCATATGCCCGAACTGCTGGCCATGATCAAGAAGATCGCCATCGGAGGTAAGATGATCGACGATGCGGAACTGCTGGCGATCATCGATAACATCATGTGGAAGACTAACACAAGGGCCAAGATCGTCTCGCTGGACGAATTGACCGTACTGACCGGAAAGAACACCACTTCCACGGCGGTCGTGACCGTCACCATAAACGGCAACGACAAAAGGACCGCGGCCGAAACGGGCGTGGGGCCGGTGGACGCCGCCATCAACGCAATAAAGAAGGCTATCAACGACAAAATAACCATGGAAGAATACAAGCTGAGCGCCATCACCGGAAAGAGCGACTCGATCTGCGAGGTGACCGTCATGGTCAAGAATGTGCAGAACGACAACGCCTTGGCGGTCGGGAAGGCGGTAGGTTTGGATATCGTGGAAACATCGGTGGACGCAATGATGGCCGCAATAAACAGAGATTTCGCAAGAGAGAGGAATGCCTAATGGGAAAGACGATCGCAGAAAAGATACTGTCGAACAGATCGGGGACCGATGCCAAAGCGGGACAGATAGTTGTCGCAGACGTGGATTACGTCATGGTCAACGATGTAACCGGACCGATCGCGTTCAGGGAATACGAGAAGATAGGTGCCGAGAAGATATTCAGAGAGAGGATGGTGCTCATCCCGGACCACTATGTTCCCAACAAGGATGTCGCTTCAGCGGAGCAGGCCAAAGAGATGAGGGACTTTGCCAGAAAGCATGAGATAGGAAACTATTTCGAGGTCGGAAAAGGCGGGGTGTGCCACCAGATCATGATCGAAGAAGGATTCGCCGCTCCGGGAAGACTCATCGTGGGGGCGGATTCGCACACCTGCACATACGGCGGCATCAATGCGTTCTCCACCGGCATAGGC
>WRJJ01000070.1 GCA_009778575.1 Methanomassiliicoccaceae archaeon
TGGACAAGACCATGGACAAGGATTCCGACGACGGTCAGAAGAAGAAAGAGAGCAAGGATGACGGCGGCATGGACAAGACCATGGACAAGGATGCGGGCGACGGTCAGAAGAAGGAAGACAAAAACGACAAAGACATGGACAAGTCAATGGACAAGGAAAGCTCGGACAAGTCCGGATCAAAGGACGACGGCGGCATGGACAAGTCAATGGATGAGGATGATTCCGAAAAGTCCTCAAAGAAAGATGACAGCATGGACAAGTCCATGGACAAAGAAAGTTCAGACAAGTCCGGATCAAAGGACGATGACGAAATGGACAAGTCAATGGATGAGGATGATTCCGAAAAGTCCTCAAAGAAAGATGACAGCATGGACAAGTCCATGGACAAGGACGATTCCGGCAAGTCCTCAAAGAAAGATGACAATATGGATAAGTCCAAATCAAAGGACGATGACGGAATGGATAACTGAACCATGGGAAAGAAAAGAACGTTGAAGAGAGGAGGAGCGGCATGGATGAGAGAGTGGTCATAATCGCAGAGGGGCTGAAAGGAATGAACAACTCAGCGGTCAACCTCATCATGAAGGGGGAATACGACGAAGCCGCGGAGATGTTCGCGTCCGCGGAGAGCACGTGCAGGCTGTTCCAGTACAACGAAGGGATAGGCATGATAAGGGTGTCCCTGGCAAACCTTTCGGTAATGAGAGGGAATGTGGCCGAAGCCCTTACCCACATCGAGGTGGCAACGAGTTTCTACCCCCAGTGCGAAGAGAGGGAATGCGCGTGCGAACTGCACAGGAAGATCGCCCTGATGGCGTTGGAAGCGGGTATCAAAAAAGAGAACGCCGGCGACCTGGCGGGCGCTCTTGAACTGTTCGAAAGGATCCTCCCTCATCTCAACGAAAAACGCGCCGTACTTGTTTCCAAAGAGATCGAGAACATCAAAGGATATCTTCGCGGGAGCGGGACGCGATGAAACTTCTCACGCACCTGTATATAGCTAATCTTATCATAAAAGAAATAGAGAGCACGGGCAAACTCAGGATCGCACCCGTTCAGGGTAACTACGTTTCCGGTACCCTCCGAGAGCCGTGCCCGTACGGGAATGATGCGATCCACGGCAATGAGTCAAACGGCATAAAGACGCCGAAAACGGTGTTCCCATTCAAGGGACGCACCTTCACGGTCACACCCGACATAAAAAGAGTGATCACACAGTACAAAGAATACTTCAGGGGCGGCGCGGCCGGGTGCGATACCATACCGGACATAATCTTCAGCCAGATGGTGATCCATCCGAAGGATTCCGGGATATGGATCGAGTACATGTACGATAAGATGCTCATGCTTCCACAGAAAGAACGCGATCCCGTGTATGCCTTCATTCTGGGATGGATGACCCACTACGCCGCAGACATGTTCGGACACGCCTACGTGAACGAATACGCCAAAGGTTGGTTCGAGACGCCTAAGGATTCGGTATCGCACCGCCATATGGCTGTGGAGGGATATATGGACGGCCTCCTGTCGGACTCCGGCTTCTTACCTAAAGTGGAACGTAAGGTGAAGATACCCGCGGAGTTCCTGGCAACATGCTTCTCCGACGTCGGGAGCATAGAGGATAAGATAAGGGGCATCGAAGGCAGAATATACACCGTGTCGAGAGGGGACGGAAACATCTACAAACATGTCAAGACCAAGAAAGGTGCCGACGAGATAATGGAATGCTATGAAAAATCATTCATGATAATCCGCCACCTGTCTGTCATAAGGGATCTGCTGCGCAGTGTCACTCAATACCCTCCCAAGGATGAGGCGGACTGGAAGCTGGTACTTCATACAAGCATCGAAAGGACGGGTTATCTCTCGGGATGGGCGGATGACTTCGACAATGCCATCTTGGGGTGGGTGAAGGCTTGGGAGACGGCGCTGCAGGGCCTCCTAAACGGCGACGGTATGCTGAGCATAAGGAAACCTCTGATAGAATGGTATGAGAAACACTGGATGAGTCTGATAGGGGTGCCCAAGTGGCTGGAAGAGTTCAAAAGGGCCATAGATGCAGTCAAAAAAGCGATAGATGATTTCATCAATACTCCTTTGATAGACCTCACGGCGCTCAAAGAATTCGCTATGCTGAAAGCGCTGACGGTGGGTGCGGACGCATTTGAGAAACTGTATCCCGACCAATACAAATGGATAGAGAGCATGTATGCTAAGGCGAAGGAAAGCGACCGCAGCATGGAGACCGTAAAAGAAAAGACGACCGGGACCGCCGCAGCCGCGGGGGGAGAACTTCTTAAAGGGCCAAAGGCAGCCTATATCGTCAGCATTTTCAATGGGGAGTTCAAGGATATAGATGATTTTCATAAACATTTGGAGAACGATTTCAAAATGTTCGCAAAGATCCCGTATGAGGATATCCGCCAAGGCCCGTACGGCGACCCCGCTAAGGAATATCTTGCGTTCTCGTATTGCCTGTCGGCCGCAAAGCTCTGCGTTGCAGGGTACAAGAACCTGAACGATTATCTTAACGCTTCAGTGTACAGCGGACACAGCACGGTAACCTCCGTCAGGAGGCTGACCGTGAGGATAAAAACCAAATCCGGCATGTTTGCGGGTACGGATGACGTCGTCAGGTTCGATATCGTCTCCAAAGACAGAAAAATGGATACCAGGACGGTCATCGGCTCGTATTTCTCCAGCGGCGACACGGATGTTAAGACGGTCATCCTTCCGAGGCCGGTCCCGTACACGAACATTGATTATTTCACACTGTCAAAACGCAGCCTGACCTTCGACGACAACTGGGAGATCGAAAGCGCGGAGGTAATCGACAAGGATACGGGAGTTCTCTTAGGGTTCACTATGGGTTCCACCGTCTTAAAGAATGATAATGTCGCCATGATATATCCTAAGAATATTCCCGCCAGGCCGAAGGAGACGACGATCGAGGTCCCCCACAAGATAATGTCCTGGTTCTACAGTCTGGACGGCGTAGATTTCTCAGAGGAAGGATATCGACCCAGCAAACCTTGGGAATTCATGGAGTATGCGATATTCCGCGATGCGGTCAGCTCTCCTCCGGCATCAACATCCAAAAGCGGGGACCTTTTCCGGCTTTATGATGACGCCTTTACGGGCTCGTTCGATGTGTCAAAGACCCCTGCCGGCAGCATGATGGACGTGGGATTCGCTCCTTCCCAGGGAAAGGCCGCACCGGGAAAGGAAGATATGACCGCAGGCACCTCCGGCGGCGATATGAGCGTGGATCAGCAAGGCTCAAAAGATATGCCCCTCGATAAGTAAGGGCGGCGCCATGCGCCATATAATAAACCGCCGCACCGATTGCGTAGCGTGGACATAGAGAACATCATCCGTGATATGAATCGCCACATGCCCGTCTCAAGGAAGACGCTCCTTGAGCATCTGGAGTCCGGGGATGACACGTACGAGACAAAGGACGGTCTGAAGTGCTCTCTTGACAGGAAGGACCTGGAGGCTCTCGCCGCGAAGTGCACCGAGATAGAGAAGATGAGGCTCAGGATCCCCATCTTCGTAAGCACGGACACCTCCTGCGAGACGGGGGCGTGGAAGATCGACGGGAGGACGGAGGCGGCGGTGGTGTCAAAGATCCTTAACAAAAGAATATACAAAGAAGATTTCCTGAGGCTCTACTATCCCGACCTCCAAGACCTCAAAAGGATGTTCCCGAGCCTTGTGGTGACCCTCTTCCTCCCATGATACCGCGGCATGCCAGACATACGCTGGCCGCTCTATAGTTATCTTGTGTAAAGGTTTATATACAATTCCTGAATACAAGGGTCTGCGCGATGAAGCCCATCGCGTGATTCGTGTTGAACAACCACGAATATTCCAGTTCACTGAACAACCGTTCGTGACACTTATTCCTGCTGCAGTAGTAGTGGTTATATACTACTTCTCCATCGGGAGTAACCTAGCTTTGAAAGATAAGCCTGGACTTAACAATCATGCACCCGGGGAGAGGTCCTCTTTCGGGGAAGAGGTGTAAGGGCTCCGTAATGGAGGATGAGGCGGATAAAGCCCCGTGATCACCGATCATACGCAACCTGGACGTGTGCTAGATCATACGCCAGCGGCGATGCTACGCCGCATGGGGGATGGTTCGGCTAGAGCGCTGAAGAAGGTCGTGTCAAGCTGCGATAAGCGTCGGGTAGGTGCATGAAGCCTATGATCCGACGATAACCGAATGGGACTTCCTATTCTTCGGAATGATCAGTAATGATCGGGAACGCGGGGGATTGAAGCATCTTAGTACCCGCAGGAAAAGAAATCAAACGAGATGCCGTTAGTAAAGGCGATCGAACACGGTATAGGGCAAACTGAATCCCATATGGAAACATACGGGAGATGTGGTGTTGAAGGCTCTTTTATTCCTAAGTCGAAAGATTCAAAGTTGACTGGAAAGTCACGCCATAGAGGGTGATAGCCCCTTAGAAGAAGGTCGATATGGAAATTTTAGATGTCCTTGAGTAACGTGCGTTGGATATCGCGCGTGAATCCGGGAGTCATTCACTTCCAACCCTAAATACGTCTCTAGTCCGATAGTGCAGTAGTAGCGTGAGCGAAAACTGAAAAGTACCCTTAACGGGAGGTTAAAAGACCTGAAACCATGCGGTCAAAGATTTATATAGCATCAAAGGAAAGAAACCAATTTTTGGTGGACCAGTGTTATATTGTTCGTTTAGAAAAACGATCCAGGGAGTTCTGATCATTGGCGAGGTTAACTATTCAATTAGGAAGCCGAAGGGAAACCGATTGCCCGCAATTTTTATGAGGGGCAAGGTGTGCTCGCCTGGAGTCAATGGTGCGGATACCCGAAGCCGGTCGATCTATGCCTGAGCAGGATGAAGCCTCTCGAAGGGGAGGTGGAGGTCCGAACCAGTGCTGATGTGCAAATCGTTTGGATGACTTGGGTATAGGGGTGAAAGGCCAATCTAGGCCGGAAATAGCTGGTTCCCCCTGAAACTAGTCGCAGCTAGATCTCGATCGAGGTCGAATGTGAGGTAGAGCACCGATTGAGTGTTTAGGGGAAGAAATTCCTCGGCATTCTGTCAAACTCCGAACTTGCGTTCATCGTAGACGTCGGGAGCAAGGCCATCCGGGGTAAGCTTGGTGGCCATAAGGGAAACAACCCAGACTAAAGTTAAGGTCCCTAAGTTTCGGTCAAGTGTAATATGAAATGGCGTCGGCAGTCCAAGACAACCGGGAGGTGGGCTTAGAAGCAGCCATCCTTTAAAGATAGCGTAACAGCTCACCGGTCAAGATTGTGGGCCCAGAAAATGGACGGGGCTTAAACCGAACACCGATACTTTAGAGTGCAGAAATGTAATCTGGTAAGGGGGCGTGGTGCATGGGCAGAAGTAGGGCCGTGAGGTCCTATGGACCGTGTACCAACGAGGATCCTGGAGAGAGTAGCAGCAAAGCACGGTGAGAATCCGTGTCGCCGCAGGGGCAAGGGTTCCTTGGCA
>WRJJ01000071.1 GCA_009778575.1 Methanomassiliicoccaceae archaeon
AGGACACTGTGGTCATAGAGGACCAGAAGGAAGGCACCCAAATCTACAACAAAGGGAACTTCGGCTATCCTGTGAGCGGAGGAGGTCTGGAACTGGATCTCATCGAGGCAACGTTCCTGGTGGAATGCGATAGGCTGCAGGTGATGAAGGACGGTTCGCTCATGTCCTTTGGGGATATTTTCAACCACTCCTCAACGCAGCACGAAAAGTTCGACACATCATATTTGGTGTACCGCGATATGAGGAACCGCGGATTCGTCGTGAAAGCGGAGAGCGGACTTTTTGACCTCTCCGTCTTTCCGAGAGGATTCACCATGAGCAATTCCCGCCCGCTGTATCTGGTCAGGGCGGTATCCGAAAGAGAGGTCCTGGACCTGGATGTGTTCTCGAAAGAGGTTGCTCACACTGAGAGCAAAGGGAAGAAACTGCTCTACGGGGTCGTGGACGAGGAAGGCGACCTGACATATTACCACATGTCATCCAAGGATCCGGGCGGAAGTTCGCCGCACTCGTCGTCAAAGTACGCGGCGGAGGGCAGGCTCATCGGCGAAAGAGTACTTGTGTTCGAAGAGAGCCAGATAGGATTTTTGAACGGAAGGGAGCATTACGGTAAGATGATGGGAAGCGTTCTCCAGCTGTCCATGATCGAGTGCTGCTTCTTGATGGAGATGGGGGATCTCTCGGTCACCTCCCAATCCGGAGAAAGGATGTCCGCCGAGGAGATCGCCGATCTGGGAATGAGGACCCAGGAAGAGTTCGATCTCAGGCTTGCCGCATTCAGGGACCTCCGAAAGAGGGGGATGGTGGTGAAGACCGGGTTCAAGTACGGGGCGCATTTCCGAGTATACGACGGGTCCCCGGAGGAAGACCACGCAAAATATCTGGTCCATTCCGTTCCAAGGGATAAGGTCATGATGTGGCCCGAGATATCCAGGACAGTCAGATTATCCGGCGGGGTAAAGAAGGAGATCCTGTTCTGCCGCGCGGGCGAGCCCATGGATTATCTGGAATTCAAATGGTTCAGGCCATAAATAGAAAGGTGTTTTTGGAAGGGGTTTGGTTCAGAGCATTATCTCGATGCCGAGCTTCTCCGTCAGTTCCTTGTACCTGTTGCGGATGGTTACTTCCGTGACGCCTGCCACGTCGGCGACCTCTCTCTGGGTCCTGCGCTCGTTGCATATGATCGACGAGATGTAGATGGCCGCGGCCGCAACTCCCGTGGGACCTCTTCCGGAGGTAAGTTCCTTCTCGGACGCATCCTTCAGGATCTCCGCCGCCTTGCTCTGGACCTCTCCGCTGAGTTTCAGTTCCGAGCAGAATCTCTGGACATAGTCCTGAGGTTTGGTGGGCATGAGCTTCAGCTTCAGCTCACGGGTCATGAACCTGTATGTGCGCCCTATCTCCTTTCTCCCGACGCGGCTTGAGCTGGCGACCTCATCGAGCGTCCTCGGAACTCCGCACTGTCTGCATGCGGCGTACAGGGAGGCTGCGACCACTCCTTCGATGGACCTTCCTCTTATCAGGTTCTTGTTGACCGCTTTCCTGTAGATCATGGCGGCGGTCTCCCTGACGTTCCTGGGAAGCCCCATCGCGGATGCCATCCTGTCAAGTTCGGAAAGCGCGAACGCGAGGTTCCTCTCCGTTGCGTTGGAAACACGGATCCTTCTCTGCCATTTCCTCAGCCTGTACAGCTGGGCCCTGTTCCTGGTGGGGATGCTCTTTCCGTAGCTGTCCTTGTTCTTCCAGGATATCTCGGTCGAGAGTCCTTTGTCGTGGATCGTATATGTCATCGGAGCGCCGGTGCGCGCCCTCTTCTCTCCCTGTTCGACATCGAAGGCCCTCCACTCGGGCCCCTGATCTATGAACTGGTCATCAAGGACCAATCCGCAGTCTTCACACAGGAGTTCTCCTCTTTCGTAGTCGCGCACCAGGTGGTGGCTTCCGCACTCAGGGCAGACCTCAATCTCTTCTGTTCCTTCTCTTATCTTTGCCATTTTGGGTCCTCCTTGTAATGTACAGGTCTTTGCCTCTGAGCTTATTCACGGCGGCGGGGTCATCGACCGCCACGGTAATGAATGGCTCTTTGATAGGTCCGAACACGCGTTTGACAGTCCCTATTCTTTTTTTGTTGGAATCAAAAACAGGATTTCCGATGCTGGGTATGTCTTCTGTTCCCGTAACGACAGCAATGCCGTTGTCTGCGGTCTCTCCGACGGTCCCCAAAAATTCCATGTCACTATTCCTCTACTAAAGGCTGTATATTATATAGAACAGTAGACGCATCTTATATTTAAATGATAGGGTTTGGTTTAAAAATGATTAATTGCAGATATTTAATGATGCATCCTTTTTTGGCAGTTTTCCCATATGGAGGCAGGCCATCTGCCAGCGCAAGGCTCGGATGACCGTTGTATCTTCGCCATTCTCTCAAGTAAAAACTTTAATAATAACAACCATGTATCACTGCCAGCTATAGTCGTAATAACGAACTTAAACGGAGGTTTAGAAAAATGGAACTTGATATCTGGAATTTCCTGACGATCATCATCTTCATATTTGCATTGGTCATGATGATAGCAGGTATTTTCTCGGCGTATTTCGGAGCCGGAAAGAACAGGGCCTACGGCGGGATAATATTCGCTGTCGGATTCATCGTCTGCATTGTGTGGGCATACTTGGTAGGGTTCAGTGACATAGAGCCGTTCTGCGATGTTCCCGCATGGGACGTGATGTATGATGCGCTGATCAACCTGATCGCCGTCCTGATCGGAGCCCTTATCGCCATCGGTATCTTCCTGGTGGTAGTACTCAAGAGTTAAACGGCAGTTCTATCTAAACCCCTTCCGCCGATTTCTTTCGGTGGGTTTTTATTCTTTCATTCAGTGGGCTCTCCGATGCGAAAGGTCTTCATTATCATGGGCAGCAAAAGCGACCTGCCGGTAGCGGAGAAGGCAACGGTCCTTCTTAGGAAATTTGACATCAATTATGAGATATCGGTGGCATCCGCCCACAGGACCCCCGAAAGGGTGCGGGATATAGTTGAGAGATCCGACGCCGATGTGTTCATCGCGATAGCGGGGCTGTCCGCCGCTCTGCCCGGTGTCGTTGCGGCCCATACATGCAAGCCGGTCATCGGCGTCCCGGTCAGCGGAGGCGTGAACCTCGACGCCTTACTGTCTGTGGTGCAGATGCCTCCCGGGATACCGGTGGCGGCGGTCGGCCTCGACAGAGGCGATAATGCCGCGATACTCGCGATAGAGATGATGAGTATCGCAGACCCAGCGCTCTCCGCGAAGATGAAAGAGTACAGAAAAGAAATGGCAGAGAAGGTCGAAGCAGATTCCGAGCAGGTGGTTTCCGATGTTGGAAGTTGAGGATTTCATAAGGGGCGCTGTTGAGGACATCAGAACGAAGATCAAAGGCAAAGCGATAATAGCATGCTCGGGAGGGGTTGACAGCATGGTCTCGGCCGCTCTCGCAAGCAAAGCGATCGGTGACAGGCTGCTTGCGGTCTATGTCGACACCGGGCTCATGAGGAAAGGAGAGACCGAAGAGGTCCGCGGCATGTTTGAGGAGATGAAAATAAGCTTCAAGATGATCGATGCATCGGAGGAGTTCTTCGCATCGCTGAAAGGGGTCGCGGATCCGGAGAAGAAAAGGAAGGTCATCGGCGAATTATTCATCAGAGTGTTCGAGAGGGAAGCGAAGGAATTCGGCGCGGAGTATCTCGTGCAGGGGACCATTGCGCCGGACTGGATAGAGTCCGGTTCTACTGGGAAGGATACGATAAAATCACACCACAACGTCGGCGGTCTTCCCAAAGAGATGGGAATGACGCTGGTTGAGCCGTTATGGGACCTTTACAAAGAAGACGTCAGGCAGGTCGCGAGGGCGTTGGGCGTAAGGTCGTCGGAAAGACAGCCGTTCCCCGGGCCGGGGCTCTCGGTCAGATGCCTCGACGAAGTGACGCCGGAGAACATCGCGATCGTGAGAGAGGCCTGTTACGTGGTGGAGGATGAATTGCAGAATGCGTCGAAAGCCAAAAAGATGGAACTTCCGTGGCAATACTTCGCCGCGTTGCTTCCCACGAGGTCAACCGGCGTCATAAACGACGAAAGGATGTACGGGAAGACAGTGGTCGTTCGTGCTGTGCTGACGAAGGATGCCATAACAGCGACCCCCGCTCATATACCGTACGAAGTGCTGGAAACGATATCTAAGCGCATCACGAACACGCTGGGAGATAAAGTGACGAGAGTGGTATACGACGTCACTACGAAACCTCCGGCTACGATAGAATGGGAATGAACCTTTTACCGGGAGTGATCCCGGTCTTAAGTTTTTTAATAAAATTATGATTGGCTGAGTATCTCCAGCTGACTTATCACGTTCCAGATGAGCGTTCTTCCGTGTAACGGGATGTTGGGATCGTTGGCAAGGTCGTCCAGTATCATTATCGCGCTCGTCGCACGAACATCCATGGCATCTTTCGTGTCAAGAAGTCTTGTCTTGGCGTCCGTGGCGCCTTTTCTTATGTTCCTCGGTACCGAGTTGTCGTCCGCGAGGACATCTAAGATCTCGGTTATCTGTTTTATCTTGGTCGCAGTCATCTTATCACCGGGGTCACATTGATTCGAACTCTTCCTGGAGATCCATGACCATCTGGTCAAGCACTTCTTCAAAATTTACCGACCTGTACTCTCTGAGGCCGCCCAGCTCGCTCTGTATCTTCGCAACGTAATCGTTGTTCTCCTTTATGAGTTCCACGTTACACAAAACCTCTTCCATAAAACCCACCTGTCCGTTGAACGAGTCAATAGTGATTCACTATTTAATGATTATCGGGCATGTTTCGTTTTTATGCGACATGTGATGTAGCATTCATAAAAACTAAAAGAATTGGGGTTAAAAGGTTTTGTACGTCGGGCTTGACCGTAAGATCAGCCGAACAGTGCGCTGAGTCCAGCTGCAGCCTCTTCCTCGCTGACTGCTTCCTCTTTCGGCTCTTCCGCAGCGGGTGCTGCGGGTGCGGCTGCCGCCGCGGCCGGGGCGCCGGCTGCAGCCGCGGGGGCGGCTGCCATAAAGGGGGGGCTTGCGGTTTCCCCCTTTTTGTCGGCCCCCTC
>WRJJ01000072.1 GCA_009778575.1 Methanomassiliicoccaceae archaeon
TGTTGCCACCGCGGCCTCGATGACCGCGCCGTCGCCGGAGAGGGTTGTCTGAACGATCTCATACTTCCTTGCAAGCTCCAACGCCGCTTTCGAGAACTTGTGGTCCAGATGTTTGAGTTCGCCGATAAGCGGTCCCGGCACTACGCATCTCACTTCTCCCAGAAGGTCCGCCAGTGCGAGATCCAGATTCAACCTTATCTCAAAAGGCATCAGCAGTGCGTTAGTATCCAAGACCACTGTCTGCATGAGCTCACTGCTCTATTATCCCATAACCTATGAGTCTCCATTTGTTGGAGATCCTTCTTGATATGGCCACCCTCTGTCCCGGAAGTATGCACACCGGGATCTTGAGCACGACCTCCGCGGAGCCTGCCCTTGCGCTCTTGACCACACCTACTGTCGTGGCGGTCCCGACGCTGAGCATGAGCGGTTCGTTGCTCTTGATCTCATCGACGATAAGGTCGGCGGATGATCCCACCACGCGGTCCAAAAGGGTCGTCTTCATCTTGAAATCATGAACGACCGGCGGCAGTGCCCCCGGCGCCCCTACGACCCTTCCTGTCAGCCCGTCGGATTTCGTTATTGACGGGTCAAGGGCCGTTCCGATCGCAATGAGTCCTCCCGGGACAACTTCCTTGACGCTCTTGCCTCCTGCTTGGAGCGATACCACCTTGGCCGTTATCTTTTCATAGGTGGGCTTGCCTGCGATCTCCACCCTTCTTCCGGGAACGATCTCAATATCGTCGTCGACCTTCAGCTTGCCCTGGATGAGCGTCCCTCCTATGACCCCTCCCTTGAGGTCCTTCGGAACTGTTCCGGGTATGTTGATGTCGAATGATCTGGCTATGTGCATGAGCGGCGGCGCATCGATATCCCTTTCGATCTTTGAGATTATGTGATCCTCTATGCTCTCGATGAGCATATCGATATTAACGCCCCTGTTCGCGGAGACCGGTATTATCGGTGCGTTCTCCGCGATCGTCCCTTTTACAAACTCCTTTATCTGTTTGTAGTTCTCAATCGCCTGCTCCCTTGAAACGATGTCGATCTTGTTCTGGACGATGATGATCTTATCTATCCCTATTATCGACAGCGCCATCAGATGCTCTTTTGTCTGCGGCTGAGGACATTTCTCGTTCGCCGCAACAAGCAGCAGCGCGCCGTCCATGAGGGCCGCGCCCGACAGCATAGTGGCCATAAGCGTTTCGTGTCCGGGCGCATCAACGAAGGATACCGCCCTGAGGAACTCCGCCTTCTCTCCGCATCTGCATTTAGCGGAAGTGCCGTAGGAGGCGGGGCCTTCGCATGCCGCGCATTTGTAGAACGCTACGTCGGCATAACCCAGCCTTATCGAGATACCTCTTTTGATCTCTTCGGAATGGCGGTCCGTCCATTCTCCCGACAGCGCTTTCGTGAGCGTGGTCTTCCCGTGGTCAACATGGCCTATCATCCCGATATTGACCTCGGGCTGCTTGGGGACTTTCATTACTTCTTCTCCGCGGGAGCCCCTTCGGCGGCCGGTGCCGGCGCGAAGGACTCCTCCATCGATCTCGGTCCGTATTCGGTCACTGCAAGGTTGATCTGAACGATCTCGCTCGATATTGCGGATCCGCGGATCGTCACTCTCTTCCTTTCTCCGGGGTACCTCTCGTGGAAGCCGAGTCCGTCCGAGAGCAGAAGCTTCTTTCTCTTGGGTCCGGGAAGGTCCGCCCTCATGGGGGTGCCGTTCCTGTCGCTTCCGCCTGTTATCTTCAATTTATATCCGGGGAGACCGACGAAAATCCCATCTACGATCTCTCCGATGCTTTTGCCGATCAGAGAGTTCGCGTGGTGGCCTGTGACAGTCACATTATAGGATCTGCCAGTCTTCACATCGTTTACGATGGCTTTGAATTCTACCATTTGAACACCTGTGCCGCCTTATTATAGTGTTCCTTATAAATGTTTGTCCCGGTCACTTCCTTTTCTTTGACCTGTCTGCGGATTTTACCGGAGTAAGTACCTTATTGAGCCTGGATTTGAACTCATTTATGGACCCCACTTCCATCGGGTCAACTCCCTGCATATGTGCCAGATATAATGAGACGTAGTCCCCGATCATAACTGCCCTAAGGGTTCTTTGGAGCACCGTTTTGCCCCTTATGCGTACGACCTTCACATCCTGACCGTACTTTTTGAGGGATGTGACCGATGCGTCGGCCATTTTCTTTATCACTCTGTGGGCGGAGCTCTCGTACAGGAAGATGGGTATGCATCTGTCCCTCTGTCCTCCCTCCGACCATCCCGCTATCTCGTTGTGGTTGAATTCCGGGACCGATCCGGCAAAGGCTATCGTCTTCGAATTCTCGCTGAGCTGGCTCATCCACCTTATGGCTGATGCGTATATGCCCGCCGTGGCATATATCACAGGTATGCGGCCGTTGATGTTCTCGGCGATCTTCCACGCTTCGCTCTTTTCGCCGCAGAGCCTGTCTCTCAGCTTGTAGAGCGACGGAAGGAGCTTTCTTATCTCCCCCACGCAGTCGGTGCCGCATACCGCGTCTATTATCACGGCCAAGTACCCCAGGTTAAGCCCCAGTGCGCTCCTCGGCTGGATCCCGGGCTCTACCTTCACGATGGTATCCCCCCTCTCCCGTCCGAGTTTCTCCAGTTCGCCGCCGGCAGTGATTATCACGGCCCGGCATCCTCTCTCTGCCGCCTGGCGGTACATTGAGATCGTTTCCCTGGTGTTGCCGGAGTAACTTGAGACTATCACAAACGTCTTACCGTCCACCCATTTAGGGAGTTCGGGGAACCTTTGCACTGTGATCGGGCATCTGACCTCTCCGATGACGCAGTCCCTGATGATGTCCCCTCCGATGGCGGAAGCTCCCATGCCGCATATCATCACCCTGTTCATATCGACATCTATCTTCATCGGCCTCTCGGTGGCATCCCTCAGGTTGTCCACAAAATCGTATATCTCGCGGGCCATGCCGGTGTGCTCAAGGACAAGGTCCCATCGCGATCTTTCCATTTCACATGCCCCAGAAAGGTTCTTCCTTTCTTTTTATCCCGACGGTCTCTTCGAGCGTCATTCTTTCATCATCGGTGATGTCTAGGCCTGCCAGCTGTTTGACCGCCGATTCTATCAGATCCACGTAAATAATGTCCTCTTCGTTGATCTGCCTTCCCGCGGTCACGCCTTCTATGCCCACCGCCACCTCGTCGCCCTGTTTCGCTTCTTTGAGGGTATCCTCGCCCGAGTGTATGCTCCTTATCCTTCCGGCGTCCCTTCCGTCCGCTCCGATAAGGCGCTCGCCTATCCTTATCCTTCCGGCCAGGACCCTGACCCCTACGATAGCGGGCTTGCTCGCCCTGAAAATGCAGTTGGGAAGTATCTTGAACTTGGCAGGGAATGAGAATTCAGATCTTTTGTCGGTGTCCGTCTTCTTTTTGGACTCTTCCACCCATTCGATGTACTCCTCTATCAGTTTGTACACGATCTGGTTCGTCAGAACTTTGACGTCGTGGTTCTCCATCTCTGCCTCAGCATCCTTCGTGACGACCACATTGAATCCCAGGATCACATGGTTCGCCTTGTCCCCGTATGCGGCTTCCACAATGTCCCTTCTTGTGATGTCTCCGACCCCGAACTTCCTGATGGGGATGTTCTCGGCCTTCGTCTCGAATGCCAGGGCCTCAAGGGACCCTATCGCATCGGCCTTTATCGTTATCCCTTTCTCAACCGTCTCTATCCTTATGGAGGAGTCCTCTTTCAGATCCTTGATGGCCGGGTCATTGGGGCCTTTCACCACAACGAACGGTGCGCCTGCGATCGCCCCCTCCATGCTTTGGGTGGCGATCTTCACGCCCGCTGCCGCATGCAGCTCCCTTACGGAATCGAATCTGTCCCTCGGGTCCCTTATCTCATCCAGAGGCTTTGGCTTCAGTATCGCTTTCACCTTCGTCACATGGGGTGCGCCGTTCGTTCCCAGAGCTATGGTGTCGCCTTTTGAGATTGTACCGGAATAAAGGATCACATCCATTGTTTTTCCGAGCCCTTTCTCTTCTTTTATCTCAAGGATCGTTCCTTTCCCGGGACCCTCTCCTTTTTCCAGCTGCTGTTCCAAGAAACGCTGTGCCAGACCTATCAGCACAAGCAAAAGGTCCGGTATCCCTTCCCCTTCCTTTGCACTGATCGGCACGAGGGCCACGGTCTTTGTGAAATCATCTATCCTGTCGTAGCGGTCTGCGTATATGCCCTCTGCGGACAGTTGGGAGATGACATTGTACATCCTCTCCTCAAGCGCATTGATGGTGTGCTGCTGCTGTGTTTTCTCCGAGAGGATGAAAGGTCTTCCTTCCTCCGGCATCCATCCCTGGATGGTGTCGATCTTGTTCAGCGCGATGACGAACGGTGTTTTGTACTGCCTCAGTATGCGGATGGACTCTATGGTCTGAGGCATTATGCCTTCTCTTACATCTATTACAAGAACGGCAAGGTCCGCGAGGGACCCTCCTCTTGCGCGGAGCGTCACGAAAGAATGGTGCCCCGGCGTATCTATGAAAAGAAGCCCGGGCACGTCGAATTTCTTGCCCCCTACCAGCACGGCGCAGACCTTGTAGATGTGCTCGATCGGCACTTCGGTCGCTCCGATGTGCTGTGTGATGGCGCCGGCCTCGCGGGCCTGGACGGAAGTTCCCCTGATCCTGTCAAGGAGTTTTGTCTTTCCATGGTCCACATGGCCGAGTACGCTGACAACCGGCTGCCTTATTGCCATCCGATCACGCTCGAGGAGATGTTTGGATAAAGAGCGTTCACTCGTATATCCAATCGTCCGATGTTCTTTTGTAAGCGATCAGTTCTTCGGGCTTGAAGAAGATGGATATCTCCCTGGCGGCCGATGCGGGGGAATCGGAACCGTGTATGAGGTTCATCCCCGTGACCAT
>WRJJ01000073.1 GCA_009778575.1 Methanomassiliicoccaceae archaeon
TCAGTCCCATTCAGCATCTACGATCGATATGTCGTCCGCCGTCACTTTGATGGTCTTTGTTTTCTGCATCTCTTCCCAGCGTCTTTTCCGTTCGAAACCCGTTTCGAGGAGGTCGCCGGTCTTGTCGGTCAGAATACGTTCGATCTTGTGCGCCAGTTCGATGGTGCCGTTGATCATATTCCCTCCCGCTGAACGGTACGAAAGATAAGCGGTGGCCGCATTGTAGAGATCATAGGTCGTTATGCGCGACAGGTCCTTAATCTCCGGATTAAGGGTCTCAATATTATCGATGATGCCGTCTATGTTGTTCGGCTGCAGCGATATCCCCCAAAGCACCGCCTCCGCCTCGGTGATGTTCAGGATCTCGTTATCCGCTTCCGAGATCAGGTTCGCAAGCGCGGGTATCTCGTTCATGTAGTATTTGAGTACCCCCGCGAACCCGCTTGCGATGTCCTCTTCTTTCACAAAGTGCTTCCATCCGATATATCCCAGCGAGCGCCCGAACACATTGTAGTTAGAGCATATCATGCGGACGCCGAATATCTCCGCCCCGAATTTGGTAAGCCCCGTGTGGCTGTTGAACGCCCTTATCCCGAGCATGTAGGGGTCTTTCTCGTTCCTTTCAAAGTATGCGTGATAGTCCGGAGAAGCAAAGATGCAATGCGCGTTCATTATTCCTTGAGTGATCGATTGTTTGTCTCCCCTTATATTGCCGAATATTCTGATACCCGTATCTTCAGATGCCTGCGCCATCGCTTCAAGAACGGTTGAATGCTGCGTGGGCTCATAGCGGTTTGACATGATGGCATAGACCCTCTGAGTATTCTCTCCGATGATGGCCCTGAACCTGCCGTCGGTCCTGTTGTAATCCATACTGGTTCCGTCTCTGTTCTTTTTTGTATAGGAAATGGTGGGATTCGTATAGTAGACCTGTTCCGGCATCTGTTTTCTAAGTTCTCCGGGCGTTCTGAACGATACGCGTCTGAGGTTTTCCGAGAAAGGTTTGTTCACTGCTCTTATCATGCCTTTCCTGCCGACAGTGGCAGGCTGGTATGCGTTGGGAACGGGCCGGAGGCCCGCCATCTCGTATATCTGTGCTTGGCTTAACACCTGTATTGTCATTTCCGTACCTCTTTTTTTTCGAGATCACCCCCGCCGACGGATCATCCGCCGCATGTTCGTTCAGGTTTGTTCGAGCATGAGTTGTTATTCCGCAGGGTGAGTCTTTTTTCATTCGGTATCCATTGAAGTTCGCTCATATGCGCCGAAGGCACTCTTCATCCTCGATCCGCAGTACGTACGATCTTCAAAGCACAGAGCAAAGATGTCAACTCGATTAAAATATGTTTTTTTCGTAATAACTGTAATATATGTAATAGTTGATTAACTTGTTATATGTCATCCGGACGGAAAGATCGTGTCGTTGTATCCTGCGTTACCTTTGAAACATTCAAGATAGCTGACCCCGTGGCCTATTACGCAGCAACGAGGGTGCACTTGATTCACTATACGGATCAATCGAACGAGAGGAACCGGATCTATAACGAATTCTATGAGCAAGTTTGCAGAATGATAAGAAAAAGTATGCCCAATGCGGAGATCATCGAGCATGAGGCCATGGTCTTTGATTTTACCGTCATGCTCAGAACAGTGCTGAATATACTGAAAGAAGAAGGCGATGCGGACGTCTTCGTGAACATCTCCGCAGGAACATCCGAATACACCGCGGCCGCCGTCATAGCCTCGATGATGAACCCCCATACCGTTCCGTTCTCCGTGAGCACGAAAGAGTACAGCATCCCGGATGAGGAGCTTAGGAGGATATACTATAGCGGCGGGGTACCCGTCGGACTTGCCGCGGCCACCCGCGAGCCGAAGGCATTGCCCCACTACAGGATAGACGTTCCGGAGGAACACCTCGTGGCCGGTCTGAGGATATTGGACGCAAAGAGCAAAGAAGGACAAACGAGCGGGACGGTCATCATAGACGCACTGAAATCGAAAGAGGTGTGGTACAGGAAGGGAAGGCCGAAAGACAGCGACATTGAGAGAAAGAGATACGAAGCGGTATGCTACCAAAGGGATTTTGTCGATAAGTGGAAGGAGAATGGCTGGATCGAGAAGGACAGGAAGACCAAAAGATATTTCCTCACGGATACAGGAAAGACCGTGCTCGGTACATTCCATACAGACGACGATGGAAAGTAACCGGAGAATTGGGGTTGAACAGATCTTTATTCTAATTTTTGTTTAAGCCGGGGAGGGAACCCCCCCCCCCGGCAATTTTTACATTAACCAAATATTCTTTCTAATAACAGCATTAGTCTTAACAAGAGCGATATTCCCGAGTTTATGACATTGAACGATTCTTTAATTGATGGTTTTTCTTTGTTTTCTATAATGATTTCTTTATAATATTCTATTTGTATTTTTGCACCTATTTTTATAGATTGCATCCAAATTCTCCTATTGTATACTTTTTCATTTACATACCTTCCCCAAATGAAATTCACACAGAGTGTGCAATGAATAACTTTATTTCAAACAGCACCAGAGTAACAATTTCAATCAAATGTTTGTATAGTGATTTCGAATTTCTGTGTTATATTTTCATTTGATGCCCAGACCATGCTGGGACAATACATAATATGGCCGAAAACGTATTTAAAATCTCTCGCAGTGGGTACGCAAAATACGGGAGCCGGGGCGAGCGGAACGGTTGCTCCAATTCGGTTGGCAGGTCACTCAACCGTCGCTTTTATCCTTCTCACTCTGGCCGCAGAGCTTACTTTCTCTTTTTCCCTTCCTTACGGGCGATCTCTTCCGATGAGTCCTCTCCGTACTGGCAAAGGGCCGAGTGGAGAATGTCTCTCTCGTCAATGTTAATGAAGTATGATTTTGCTTCTTCGAGGGAATCGAATTCCTTCACGGATTCGTATCCGTCGTCGTATACTGTTGTGATCTTGTACTTTATATCAGTCATTTTCTCACCCTTCCACGATCGCTTTGATCCTTCTCACTCCGGCCGCAGAACTCTCTTCCTTTGCGATCTTGAACTTTCCTATCTCTCCCGTGCTGCGGACGTGAGGTCCGCCGCATAACTCGATGGAAACATCTCCTATCGAGTATACCTTTACGACCTCTCCGTACTTCTCTTGGAACACTCCCACCGCGTTCCTTTCCTTCGCTTCTTCGTAAGGTATCTCTTCGCAGACCACCGGTATGTTCGCTTTGATGATCTCGTTGATGTATTCTTCGATCTTCTTCAGTTCGTCGGGCTCTACTTTTCTGTCAAGATTAAAATCGAATCTTAATCTTTCTGCGGTTATGTTGGAACCTTTCTGCTGTATGTTCGGATCTACGAACTTCTTTAACGCTGCGTTGAGGAGGTGGGTGGCCGTGTGTAATCTTGTTGTTTGGTCGCTGGCATCCGCCAGTCCTCCCTTGAATGTTTGATCGGAACCCGCTCTCGACTTCTCCTGGTGCTCTTTGAACCTGGTGTTGAAATCTTCTATGCTGACGCTGTATCCCTTCTCCGCCGCCAGTTCTTGGGTCAGTTCTATGGGGAATCCGAACGTGTCGTACAGCCTGAAGACGGCTTCGCCGTCAAGCTGCTTCGTTCCGCCGCTCTCCGATATCATCTCGTCGAACCTTCTGAGGCCTTTCCTCAAGGTCTTGTGGAACTTGTCCTCCTCGGCCGTTATCTGGGAGTAGATGGAATCCTTGTTCTTCTCGAGTTCGGGATAGGCTGATGAATATTCAGAGACGATCACTTCTGAGACCTTCTGCATATTCACTCCTTCTATTCCCAGGTTGGACATGTATCTGCTTGCTCTTCTGATCAGTCTTCTCAGGATGTATCCCTGCCCCATCTTTGACGGTATCACGCCGTCCCCCAGGAGGAACGTCGATGCTCTCAGGTGGTCGGCGATTATTCTGAACGAACGCATATCATCCTTGTACTTCTTTCCGGAAAGCTCTTCGAGCTTTCCGATTATTCCCGTGAACAAGGATGTGTCGTAAACGGTCTCAACGCCGTTCACCATGCACAACACTCTCTCTAACCCCATCCCGGTGTCCACGTTCTTTTGCTGCAAAGGCGTGAACCTTCCGTCCTTGTCCTTGTTGTACTGCATGAAGACGTTGTTCCATATCTCGGTGTACTTCCCGCATCTGCAGGAGGGCCCGCAGTCCTTCCCGCACTTCTCTTTGCCGTTATCGAAAAATATCTCCGTGTCCGGGCCGCAAGGCCCGGTCTGGCCCGCAGGGCCCCACCAGTTATCCTTCCTTCCGTAGAAGAATATCTGATCGTCCTTCATCCCATGGCTTTTCCAGTGCTCCGCGGTCTCGGTATCCTTCGGTATTCCTTCCTCTCCCTCAAAAGCCGTGACCGCCAGCTGATTCTTATCGATCTTCAGGACATCTTTCAAAAGGTCGAAGCTGAACTCTATGGATTCTTTCTTGAAGTAGTCTCCAAGGGACCAGTTGCCGAGCATCTCGAAGAACGTCAAATGCGAAGCGTCGCCCACCTCTTCTATATCTCCCGTCCTGATGCACTTCTGGAAGTTCACCAGCCTCTTCCCTCCGGGATGCTTCTCTCCCAGAAGGTATGGTACGAGTGGATGCATCCCCGCGGTGGTGAACAGGACGGTGGGGTCGTTCTCCGGTATGAGCGAAGCCGATCTGATGTACGTATGCCCTCTTTCCACAAAGAAATTCACGTATGCGTCCCTGAGTTCCTGAGCGTCCATTTGCTTCACCTTATTGTTTCGGC
>WRJJ01000074.1 GCA_009778575.1 Methanomassiliicoccaceae archaeon
TCCCTGGTTGATATTGTTCGTTCACTTATAGAGATGAACGGTCGTGAACTCGAGGTAGAATTAACTTATCACTTTAAGACCGGATCCAAAACATACCGGGTAGTTTTTCAGGAGATCGGAGAAGTGATAAGGGCCGAGGGGGAGCCCATGGGGGGGGGGGAACCCTTACCCTACCAACAGTTGACACTTTGCGACGAACCGCCGACATTTTGAAGGAATGGTAACGCCAGAATGAAACTTTTTCCAAACCAATTTTTTAGATCGTCTGCCGTGCACGAAAAGGTAGGGGTAAACGTGCACGGGAGAGAAAGTTAAGTTAATGTTCGGGGAACCGTCGTTGACACCCATTATGTATTATTCTCCATCATTCAATAAAAAAGTGATCCAAAATGAATGTTTTCGGAAGCATAGAAAAAATTTTCACACAATTGGACATTTTGAACCGATTTTTTCATTATTTTTGTTATAACGTAATTAATTAAGTTGATAACTTAACTTAATAAATTATTTACATGAATGCAATTGAACATCCTTCGGAAAAGCTTCAAAAGAAGTATAAGCATAATTAATTAAGTTAGTAGCTTTATCAAATAAAATAATTACACTATTGGTCTTACAAACAGTCTCGGATGATCCTAAATGATACAGTAGTATAATTAATTAAGTAAGTATAGCAATTAGCTTAATTAATATTGCTATAAGAAAAATCAATCAATTATTCTGTAGCCGCTGTCCTCTCCGTCCTGTTGGAAGCGGATGTTACGCTCCTTTAGCAGAGAAATGATCGTTTTCATGTGAACGCCTATGCCTACGTTGATGAACTGATTTTCGATCATCCTCTTTCCTTCGAACTCGGCGGTCGGCTGGAAGCCCAGAGGCATGTGTGCCGTCTGTACCTGCATAGCATACACTTTTCCTTCCTTATCGAATATAGGGCCCCCGGACTGCCCTCTCAGGCCCGGAGAGGATGTCTCTACATACAACATGTCGTGGTTCCCTTCTTTGCTTTTTCCTTTGGCTACATTGCGCGTATGTATGCCGTCGTTTGGGAAAAGAGGCAATGGAAGCACCCCTTTCTTAATACGGAAAGCCTTCGAGGCCTCATCGAACTCCGATTCCACATGGGCAAACGGAAATCCCAGCCTGCAGACGCTCGTCCCCGACCTGAGCGTTTCCGGATCTCTGAATACCGGGTACTCTTTGATCCACATGGGATCGAAAGGCTCCAATCTCCCGATGCAGATATCTATCTGCCGATTGACGTATGCTTCGACCAACCTTACTCCATCCCAAGCCCACCAGAAAGAATGATTCGTCAGCCACGTAGGATCTTCCCGTATCATATTGGATGGCGAACCCGGGTCCGAACGGCGTGAAGTGTTGAGATCACTCACTTCTTTGATCTTATTCTGATCTCCCTGGAATTTGACAAAAGAGTCGAACATATGTCCGGCTGTCATGATCCATCCTTCTTTATTTATGACTATGAACGCCCCGCAGGTGGCGAGAACTTTGCCATCCAGCTGTCTGGTCGAGATTATCAAGGGTCTGGTAAATTTAGCTGCTTTTTCGCAGGCATCCGCAAACATATATGGCCATTAACGCCCTCGTAGTATAAATCGTATATTGGAATTGTTTAAAAAGAAGAAGTTTAGGGCGGGACGCCCCTTCAGAGTTGTTTCTCTATCGCTTCAAGAAGGTCCGGCATATCTAATACGGCGCTTCCGATAAGATACACCAATTCCTCGTTGGCAAGTATCCTGTCAATGACGCCCGGGTCCGTGAGGGCCATCCTTCCGATGTGCATGACATATGCTTTCGCAAGGTCCTGAGCGTACTTTACCTTGATATCCATCGCTTTGGTGTCTTCCTCGCGATCCTCATCAGAAAGGCTTGGGAGGTAGAAGTCTGTGTAGAGGTGGAGTGAGTTCTCCGGCAGGGAAGCAATATCCCAAAGGTCCCCTGTGAGGTCGTTTGACCCATCCTTAAGATCCTCAATGATCGTTTTGTATCCCATTACATCTTTTTTGAGGAAATCTATCATGTCGAGGCATTTCTCAGCATCGTCCCCGGTAAGGTTCGTTGCTTTCTCCTCGAACTCATCGATCTCCATTATCTTGCGTCCGATAACGGCACGCATAAGCATTACTTGCCCCCTAATGTCTGCATTCCCATCCATTTTGTCCACCTATTTCTGTCTAAAGCCTTAGCTTATAAAACCATATACGCTAGGTTCTTATAGTCTTTTTCATTTTTTCTTAGTTAAAAGGCATTTTTAGTATATTTTGTTCTTTGAAACCTTCACCGCCCGCTTCCCGCAGAAAGGGCAGTTATCATAGGCCGTGATCCCATTTTCATCATCTCTGACAATGGTTGGGGTGTCTGTTGCCATAGAGATCCTGAATGTGCCCTTTACAACGGAATCAAGCATTTTTTCGCAGCAAACGGCCTCGAATTCTGTTTCGGATATCTCCAGCTCGAGAATGGGCCTGGACCTCAGCTTCCTGTTCCTTCTCTCCGCTATCCTTGCCGACAGCCTGTCAGAATCCTCCCTCGCCACGCTCATGCCCAATTCAGCGGCCAATTCGAACAATGCTTGGGCCTCCACATCGTTCTGCTCCACCCCGAGCCCGCCCTCGCACATCCTGCCGAGTACATATACCGCGGCAGGGTCCAGATTGCCCGCCGCCTCTGAAATGAGTTCAAAAGCTTTTGTGAGGTTGCGTTCTATGCCCTTCCCGTCGAGATACATGAATCCCAACGCTTTCCGCGACGGCATATGGCCTTCCCCGGCCGCTTTCGTAAAGAGTTCCGCCGCCGCCTTCAGATCGTCTTCTTTCCCCGTGACCACCAGCGAAACGGCCTCGTAATACGCTTCATCCAGTTCGGAGTACTCGTCATCCTCCATTACTCATCGCCGCCGTTCTCCAATTCAGACAACAGGTCCACGGCCTCTTCGCTCCCGCTCGATGCCGAGAGCCTAAGCCACTTCATGCATTCTTCCCGATCCTCTTCGACGCCGTACCCCTCCAGGTAGCATATGCCCACTTGGACCATCGAACCGAGCATTCCTCCGAGAGCCGCCTCCAAGAACCACTCGAAGGCCTTCACGGGGTCCTCCGGCAGATCGGCAGAGCCGATCGAATAAACTATCCCCAAACGTTCCATCGCAAAGGTATCTCCGCCGTCTGCGGCTTTGGCGTACCATTCCGCGGCCTTTTTAAGATCCCTTTTCACTCCTTCCCCCGATTCATAGCACGCACCGGTCTGGAATTGAGCGTTTATGCTGCCGGCCGCAGCGGCGTTCTTGAAAAGTTTAAAGGCTTTTTCAACGTCTTTCTGGACGCCTAATCCCTCCTGATAGAGAAAAGCCAAGGCGTTCCTCGCTTCAGCCTCCCCCTGATTAGCCGATTTTCTGAACAGTTCCGCCGCTTTAAAATGATCCTGCTCAACACCAACGCCGTCCATGTATGCTATGCCCAGGTACAGCTGGCCTTCGCTGAGCCCCTCTGCGGCGGTCTTCTGTGAGAACTCTACCGCCTTCTCTGTGCTCATGGTGTATTCGCACCTCATGTACATCCGCAAAAGATGTATCATCGCGTCGAAATGATCCTCATTGCAAGCGGCCTCAAAGAGCTTGATGCCTTTCTCTTTATCTTCTTTGACGCCCCACCCATATAGGTGGGCCAGTCCGAGCCCGTACAGCCCGTCCGGATCGCCTGCTTCGGCCATATCCATTATTGCGCCAAGTTCCCTTCTGACCATTTCTTCAACGGCCTTGGATCCGGGGTCGGTATGTTTTCCTGTCACGAGTGTGAATCGCCTGCCCTTTTAATATCATTTTACTTGGTACCTGACCAAAATGACCTGAGATAGCTCTCCGCTTCTTCATATCGGGGGTACCTTCTCTCGTCTATCCTGAACTTCTTGTCATGGGATCTCTGTCCCGGGCGGTATCCCTGCGCCAAGTGGAGGGACTCATGATAAACAACATAGTCGAGAACGAACTCGGGCACAGAGACATCGTCAAGTGAAGACGATACACCTACAACCCTCATCATGGGCGAGCAGAACCCGACCTTCCTTACGTTAGGTATCTTTGTCCACGAGAAGAATGAATTGCTGATGTTCGGGGGTGTCAGAAGCCCGCTGTCAAGAAGCCTGTCCAGCGAATCGGCCAGATCTCTCTCGTTGCCTTCCATGGACCCCGTTAGGTTCCTGCTCCTTCTAAGATAGATCTTCCTCTTTCCGTTGATGTATTCATCGGATCTTACCCAATCTAGATATGCCTTGCCGTAAGCAGGCTTCTTGTTGACTATGGTCCCTATTATCATGGAAGAAAAGTCCCTTACGACATCGTCCGGAGCATCAATGAGATAATCTGATATCTTTACATCGATCGTATCCCCGGACCTTTTCCAAGTGGCCTGGAATTCTTTGGGCCCGAAGAAAGAGGCCGTTCTCAATTCCAGCCCGTGGTCCGACGCTATGGGGGAGATGAGGTCAAACAGTCTTTCTCTGCCTACGGTCATGTCCGTCCGCTCCCGGCCCCAGCAGGACATCCTTCTGTTTCTGTTTCATCTGCATGGAATGTTCCGATTTCAGGTTCTTGGTGTTTTTGTAGTCTCTTCTTGTGTAGTACATCATCGTCGACACGGTCGACGGCGTTGGTGTGAATATCTGGACCTGCTCAGGGTTGGTCCTGAGTTCCCTGTGCACGAAAGCATTCAGGTACTCCATATCCTCATGATAGCATCCC
>WRJJ01000075.1 GCA_009778575.1 Methanomassiliicoccaceae archaeon
CGCATCATATGCAGCGGCGCCGAGATGCCCTTTGTCGAAGAACACGCCGGTCAGGATTATCTTCTTCGCGCCTATGCCGCCAAGCCTTTTCAGAAGCCCCTCGATATACTCTTTTGAGTACGGCCCCTCGATATACTCTTCTCCGAGGAGCAGAGCCGCCTCGGTGATGTTGGGGATAATAACATCCGCCTTCTCACAGAGCCGCCTCATCCCCGCAGGGAAGTCCTTGCTGAATATGGCGTACAATTTCCCGTTGTCGGCCATGACCGGATCCACAACAATGATTGTATCTTTTCCTTTCAATTCGCCGAACAGCTTTGATACGATATCTATCTGCTCAAAGGAGCCGAGGAATCCGGTATAGATTGAGTCAAACCGGATATCCAGGCTCTTCCAGTGGTCAAGGATCGGCATCAGATCGTCGGTAAGGTCCCTGTACGTGTATCCCGTGAACCCCCCGGTGTGTGTTGAGAGCACTGCCGTGGGCATCACGGTGCACTCGATGCCGGCTGACGATATTATGGGAAGCGCTACCGTAAGCGAGCATTTACCAACGCATGATATGTCATGTACGGCGAGGACCCTTTTTTGAACCATATGGAACCGTTAAGTGCAAAGTGATAATAATTTTTGTGTAAAGCGATACTTTGTTGTTTTGAAAATCACACGATCCTTGAACAGCACTCGGTTGCTCAATTTTAAATCAAAAGATAACATAGCCGAACATATGCCCCCCTCGTTCGACGACCATCTTGAGGCAACGCTGCAGGACTGCAACAACAGGATCAATAGTTTGGAGGGGTCCGGAGGCTCGGATGAAGAGATGCTCGATGCCCTTGTCAACAGAGGCAGCGTCCTTTCCATGATGGAGTACTACACATCCGCACTTTCCGACTTTGAGGATGCGGTCGATATAATCATCAGGATGGAAACAGAAGGTAAAACCGCAGACGCGGGAAGTTTTGTCAGGGTTTTCGTATCAAGAGGAGAGCTCTACGGGGACAGCGACTCAGACCGATTGGTGGAGGACTATGCCATCGCTTCGACGCGTTTGAATGAATTAGGTGAAAACACTAAGTTCTACGACAGAAAGAAGGTCGTGCGCATGTGTCTGGACTGTTGCGAGGATCTTCTTGACTGCGGGCGCCCCGACGGGACCGCACCCTTCGTCGGAAAGCTGTATGAGATGTTGGTCGGTCGCGACGATGTTTGGTCGAAGAACAGATATCTGGAGATGATGAACATAAGTGCCCAATCGATGAACGAAATGGGTATGGACAACGAAGCGATGGAGTATTTCTCCGATGCTGTCGTCACGGGACATGTGCTTCTGGAAGGGGGAGTCCTCGAAGATGCAATGTCTCTCGTATTCGCACTTGTTCTGAGGGGCGACCTCGAACAGAAAAAAGGTCTTCTCGATCAGTACTTTATCGACAGGAAGGCGGCGATCTCTCTGCTGGAGGACCTTATGTCCATGAACAAGCTTGATGATCTGTCCCTTCTCATAAGGCTGCACCAGGACATCGCAAGCACATACCTTACCCTAAATATGGTAAAAGAGGCGGAGGAGCACCTTATGAGGGAGGTCATGCTGAACATGGACGGGGCGGAAGAGTACATCAGAGAGTACGTGGACAGGGACAGGCCGTGAGCGTACGGCGCAATTGCGCCATCGGGTCCATTTTCGGATACCCCTGAATTAACATTATAAAACAAACCCGCCTACGTAGGCCCAATGGATAATGCGTTCTGCCAAAATTGCGGCTCGATGGTCTTTCCGCACCAAAGAAAATGCGGTTCCTGCGGCAAAGATATAGAACGGCCCTCCGAAGGCGGACTGATCAAATTCATGATCGAGGAGCAGCCGCAGAAAAGAACCATAGAGAAAGAGAATCCTGACGCGCCGTATCTTCCTTACGAACCGAGAGAGATGCAGATGGACATCATTGCAGACATCAGGCGCGCGATAGACGAAGGAAGACACATTGTCATTGAATCGGGGACCGGAACGGGAAAGACGATCGTCTCTTTAGCGGCAGGTTTGGAACATGCGAAGAGGACCTCCAAGAAGGTGGTCTACCTGACCAGAACGATATCCCAGTCAGACCAGGTGATGAGGGAGCTGAAGGCCATCTCGTCGATCAAACCGGTCTCAGGTATAACCATTACGGGAAGAAGTAAATCCTGCCCTCTTTTCGCCGCAGAGAACATGGAGGGACTGCCCCCGAACGTATTGTCGCTGATGTGCGACGAACGAAAGAAAAAGAGCCAGAGCGGCAGCCGAGGGGGATGCAAATTCTTTGAAAAGACGAAGGCGCAGATCAATGACGTAATGGGGTTCTGCCGTAAAGAATTCCCGACCTCTGCCGAGTTGGACCGCTTCTGCGAAAAGGCAGGTGTCTGCCCATACGAAGCGAAGAAGATGCTGATGAAAGAGATGGATGTCGTCGTAGCACCATATGTTCACATACTGTCCGAGGACATCAGGACGAACTTCATAGCCAATCTCGGGGGCGAGGATGTCCCGCTCCTGCTGATAGTGGATGAGGCGCACAACATCATTGATGCGGCAAGGGAACAGGAGAGCTTTTCGATAACGTCAAAAATGATCGATGCCGCTCTCGATGAGTTTTCCGTTACGAGGACGTCCGAGGTGGTCGAGGGCATAAGATCTGCAGATCTGGCCAAGCATCTAAAAAGCACCGTAAGGCAGCTTGCAACAGAGAACATACCCTTTGGGCGAACCGAGTTCAAGCTCGGCAGAGGTGCGGTGGAGAGCATTCTGATGAAGCATTTTTCGGTCTCTTCCATCGATCTCAACTCGCTCATCGAGGACATGATAAACGTAGGCGAAAGACGCATGGACGCATTGGCTGAAAGGGGGGACTTCTCCGTCTCGGAGATATATGCTCTCGGTATCGCTTTGAGGGACTGGATAATGTCCGACGACGGGAGATACGTCAGATCCGTGAAGGCATCGGAGAACGGAGAATATCTTTCCGCCGCATGCATCGATCCGTCCGATATTGTTACATTCATGCAGGAGCAGAAGGGGGCGGTCCACATGTCGGGCACGCTTCAGCCTCTGGAACAATATTACAAGATACTCGGCCTTCCCAGAACGACCATCGCAAGAACGTACCCGTCCCCTTTCCCGAAAGAGAACAGACCCGTCATATTTGCGGACGACGTCACAACAAAATTCGATAAGAGGGACCCGGCGATGATGGCCCGTATCGAAAAGAAGATCGTCGGATTGTGCAATTCTGTTAACAGGAACACGCTGGTCCTGTTCCCATCCTATAAAATGATGAAAGAGATGCGCCGGAACCTGGAGGACGGGATCGAAAAACCGATGTTCTGGGAGGAATCCGGTCAGCAGAAAAGGACCATGAGGGCGTTGGATGCGTTCAGAAGAGGCACGGACGGAGTGTTCTTCTGCGTGATGGGAGGATCCGTCGCGGAAGGAATAGACTTCCCCGGCGAAGAGCTGTGTTTCACGATCATCGTCGGGATACCTTTCCCGCCCCCGTCCCTTGAACAGAAAGCGATGTCGGACATGTTCGACATGAGATATGGGCCAAGGACAGGATGGAAATATACGAGCGAGATCCCCGCGATAAGGAAGATCAGGCAGGCCATAGGGAGAATGATCAGGAACGAGACCGATTACGGCATGGCGGTGATCCTGGACTCAAGGGCGTCAGAGTACCAAAGGCAGCTTGAGGCAGTACTTTCCAAAGACCCCATAAAAGATGCAACAGAGTTCTTCTCAAAAAGATAAGCTCTCCTGTTTTGCAACATTTCTATATATCCACTTTCGGTCAATTCGGCGACCCCCGGTCATGCTTATATGCGCCATTGAACGCAGAGAGAATGCCGTAGGATGGGAAGCCCGGGTTCGGTGCCTTCTCGACAGGCGGCAAACCCGGGGCCATCTGGCAGTAGGTGTTATTTTAACAGCCGAAAAGCTGAACGACCCCATTGTGGTTCGTATTCGGATTGGCGGAGTGACCATTGCGGCCACTCTCAAAGAGCCTTAAACGAACCGAAACGATCTCGCCCGGTCCGCGTTAAGGACCCTGTCCCTTCGGGGACTGCCTTACCTCTGCCAAATCATCCAGAGAGGTACACCAATAAATATTCTCTCGTCTGCCGCTTAAAAGGAGAAAAAAAGCAAACCAGTAAATATCAACCTTCGATTGAGAGATATCATGGCTGCGGTGAATATCCTTTCCAACGTTGGCGTTTGGATAATAATGGGGATCATTTGCGCCATTGTCATTGGCCCTCTCGGCGATATCTCATCCACTTTGATAGTGATCGTTCTAATTATTCAAATGACCCTGTCCATGGACGGGCTGTCCTTCAGTTCAAAGACCATCAGGGAGAACAAGAAGGCGATCACGTATTCTCTGATCGCATGTTTCGGCATATCCACCATTGCTGCGCTCCTATTAGGCTCCCTTTTCATCGAGAACTATCCCGAAATATGGAAAGGTTGGGTCATGCTTGC
>WRJJ01000076.1 GCA_009778575.1 Methanomassiliicoccaceae archaeon
ATTGAGCCCCGGTATGGCCAAGGCGTACTCTATCCCCACCCCCGGGGATGACAGGCTGTTTGCCAGATTGAGAATGCCCACGGCTATGATCAGGATAATGAACGCCATCAGCCCTACCGAGATGACCAGAGAAAGGGTGCCGAAGAATCTCCAGAACCTTCTGTAACGGGATAACCTGTCCATCAGCCCGGTGCCGTACTTTGTTTTGATCATCACGCAGGGACCGTATTTGGCCAGGCCGTATTCTGCGGCCTTGGGGGACCTCCAGACCCATATGTAGAAAGGGACATAGAATATTGTCAATATCAACAAGATCAGGTATGTAAGTTCCACGGCGTTACTTCCGGCAATTAATCCGTATTCACGTTATCTTATAAATATTGTCAACGGGGCATCTCTATGGCAACGCCTGGGTCGTTATGGTCAAAAATTATCTTCTTTGCCCAACGCAGTTTCTTCTTCTTTGTAAAACGATCGGCCCCTTTTTCTGAAGGATCATCAAAGTCGAACCCGAGGAGAAGTATGTTCTTTGCGCCGAAGTGCCTGGCGATGCACACGGCGCGGTCGCCGTCTGTGAAGCCGCCGTAATTGGATACGATATTATCCGGCCTGGACTGAGTGGTCAGCACGATCGGGCCCAGAAAGTCCTGAGCATACCTCTGCACCAGATCCGCATTGTCGCCGTGGGCGAGTATGAAAGTTATCGCCCCATTTTTACTGGCCTCTATCTGCGGCCCTATGTCGCCATCGAGGTCGGTCACCACTATTTCCGGCACGATTCCCGCTTCCATGACCCTGCCGACAGATGAACCCGATGCTATGAGCGTGCCCCGCGGAGCAGTAGAGGTGATATCTTTTTCCAGGCCGTCGCTGCTGCCGAACACAGTGACGCATTTTTGTAAGACGATATCATCGTCCGATATCAGATCCGAGTTCATCATGACCGCTTTGAGCAGGCGCGCCGAACTTTCATCCGATGCTCTGCTGTATCCGAAATCATCCACTATCTCTTTGTATATGGGCTCCCAGTCCTCAGGCAACATCCGCATCTGCATCCTTTGTGCTCTCGGCAGCTTCGATGGCCCCTTTCATATGCCTCTGCAGAAGTGCCGAGATGATGGCCAGAGCGACTCCGGCTATGAGCTCCATGCTGAATACGGCGTTGTTCTTTATCCCCATATCTGAGTAAGCCAAGATTATGTCCAGCGCCGCCGTGGCGATCAACCCTATGCCTACCAGATTTATGCTCCCGACGATGAAACTCAGCTTGATCCTCTTCGTCGCGATGTACATGTCCACCAGGTCGCCTATCTGATAGATGAGAAGCGCGAATATCATCAGCCATAATGCGTTAGAAATGAACCATAACGCACCTAACGGGATGGAGGGTATGTACAGATCTCCGAGAGAAAGATACCCGACGATCAACCCTAAAAGAATGAAAAGAAGAGATATCAGAACGAAGGTCACCGTGACGCTGCCGCTCCTGACCCTCGCTCTCCATTTTGTGCTCCATACCGATAGCCATTCAACAGTATTGTACCCGTACAGTATTATGAAGAATCCAATGAGAAAGACAACAAACGGGGTTGTGAGATTCGACATGGATGTTCCGTCGCCTATGTTAGCCACAAACGGAGGCCCTATGTACACCAGCGATATGAGCACTATTATCCATCCGAGCGGAGCAAGGAACCTCTTTCTTTTTCCGGGGTCCTCTAGGATCTTCGACAGGATATAAACGGTGCCTTCCAGCCCCGGAGCCTGCTTCACATACACCTTTTTGACGGAATCAATGGGTATTCTTGAGGAAACAATGGGGTAAACGTATTTGTCCTCGGCGCCGTCGCCTACAAGTATGACCCTGTCCGGAGAAACTTCTTTGAGGACCTTCTCAAGCTCGTCCACTATTGCCGCATCCGACCTGTGGCCCACCTTCTCGTTACCGCCTATCAGTGCAACCTCGACCTCGCTCTTTCCCTCCATCTGTATCTCTTTGTAGATGTTGATCGCTGCGTAGACCGCATTGATGTCGGAGTCCTCAGGGTCGGCCATGCCCAGTGCTGTCGCTGCAACGGAGCATTCCTCCACACCTATCACCGGCGTTTCCACTTTTCCTTTGACGCCGAAGTCGTCATCCCGATCCACGACGAGGACCAATGTCTTCTTCATCATCAGTGGATTGTATCATTAATATAAGAGGATACTGTGAAAAATTACGATTTCTCCAACATTTTTCAGGCAGGCCGAAGGAAGGCCGGGGGAAACATTTTTTATCAGCAGCAGTATGATGAAAGCATGCGTATCAGGTGGCACGGGCATGCATGTTTTGAGTTCATCAGCGATGAGAACTCCATCATCACGGACCCGCACGACGGAAAGAGCATCGGGATCAAACCGCCCGTATCAAATGCCAATATCGTCCTCATCTCCCATGACCACTTTGACCATAACGCCTCGAAAATAATCAAGAACGAGCACATTGTGCTTCTCTCCAAGAATGGGAAACATAACGTCAGAGGAATAGGCGTAGAAGGTTTCTCCACATTTCACGATGAAAGCAACGGATCCCTCAGAGGAGAGAATACTATCTACAAATTCACCGTGGACGGCATATCGATCTGCCACTGCGGAGACCTTGGGGACATACCTTCAGAAGAGACCCTCGAGGCTCTGAAAAATGTTGACATTATTTTTGTTCCCACCGGTGAGATCTACACTCTTTCAATACCAAAAGTGATAAAATTCTTGGATATCATCAAACCCAAGATAATAGTCCCGATGCATTATATGGTCGGCGGGCTCAGCATGCACCTGAAAGCGCTTGATGAGTACCTCGATAATGTATCGAAAGAGACCGTTCTTTATGTAGGCAACGAAGTAGAACTATTCTCCGACGACATAAATGAGTTCAAAGGCATCTGGGTATTCGAAAGATAATTAAAAGAGCATCAGGGCGTCCTCGATCTTGCCCATCTCTATCGGCGTTGTTTCGTCGCCGATGACGGCTCCTTTCGAGTTGGAAAGAATGCCTGCCCCAACATGCTTGGAGCCATGGTTGACCGAACCTTTCTTTGCCTCCACTTTGAGGATGTCCCGTATGAGTTTCATGTCCTCTTCGGTGGCATTCACATTGCAGAGGCACCCTTTGTTGGTCGCCACGCAGGCCGACCCTACAGTCCCGTAGCCCGCAATGGAGGATCTTACTACCTCCACTCCGAGGGCGCCGGCGATCTTCTTCTCTGCGCCAGCCCCCAGTTTGGGGTTGATGATGGCGCCGTTGTCGTTGGCAAGGATGTTGTTGCCGGCGGCGTTGACCTTGTCCGGAAGTACCGTGACACGGATCTTCTTCTCGATCCTTTCGAGTTCTGACCTTTCTATCAGACCCGATACGACCGCGCCGTTGGAGTTCATCCTTACCAGCGAACCGATGACGAAAGCACCGGAAATAGTGGTCAAAACGGTTTCTACGCCCAGTGCCTCTTCGATATCGCTAACGAAACCGGGCGGGGAGTTCGCGGCAACAAGGGACAGGCTCTCATTCACTGACGCATGCACTCCGATGTTCGGAGTGCCACCGCAGCGGGAGAGTCTCATCATCTTATTCACTCTGCCAAGGAGACCTCTACAAGCCCGTCATCGAATTTGACGGCCCTGACGGTCACCTTTGACGGGGGGTTCCTTATCCCGTTCTGCCAGATCCTTTCGTTGAGGGAGGCGTCTATCCAGACGTTCTCCTCATCTACCCTCATGTGCCTCATGATGTGGGCTCTGATCTCTTTTATCGCGCGGGCCGCCCTCTTGGTGCGGGGGGCAAGCTTCGTCTTCCTGAGGGGTATGGTAAGTATCCTTTCCGTTTCATCTGCCATATCCATCACTCCTTCAATTTGCTCATGCGCCATGACCTTCTCTTGGGGTGGCGCAGGAACTGCCTGTTCGTTCTCATCATTACCCATGCGGGTACGCGGCGGTTCTGCTTGATCTTCCTGTTAAGCCTGCCCTTCATCGCAGGCGGTTTGTTAGTTGTCATGATCATCTCCTCTCTATGCTGATCTCCCTGCGCTGCGGGGTGATCTTAGCCAGGATGTCCCTAAGCATGTTGTCCGTTATCATACCAGCAAGCCTGCCCGACTGTGCCAGCTGTATAAGCTGCATCTCCACCGAGTTGGACATCTCAGGGTTGGCTACACGTATATTTGCCAAACGGTCCCTTGCATCCGGTGTGAGTATCTGCCTGAGCAATGCCTGCTTCTGGATCTCCATCTGTTTTGCGCGTTCCTTAGCCTCGGCCTGCTGCTGGCCGCCTTGCTGCATATCCGCAAGCCTTCTTTGTCTAAGTGCTTCCAATTCAGGGTCGTCCATGCTTTCGGTCTCCTTCAGGCCTTCATTTCGTCATGTACCTCTTTGGCGGCGTTGTCCAGAAGTGACATCCCGCTCGGGCTTATCGCACGTCCTTCTTTACCTTTGCTGACGAGGAATCCCGCTGTCTCAAGCT
>WRJJ01000077.1 GCA_009778575.1 Methanomassiliicoccaceae archaeon
TTTCGTCTCCCCTTTGATCACCGCTCCCAGTGTGATCACCGCATCCACATCGGTCCTCTCCAGCAGCGCTTTCACCGCCAGAGGTATCTCGTACACGCCGGGGACCATTATCGTGTTGCTTATCTCCACTCCGAGGAATTCCGCTTCCGCTTTTGCCCTTTCGATCATCATGGACGTGACGTCGAAGTTGAACTCTGCCGCCACCATCCCTATCTTGTATGCTTTCATTTTCTCACCTCTGCCTTACCGGCCCTTCATCTGCGAATCCCTGCCTCTGCCCGGTCCCGGCGCTGCGCCTGAGCTTATCCGGTCTGAATAGCAGGTCGTAAACATTAACTGCGTGCTCCCTTGTCCTTCTGTCGGAAAGAGATGCCAGCTCATCATCGCTGCCCGCTTCGTCCGCATGGACGAACACCTCGATTATGTGCTTGTTCGTCATGAGCTGCGCACGGATCAGACCCGTGGAGGCCTCGTGGGCGCACATCTTGTCCTTTTCTTTCGGCCCCGGCATCCCCAGCGCCATGACGATATCGCACCCTTTCTCCTCGATCAGGATCTTGCATGCCACGGGCAGGTCCTTCACTCCGGGTACGGTGTACCTTTCTATCCTGAATCCTGTGCCCGTTCTTTCTAACTCATTTACGGCGGCCGATGCCATATCGAACCTCGCGAATGTTGTGTCCGCAATGCCGATGGTCTTCATCCGCTGTCCTCCAGCTTCCTTATCTTCTCGATTATCCTTCTTGTCGCCGTGAGGTCCTCCGCATATTCGGCGGCCCTTGTCACCATGATGTGTCCGAGACCGCCTTTCTCCAATCTTTTCTTCAGATCATTCTCATTGAATGTCTGATCGAATCCCAGAACGATCACGTCGGGAGACATCTCCTTTACGATATCGAGGATGTCTCCCTCCCTGCCGAGTATCGCTTTGTCGACAGGCTTCAGAGAATCCACTATCCTGACCCTCATCCTCTCCGGCGTGATGGGCTCGTGCTTGTTCTTTCTGACGGTATCATCGCATGCGACAACCACTATCAGCTCATCACCGAGTGCCTTGGCCTGCTGAAGATATGATATGTGTCCGGTATGGATGATGTCGAATACTCCCGAAGCCATCACTCTGACCATCTCATCACACATCCATTCCGGTAATTTTTAGGAACTCTTCCCATGCCTCCATTACTTGTGTGCCGGTGATAAAGTGCATGTTGTTCTTTTTTGAATACTCGACCGCCCTCTCTTTCGAATTGGATGCTCCGTTGTCCCCAAGCATCTCACAGATCGTGGCCGAGGGTCTGACCCCCGCCATGTACATCAGCGCGGTGCATAGTTCAGTGTGTCCGTGTCTTGTTTTGAGTAGCTTCGGGGTCGTGTTCAAAAGGTGCACGTGTCCGGGGGCTCTGAAGTTCTCCCCCAGTTCCTTTATCCTATCCTCGGCGGGTGTTTCCTCAAAAACTGTGTTCACAAACTCCCTTATTGTAAGCGCGCGGTCGCTGTCGGTGATGCCCGTGAAGGTTTTTCTGTGGTTTATTGTGATCCCGAAGGAAGACTTCGTGTTATCGTATGGGATGTCGTTCGGTGCCATCAGGCCCAGCAGGGGGTACTCCTCCCTGTTGTTCCAAAAAACATCTGAGAGGAACGGCAGGCCCAGTTCTTTTGCCGTTCTGTGAGGTGTTGTGGTGCACAGCAGGCCGCCCGCGTCGCTCCTCATCCTTTTCAAGATGTCGGCCGTAACGAACTCCGAGGCAATGGTCATATCCGTCTCCCTCTCGCGCTCGTCAAAGTCATAGACGAGAACGGCCTTCCCTGCTCTGATATCTTCGAGTGCCGCGCTCAGGCCGTTCTTGGGAGTAAAATTTCGATCCATTGTATAGAGAAGAAATAAGTTCATACTACTAAATATTTTGTAAAAAAATCTGTCGTCGGTCTTATGATACGATATATGCGGACCTAAACTTTTAATATTTATAATTTTACATTTTTCTTTGATCGCACCTTGGGCATAAACATCGTTTTTTTATAATATCCAGCATACGCTGGATATCATTCCGATGGTTATGTGGAATATCGGTTCTCCAATCATCGCTTCTTAATGCCTGTTCCGGTGAAAATGAATTATGATGGACCTCCGCAGAATGTGAATTGCTACTCTAAATGTGGTAAGTGTCCCTTGCTGTGTGATGACCGGGTGATTTCTTTCATTCCTCATACATCCCTGCGAGGCAGTTCGATCCCGTTCTCCTCCAGGAAAGCGGCGGAGCTCCCCGAACCGCAGCGTTCCCAATGGATGGCCAAGCTCGACAAACCGTCATGGAGGGCGCAGATCACGAACAAGACCGCTTTGTTCAAGCGCATAGAGATGGAGGGTCTGACAGCACAGCGGTCGATAGACGCCACCCTTCGGCAGACCGCTTCGTCCGTCGTAAAGGAAGGCTTCACCCGGCAGATGTTCGAGATCCAAAAGGGAACGGGCATGGGGTGGTCCTTCGACATCCCTAACACCAAGCAGGCGGACGCTATGGCTAGGAGGGTTCTCAACACCAAGTACACCGCAAACCTGACCAAACGGCACACCGACCTGATCAAGGAGCAGATAACGGGCGGGATCATCGCCGGGAAGAGCGTCAAGGACATCGCCGCCGACATACACGAGACCGCGGGGCAGGAGATATGGGAAGCTAAGCGTCTCGTCCGAACGGAGATAACCGCCGCGGCATCGGAAGGGGAGCTGGAAGCGATACGTGAAGTGGAAGAAGAGTTCGGCATCAAGATGCGCTACCGCTTCTACGCCACGTTGGACGAGAGGACCTGTCCGGTATGCGGAGAACTAGATCTGCAGGACTTCGCTTCCGACGAGGCCGTTGAGGGAGTGAACCAACCTCCCATGCATCCGAACTGCCGCTGCGTGATACAACCCGTCACCGACGGCGACCTGAAGGAAGAGGTCGTCCGAAGGGGAAGGGACGAGGACGGCAAGAGTACGGTCATGCCTCCGGGCATGACGTACAACGAGTGGAAGAAGGAGTACGTGGAGAAACCTCAGCAGGAAGCTTCCGCAAAACATGCAGGCGGAAGGGGGTCCTTCAACTATCCGCCTGCTTTGCCGGAGGACAATGCCGAGAAGGTGGAGCAATTAGAAGCCGCCATCAAGGAGAGATTCCCCGGCATAGAGGTGTTTGGGCTAGAGAAGGCAGACGCGGAGTTGGTGGGGAAGAGCTACGAACGTATGATGGGAGTCCTTGACAAAGATCCCAATGCGGCCAAGCGCATAGCGTCCTTCGAGGTCAAAGAGCTTGGATCAGACGATATATCTCAGACCCTACCCGTTGTAAAAAGCGACGGCACATTTGAGATCAGAATACAACTCGATTCGAGAGCATATGCGAACCATGAGGAGTTTGTGAAGGCACACGATAAGCTCGTCGAGGAAGGGCACTTCCCCAAGGGTACGGATGCCTATAGTGTCCTCGAACACGAAGCCGCCCACGCAAGATCGATGAGCCTGTATGCGGATACCTATGGCAAAGCGGTCAAGCAGGCGGACTTCAAAAACAGCCCCGACTCTAAGTTTAGCAAATATTCGGAAGAGTTTGTCAGAGAGGCAAGCTATAGAGTAGACAGCAAAACAGGATCCTTCGAATATCCTTCTCAGTACAGTAAAGTGACCGATGAAGAGCTTATCGCAGAGGCGCAGCCAGACTTCAACGCCAACGGCAACAACGCCAAGCCCATCTCGGAAAAGATTGTCGATATGCTGGACGAAGGGTGGAGACCCCGCACAAAAGCTGAAAAGGAGGCCCTTTTCAAAGCTAAAATGAGGGGGTTGTGAACCCATATATATGCGCAAAGCATACAGGTATCATGTACATTATCGAGCCGGAAACCCAGAAATACGTCCTATATTCGGATGATGTCCTAAGGAACCCTGGGCTTGTTCAGAAGGAGATTTTTTACGATCTCGTCATGGGCCTGATGTCCGGTTATGATTATGACTTTGATAGTGACATTGAGCGTTGGGATGATGAATCTGAATTCTTCGGACGTCCGGGGTGGAGATTTAGTAGCGGGGCAATAGGTCTGCGCAAGGGTGCACCCAAAGATGTAGCCGACAACTGGAAAGGATACCTCAGAAGCAGGTGGAGAAGGGGCGGAATGACCGAGGAAGAAATAGTGGAGCTGGAAAAAAAACAGCATTTATGCTATGACAACAGAATGGCCGCAGGAGGAGAGATAAGCATT
>WRJJ01000078.1 GCA_009778575.1 Methanomassiliicoccaceae archaeon
GGAACGGAAGACCACGATATACCCTGGATGCCGGCAAGGGTGCTGCTCCAAGACCTCACCGGAGGAGCGGCGGTCACCGACCTGGCATCCATGAGGGAAGCGGTCTCCATGATGGGGAAGGACCCGGAATCGATAAACCCCCTTGTGCCGGTGGATCTGGTAATAGATCACTCCATACAGACGGACTTTGCGGGAAGGGCGGATGCCCGGGATCTGAACGAGGAACTTGAGTTCAAGAGGAACAGCGAAAGATACGCATTGTTCAAATGGGCGCAGAAAGCGTTCAGCAACTTCAGGGCCGTCCCTCCCGGGAACGGGATATGCCACCAGGTGAACCTCGAGTACCTTTCCCCGCTGATACACGTGAAAGAAGAAAAAGGCGAATTGACGGCATACCCCGACTCATGCTTCGGAACAGATTCCCACACAACGCAGATAAACGGCCTCGGAGTGGTCGGGTGGGGCGTCGGAGGGATAGAGGCCGAGGCGGTCATGGTCGGACAGCCGAGTTACATGGAGATCCCGGAGGTCATCGGGTTCAGGCTCACGGGCGGCCTGTCTCCGGGAGTGAACGCCACGGACCTTGTGCTCACCGTCGTTCAGATGCTCAGAAAGAAGAAAGTGGTGGGGAAGTTCGTTGAGTTCTTCGGCCCGGGATACAGAAATCTGTGCCTTGCGGACCGATCAACGATAGCCAACATGGCCCCCGAGTACGGCGCGACGATGGGATACTGCCCCGTTGACGAGAAGACGATCGAATACCTGAGGCTTACCGGAAGGGACCCGAAACATATCGATACGGTGGAAAAGTATGCCAAAGAGCAGACCCTTTGGTATGAAGGAGAGCCGGAATACACAGATACGCTGGAGCTTGACCTGTCAACGGTGGGACCGTGCCTCGCGGGGCACAAGAGGCCGCAGGACCGCATAGATCTCCGTGATATGAAGAAGGAGTTCGCGGCGGTCCTGAAGGAATTCGGCATCGAAGAACAAAGAATGCCCTCCGGAGAGAGGATGGGCGACGGCTCTTTGGCCATCGCGTCGATCACGTCATGCACGAACACCGCGAACCCCTCGGTGATGATGGCCGCGGGACTGGTGGCAAAGAAAGCGAACGAACTCGGCCTGAGACCCAAAGGATACGTCAAAACGTCTCTCGCTCCCGGTTCGAAAGCGGTAACGGAATATCTCAAGAATGCAGGCCTGCAGGAGCATCTGGACGCAATGGGATTCCAAAACTGCGGATACGGGTGCATGACATGCATAGGCAACAGCGGTCCGCTGCCGGACGAGACCGAAGAGCAGATAAGATCAAAGGACCTGGTGGCCGCCGCCATCGCCTCAAGCAACAGGAACTTCGAAGGAAGGATCCACGCATCCGTGAAAGCCAACTATCTCGCATCCCCCCCGCTGGTGGTGGCGTTCGCCATCGCCGGCCGTATCGACATTGATATGGAGAAGGACCCCATCGCCGCCGTGGACGGAAAGGACATCTATCTCAGGGATATCTGGCCGTCCGACGAGGAGATCCTGGCACTTACCGACAGGTACGTCACAGAGGAAACATTCTCCACTCAGTACAAGGATATCTTCAAAGGGTCGGAGAGATGGGAGGATATACAAAGCATGGATTCCCCCCTGTTCGAATGGGACGACGATTCCACATACATAAGGAACCCGCCGTTCTTCGACGAGCTGTATGAAGAACCGGATATCAAGAGCATAAAGGGAGCAAGGTGCCTCGTAATGCTTGGGGATTCGATAACAACCGACCATATCTCTCCCGCAGGGTCATTCGGCAAGGCGTCTGATGCGGGAAGATACCTGATATCCCTGGGAGTGGAGAAGGAGGACTTCAACTCCTACGGATCCAGAAGGGCAAACCATGAGGTGATGGTAAGGGGAACATTCGCCAACATCAGGCTGAAGAACCGGCTGACGCCGGGGGCGGAAGGAAGCTCATCCAGATATTTCCCGGAGAACAGGGACGATACGATCTTTGAGGTGTCAAGAGAGTATTATGAGGATATGACGCCCCTCATCGTGCTGGCTGGGAAGGAATACGGTACCGGGAGTTCAAGGGACTGGGCCGCAAAAGGACCGAACCTGTTGGGGATCAAAGCGGTCATCGCGGAATCTTTTGAAAGGATACACAGATCGAACCTTGTGGGAATGGGGATCGTTCCGCTGCAATATCTGGAAGGCCAGAACGCGGAGACGCTGAAGCTTAACGGTTCCGAGGTGTTCGACATAGACCTGGAGGATCTGGAGCCTAAGGGCGCGGTCAGGGTCACGGCGTACAGGGACGGCAGGAAGCTGGAATTCGATACCCTCTGCAGAGTGGATGTTCCGATCGAGGTCGAGTACATTGCGAACGGCGGGATACTCCAGTATGTTCTGAGAGGTATGATTTCTTAAAAATGGGCGCATAAGATGCCGCAAAGTATTATACCGCACGCAACTAATGTCATTATCATGTCTGACGCATCCCGGAAGATCTACTCCGTTGATGAGCTAAAGGTCATTGTTGCACCCGTAGCAGAGAGTTACGGGGTCGCTAAAGTGTATCTTTTCGGTTCGATCGCGAGAGGAGATTATGATGAAGATAGCGATTATGATTTCTGCATTGAAAAGGGGAATATGCGCGGTTTAATAGCATTGTCCGGATTCTTTCAAGACCTCCGTGACGCTGTCGGCCGAGATATAGATCTGGTCACCACAAAGTCTTCAGACGCTGAACTGTTAAGGACAATCCAATCAGAGGGAGTAGTTTTGTATGAGGGATGACAGGCTCCCCTCGAAGACAATAATTGGGTACTGTAATGATATTAAAGAATACATTGAATATTTCGGCAACAGTGAGGAGGAGTTCCTGCGCAACACAATTTTCCAAAGATGCTGCGCTTTTGACGTTTTTCAGATTGGCGAGGCGGTTAAATCTCTATCTAAGGAAATAAGGGATAGTCACCCCGATGTCCAATGGAGGAAAATAGCAGGATTCAGAGATGTGATAGCCCATAATTATGGGGGAATAGAGACCGATGATCTGTGGATAGCAATAACCGCAGAAGTGCCTGAATTGAAAAAGTCATGCGAGCGCATATTGATAGAAATAAGTTCTAAAGAAGTATGATCTGAATATGTGGCGGTAATCGATAGATTTAATAGCAGGATGGGAATCATCATCCGAAAAGGGCCCGTGGGGTAGCTTGGTATCCTTGTAGCTTCGGGAGCTATTGACTCCGGTTCAAATCCGGGCGGGCCCACTTCAACTATACTGGGTGATGTGTTTTTTAGAGCTCTTGAAGCTGAAATAAGGGTTTTCAGCTGAATTCTTCGGGCCCACTTCGAACTGTCTGGCTGAGTTGGATAGTGACCCTCTTGACGCATATTCTCAAAATTCCCTTCTTTTTGCATGTTTTTCACGTTGTCCCAAGGTCGAAATCGTTCATCGCGGAGGTCATGTCATCGAGGTTAATTCCGAGGTATTTCTCGCACTGTTCCGTCGATTCATGGCCCATGATTTTCGCTATCACGGGGATGCTGAGCTTGTTCTGCTTGATCATTCTCAGGTACATCTCGCGGCCGAACGTTCTGCGGAGCGTGTGGTTCGAAAGATCGGGATATCCGATGTCCGGTCCGAGCTTCTTCAGATAACGGTCAACGCTCTCGCCTTTCCGTGAGTATTCGTACAAACGGTTACCGCGGGACCATATCAGCAAAGAGTCCGGAACCTTGGTCGATACCGGGAACTGAGATCTCGCTAACTTGATCAAAGTCTCACGGTAATCCATGTACCGCTTGAACACACGGTCCGTATCACGATGATATGGTATGCGACGAGGTTTCCCTCCCTGCGGACCTTTACCGAGCACGTCAACATAAGCTCCACTGAAGCTTTCCGGCGTGAGCCGAAGAATCTCTATCCTGCGCATACCAAGGCACAGCTCGCAATGAACGAGGATGTCCTGTATCGGATTCTTCGGAATTGCGAGAAGCTTCTCCGCCTGCGCAGTGGATAACCAATCCGCATTAGGTCTGGTGTCCACGGGCCAGCGAATCTTCATCTCTTTCACGACATTGTTGC
>WRJJ01000079.1 GCA_009778575.1 Methanomassiliicoccaceae archaeon
CTCCGGTAGTACCGGAACTGCTCAGACTTCCGCCGGACGATGCCCCTCCGATCGTGGTCTCTGTGACCCCGTTAATAGTAATTTTGTTGGAGGATGAACCATAATTCAATCCACCGGCCGTTGCTGCGGCCCGGAGCACATCATCTATCGTTCCCTCATTGGAAATGTCAGACCACATTGTGTTCCCATTCCCCATGTCGAAAAGGACCGCATCGCCCCCATGGCTGTCGGCACCTGCGTTGGCAGTCATCATTAGGGGCCCCATTACAACCAATAATGCAACGGCGAACAATACAGCCTTCTTTACGCTTTTTCTAATTATGATCCCTCTTATTCGTTGAAATTAAGGTATTTTGTAAAAGTGAGATAATCTTCATAGTTGTCACCGACGTATTTCGGCATATCTATGTCCGTGAAAACATCCGGATGCATAATGCGGGCGGTGATCTCCATCAACTGGGCGAATCTCGGGCTGGGGCACTGCGACATCACGCCGGCGCCGTCGCATATGAGGTATATCTCTCCATTTTTATATGCGTCCGTGGCTTTCCACTCGGTGGATAACGACCTGAACATTGTGTCATATTCTTCTTGTGTGGCGGAATAGTCTGCCGTCAGTATGATTATCGTTGATGGATTAGAGGTCATCACCAATTCCGAGTTGATGTGTACCCATCCGTATTTCGATGAGAACACGTTGTTTCCCATTACCGATGAGGAAAGATCATCCACGAACGTGCCCGATCCGGTTACCCAGGGAGATTTGTCCGGTGACAGGGACAGCATTACATTGATGTTCCTTGCCAGGAAACTTTCTTCCAAAGCGCCCGTCAGGCCCTCTGCCGCCTGTTCCAGGATGTCCAGAACTTCTGCTGCGCGTATCTCATATCCCATTGCCACTCCAGCGATGTAAATGTTGGACATTATTTCCTGCACGCTTTCTCCTCCATACATGAGCACCGCATTTATGCTCGCATTCCTGAGCCTGTTCGTTATCTCATGGTGGCTGTACAGCGAGCCGTCGCAGAACACGATATCGGGACGCTGTCCGGCGATCAGTTCGAAACTGGGATTGAGAAAATCTCCGATTATCTTTATCTTGCCCTCGTTATGCCCCGCCACCACGGAATCCGGATGGTTGCTGTATCTGTCGGTCCCCACCAGTGTGGTGACCGCCCTCAGGGAGCCTATTATCTCTGTCAGCGCGGGAGAAAGGGTTATCGTCCTCTGCGCCTGCTGATATCCGTATATCGACCTCCCTGACTCATCGACCGCAACAGTAGGCGTTCCGTTCTCATCGCAGTATGCCCATGCGGCTATGGTGTAATTGAAAAGATCTATGCCTTGGGGCGAGGATACTTTTTCCCAAGTCAGACTGTTCTTTTGTATCGTCCATAATTCCCATGTAAAAGTATCATTTGAGTATACGCCGTTGATCTCTGCAACCGCCGTTCCGTCAACGGAATACGTGAACTCATTCTCATTGCATGCAATGCTCAGTGCATCAAATGGGTCTGAGTTCTTCTGCATATCCATTTCTGTCCATGCAACATTCCAGCCCCCAAAATCAATAAGAAATCCAGACGCCTGTGGCCCAGATGCGGTGGAGTTTGTTACTAAGAAGGGGACGGATACCATTCCCGCTGCTATCAACAGAACGGACAAAGCCATCTTCAGCTTCGGGGTATCCAATATCCATCCTCCGTGTTTAAAAAAAGGCCGCCGAAGCGGCCGTTATTGTTTATGCGGCGAACGGCCCTCCGCCCCGCCACTCGGTTTTTGCATTGGGGTCAACGACTGCAACAAAATCTGCATCAAATGTCGATATTGTGACGTAGAACATTGTTTCCGTTGCGTCTCCCATTACCACGGTCAATTCCTCCCAGGTTCCTGAGTTGCCGCTTACTGCCCATCCCCAGGTGTACCAACTCTCTCCCGTGTCCATGTAATCCGGTTCAACATTGTTGATGGATGTTATCCATCCGCCACTATCAATATCATAGTCGATCGATCCGTCATCCAATGCTTTTAAGAATCCACTCAGCGGATCGTTGCTTTCTGCAGATAACCAGCCGCTCTGCACATCTGTTGTTTCATAGGCGCCATAATCCACATAGTACCAGTATGTGGATGTGGTGTCATCATCCGTGTTCTTATCATCGTTGTTGTTCAATACGAAGAACCCGACCGCCACTACTGCAACGATCAGGATTGCTACAACGATGAGCAAAATTATCTTCTTTGCCATATCATCACCCTAGGGTATCCACCCTATCGTGAAAAGAGGGCCTTGCGTAGTATATTAAGATTTGTACCATATATCCAACAGCTTTTTTTGTAAGATGTCCATAGCTCCGTTACTCACTCATATTGCTAGCCGGCACTGTCCTGCTGCGCTTTTTCGTGCCCGGCCGTTCTGTAACTGTTATAAAGGATACGATGCATGCAACACCATGGCGATACTTTCGGACAAGGACATACTGGCGGGAATGGCCTCAGGCTACCTGGGCATCAGCGATTATCACGAAAGGGGGCTGACCCCGAACGGGTATGACCTTAGGATCTCGGAGATATCGATAAGAGGGGACCCGGAGATCAAAAAGGAGGGCGTCGTCAGGATACCGCCGAGGACCATGTTCTATGTCTCCACCATAGAAAGGGTGCGCATGCCGGCGGATGTCTGCGCACAGCTTTGGATGAGGACCACGTGGATCAGGAAAGGATGCATCGGCGCGTTCGGAAAGATAGACGCGGGATTCGAGGGCACTCTTACGCTAGGCGCCTATAACGCTACCGATGACATTGTGGAGATACCGATCGGGGAAAGATTCTGCCAGATGATATTCGAAACGCTCACTACGGCATCGGATAAGGATTACTCTCAAAGAAGCGGCAATTACCAAGGGCAGACCGGCGTCACGCTGGATCCGTTGAAGAGGTGACGAATTTAATTTCCGGAAATTCTTACCTTCCATGCTGAATTCATACGCAATGATCTCTCTATGCTGATTTTCGTGCAAAAGAAGGGTTTACAATTTTTGATTTTCGTGCAAAAGAAGGGTTTACAATTTTTGATTTTCGTGCAAAAGGTGATATACCAGACAATACATAAGAATAATGTTAAAATGGAATTGGAGAGAAAGGCATACGGCAAATTGATCGAGTGGAAAGAGACCAGCAGAGGTTCCACCGCGCTCCTGATCAACGGAGCCAGGCGTGTTGGGAAAAGTCATCTCGCCGAAGAGTTCGGAAAACGGGAATATACCAGCTACATCGTGCTGGATTTTGCACAGGACAGTAAAAGTCTCAAACCTCTGTTCACCGACGATATGGATGATCTGGACCTTTTCTTCAACAAGCTTTCTGCGCTGAAAAGGACCAACCTCTACGAGAGAGGATCCCTCATAATACTCGACGAGGTGCAATGCTTCCCACTGGCCAGACAAAGGATCAAAACATTGGTTGCCGACGGAAGATACGATTACATTGAAACAGGATCTCTTCTGTCAATAAAAACCAACGTCAAAGACATCCTTATTCCCTCAGAAGAGGTCCAGTTCACTTTGAATCCTTTAGATTTTGAGGAATTCCTCTGGGCAATGGGAGACAAAGTCTCAGCCGCATACTTGGAAACATGCTTCAGGAACAGAACGAAGGTCGGCGACCAGATACACAAGAACATGATGAACCGTTTCAGAGAATACATGCTCGTGGGCGGTATGCCGGGAGTAGTATCAAAATATGCCGAGACAAAGGATTTCGCCACGGCAGATCTGATCAAGAGAGCCGTCTTGGATCTGTACAGGAACGACATAAGGAAATTCGCCGCAGGTCATGAGAACAAGGTCGTATCACTGTTCGACCGGATACCTTCACAGCTGTCCAAAAAGGAAAAGAAGTTCACCTTATCGTCTCTCGATAAGAATGCCAGATCGCGTACCTACGAGGATGCGTTCATGTGGTTGGCGGACGGCATGATCATCAATCAATGCTTCAACGCAACAGATCCCTCTGTGGGGTTGTCGATGAATCTCGATCTTACCACTCAAAAATGCTACATGTCCGACAC
>WRJJ01000080.1 GCA_009778575.1 Methanomassiliicoccaceae archaeon
ATACAGAAAGCGTTCTCCGTCGGCACCATGGGAGTGGATAAGAGAAGGCGCTTCGTGCCTACAAGGTGGAGCATCACGGCCGTGGACGATATAATCGGCAAGGACCTGCTGAAGACCACAAAATACAATCAATCCATAGATGAGTTCAGGATATACCAGTGGGAGCAGCTGGATAATAGGTGGTGCGTGCTGATGATGCCCTCCACGTGGCGGTACGAACTCATTGAGGCATGGTATCCCAACACCACTTGGAACCCATTGGGAAAGACGATAGACATCATTTCGGACCATGAGTTCTTCGAGGGGAGAAGCGACTATGCGAAGATCGGCGGCTGTTACTACGCCGCGAGAATGGCGGTGAATGAACTCCTTCTTGAAGAGCGCAGGACGGCAGGCGTGGTGATCATGAGGGAAGCCCATCCCGGATACATCATGCCGGTGGGAGTATGGAACGTTAGAGAGAACGTCAGGGCCGCCCTCAGGACCAAACCGTTTAGATTCGACACCCTGGACAAGGCCCTCGGCCATGTGGATGGTGTGATGGACATCAAAAGGGACACATGGATACGGAATTCAGGCATCCTGAAGGATTATTTGACGCAAAGGAGGATCGAGGACTATTACTGATCTCATCGAGTTCGAGGACGCTTCGGAATGGGACGGATACTACAGGATAACGGAAGCGAAGCGAGCGCTATCTCCGTCGGGCCTTCCGGGTATAGATTATGCTCTCAACCCTTACGGCGGGTGCGAGCACGGCTGCGTGTACTGCTACGCTCCGGAGGTCCTCCATACCGATTGGAAGGATTGGAGGGTGGTCAAGGTCAGGTCGAACATATCAGATAGGCTTTCCAAGGAACTGTCCGGTCTTGAAGGCACTATAGGGATAGGAACGGTCACAGACCCTTATCAATACGCTGAAAAGAGGTTCAGGCTGACCAGAAGATGCCTGGAGATACTGAAAGAAAGGGACATCCGTATTCATCTTCACACAAAATCGGACCTTATTCTAAGGGACATCGATCTGATCTCCGCCATGAGGGGGGAGGTGGGGATAACGATAACCTCTGTAAGCGACAGGTTCTCAAAGATCACCGAACCGGGTGCGCCTCTGCCGGAAAAAAGGCTGGAGGCACTGAGAATGCTTTCCGAAAGGGGCGTTGATACGTACGCCCTGATAGGCCCGGTACTGAATCATCTCGAAGGCGGCGAAAAGGACCTTGTGGATGCAATAGTTTCCACCGGAGTAAAGCGCGTTTACATCGATTCCCTGAACCTAAGGCCGCTGCTGGCAGAGAGACTGGCCCGCATGAATATCAGGGGGTCGGAAACGGCGAGAGAAAATATACGCCGATCGGCAACAGATGCCGGACTTCTTGTTAAGAACGTCTTTTGATACGCCGATCGAACATCTGTGTTCGAGACAGACGGCTGGATAGACTAACTATATATCTGCTTTCGATGATAGGCCGGCAGGTGGATCAATGGAAAAAGTAATGAAATTGCTGAAAGAGAACACCGTGATGAATCTGGCGACCTGCTGCAACGACAAGCCGCGCTCATCCATCATGGAATACATAATGATAGATGGCAAGATGATAATCGCAACCGACCCCGAGTCGATAAAAGGCAAGAACCTTTCCAAGAACCCAAGGGTAAGTCTGACCGTCGGAGGCATGCCCACATTCATGGCCATAGACGGCACCGTGGAGGATGCCTCTCCAAAAGAGACCGAGGAGTACAACAAGATCCTGTTCGAAAGGTATCCTCATTTCAAAGAGCCGATGACGTCCGGTATGATCGTCTTCAAGCATTTCAGGGTAGTTTTCGACACCGCTTATTACAGCGACGGCATGGGCCCGGCGGCTGTAATAAAGATGAAGTGAATTCTTTTTTTCATGCGGGCGCAGCCCGCACTTTTTTATTCAAAAACGAAGGGGCCACATGAAAACGCCATCTGATTCTTTTACAACTTATTGCAGTATGAAAATGGTCATTTTTACAACTTATTGCATTTAGAATCTTGTCTGACTTCAACCGGAATTAAATTACAGGAGATCCTATCAGACATTGACGTTCACGAGGTCCCTTGATTGGACATCAGCTGGAATTAAAGTGAAGGTTAATATAGAAGAACAAAATTACCAGAGTATCAAATAAGGAGATATTTTCCAATGTACGCGAACGGAAACCAACCTATCATCGTGCTGAAAGAAGGCACGGAGAGGACCAAGGACAAAGAGGCCCAGTTCAATAACATCGCAGCCGCCAAAGCTGTGGGCGACGCCGTAAGGTCCACATTAGGACCCAAAGGAATGGACAAAATGCTTGTGAACACCATCGGAGACGTTGTGATAACAAATGACGGTGTAACGATCCTCAAAGAGATCGAAGTGCAGCACCCTGCGGCAAAGATGGTGGTAGAGGTCGCAAAGACACAAGATAACGAATGCGGCGACGGCACCACAACAGCTGTCGTGCTTGCGGGAGAACTCCTCAAACAGTCAGAGGAGCTCCTTGACGCGAAGATCCACCCCACCGTGATAACGAACGGCTTCAGGATGGCCGCGGACAAGGCCATAGAGGTCTTGAACAGCATCGCCGTCGACGCAACGAAGGACGAGATACTCAAAAAGGTCGCAGTGACATCCCTTACGGGCAAAGCGGTCGGCGAAGAGTACGACCACCTGGCGGACATAGTCGTAAAAGCGACGAAATCCGTGCTGGAAGACGGAAGAGTGGACCCGGACAACATCCGCATCGAGAAGAAGGTAGGCGGCGTCATTGGCGACACGTACCTTGTAGAGGGCGTTGTGGTGGACAAAGAGATAGTTCACTCCCGTATGCCCAAGAGAATGGAGAACGCAAAGATCGCGCTCTTCATAGCATCCCTTGAAGTAAAGAAGACCGAGTTCGACGCCCAGATACAGATCACCGACCCCGCGGCAATGTCGCTGTTCCTCGAGGAAGAGGAGAACGCGATGAAAGCGATAGTCGAGAAGATAAAGGAGACCGGAGCGAACGTAGTGTTCTCGTCAAAAGGTGTGGACGAACTTGTTCAGCACTACCTCGCTAAAGCGGGGATAATGGGATACAGAAGGGTCAAGCAGAGCGACCTGGAAGCAATCGCAAAGGCCACCGGCGGGAACATCGTGGGAAGCGTCATGGAGATAACCAAGAAGGACCTCGGAACAGCAGGCCTGGTAGAGGAGAAGCTGGTGGGAGAGGACGGAATGGCCTTCATCACCAACTGCAAGAACCCCAAGGCGATGACGATATTCGCGCGCGGAGGGACCGAGCATGTTCTGGAAGAGGTCGAGAGGGCGCTCACGGATGCTGTACGCACGGTCGGTGTGACCCTTGAAGACAAGAAAGTGGTCGCAGGCGCAGGCGCGCCGGAGATAGAGATGGGGCTCAGGCTTTCTGAGTACGCCTCGTCCGTCGGCGGCAGGGAGCAGCTGGCGATCGAGAAGTTCGCTAAGGCCATGGAGATCATACCGTGGACCCTTGCGGAGAACGCCGGACTTGACTCGATCGACAGCATCATAAAGCTGAAGAACGCCCACGAGAAGAAGAAGGACGGAAAATACTACGGCCTCGATCTCAACTCGGGAGAGGCGGTCGATATGCTCAAAAAGAATGTCATAGAGCCTCTGAGGGTGAAGGTCCAGGCCATAAGCTCCGCGGAAGAAGTGGCGAACATGGTCCTCAGGATCGATGACGTCATCGCCGCAAGGAGGGCGCCGCCGCCGGCAGCGCCGCAGGGCGCCAGGGGAGCACCTCCGGGAATGATGCCCGGAATGTAAAACTAACGGAGAGTATAACTCTCCCTTTCCATTCTTTTCTTTCTCACTCTATATTCAGTCAACCGCACCGCGTCTCAGAGGCTGTTCCTAAAAGGATTCGTTCGTTCACATCCGCCTCAAGGTTTAAATGAGCCCAGGTAATCGCTTTTCTTCTTAAAAAATGAATCTATTTAAGAACGTTAATTTTATAAAATATCG
>WRJJ01000081.1 GCA_009778575.1 Methanomassiliicoccaceae archaeon
GGCCGGAGCCGGGATAGCGTTGATACTGCAATATGCGGTCGCAAAGGAATATGAAAAAATAGTGGGGTTTGATGAAGGGGTTTAATCGCACTTCGTCCATCCGCAGGACTTGCAGATGCTGCACCCGCCCTGGAACTGCAGTTCGTCGCCGCATTTGGGGCAGGGGTTGACCATCGTCTTCGGATTGGCGTTGTTCTTTTCTTTCTCGGCTTCGAAAGTGATCCCTTCCACTTCCCTCTGCATCTCGGCATGCATGTCCAGCAGCCCCCATCCTACCGCCATGGGGCAGCAAGACCCTTTGCTGGTGTCCCTCTTCGTGAATGTCCTTACCACATACGAAGGGCACGAGCCGCAGCTCTTCAGCTGATCCACGATGGAATTGATATCGCACCCGCTCCTTGCCGCGAGAGAGATCATCCTTGAAAGCCCTATCATGAAATTGTTGCAGCCTCCGGTGGATCCTTTGTTAAGGTACGCTTCCAGCAGCTCGCCGCTGTGGGGGTCGAAGAACGCTGTGCAATGGAGGCTTCCGCAGCCGGTCATCAGTTTCCTTTTCTTTCCCACCACATCGTCCGCGACATTCTCTACGAAGCCTCTCTTTTTGCGTTTTCCGTTCTCTGCTTCTTCCGTCTTCTCTTCCTTTGCCGAAAGGATGCCCAGGCGCTGACATCCTTCCCTGAAAACAGTTACCCCTTTGCAGCCTATCATCCAGGCGTACATGTAAAGGTCATACACCTCTGTCTCGGGGAAGTCGCTTGGAAGATTCACCGTTGAACTGATGGAGGCATCGATGTGCATCTGCCAGGTACCCTGAAGGTTCAGGCGCTGTTTGTAATCCAGATTCATTGCGGTCACAAAGAAGCGGGGAAGGTCCTTGTCCTCTGTCATCCCGTGCTTGTCCATGTACTCCTTTACTACCGGGGTGTACACCTTGTAATAATCATCGTGGTCGGAGAGGGAGACGGTCCTTCTCTCATAGGAATTGGCGAAAACAGGTTCGATCCCGCCTGATATCCCTATCATGGTCGAAAGCGTACCGGTCGGTGCGATCGTCAGCAGCTGGGAGTTCCTGATGCCGTATTTCCTGACCAACTCCTTTGTTTCGGCCGTGCTGTTCTCCGCAAAGAACGGCGACTGCATCAGGAGATCGACATCGCACTTGGGGAACTTCCCCTTTTCTTGCGCGAGTAAAGCGGATTCCCTTATTGCGGCGTCCGCCATTATGAAACCGATCCTGTGGCAGAAGTCCATGGCATCCTTTGTCCCGTACTCAAGCTCCATTTTGATCAGCATATCGGCGAGGCCCATTATCCCGAGGCCGATCTGCCTCCAGTCTCTGACGGAATCTCTCTGTTCCTGCAGAGGGTGGAGCGGAAGCCCCTCATCTAATACGTCGTTAAGGCCTCTGACGCAGACGCCCACGGCGTGTTTGAAGTCGTTCTCGTTGAATTTTCCTTCGTGGACGAACGCGGCAAGGTTTATGCTTCCCAGAAGGCAGCTCCCGCCTGCCGGGAGGGGCTCTTCTGCGCATGGGTTGGTCCCCGCATAATGGTAATCCGGGAATTCGCTGAGCAGGTTCCATGATTCTATCCTGTCCCAATAAAGGCATCCGGGCTCTCCGAAATCCCAGTTGGCGTAACAGAGCTTTTTGAAGAACTCATAGGCGTTGAGGTTCTTCTCTACGGCATCTTTCGTTTCCGGCCTGTGGAAGGTCTGTTTGAATATCTCTTTGTCCCTCACACATTCCATGAAGTGGTCGGTCACACGTATGGACATATTTGCTTTGGTCGCCCTGTCGACATCGGTCTTGACCAGGGCGAACTCCTCGAGGTCCGGGTGTTCGCAAGAAAGGGACAGCATAAGGGCGCCCCTTCTTCCGTGTTGTCCGATCAGGCCGGTCACCATGGCGTAGAGGTCCGTGAAAGACACCGCTCCGGATGTTTCGGACGCGGTGTTGTTGATCTTCGCGCCGCGGGGAGCGAGCTTGGACAGATCTATCCCCACGCCGCCTCCGTAGCTGAACGTTCTGGCGAGCTTGCCGGCGCATTCGAATATGGACTCTATCGAATCTTCGGGGGGCGACACGACATAGCAGTTAGAAAGGGTGATCTTCAGCCCGGTCTTGTGCAGACCGCGGTTAGCCAGTATCCTTCCTCCGAAAAGGAATTTCTTCTGTTTGATCATCTCCCGTATATCGCCGTTCCCCTCACTGACGCGGTCCAGCCAATGGTCGAACGTCTCTCCGTTGTAGCAGTATTTCTTCTGCCAAATATCGATGCCTAATTGGTTGTCTTTGCCCAGCCATTCTTCAATTTCCATACAGTGACTCACCCATCTTTAAGACGGATGCTTTTCACTTTAATTAAACCTCCCCAAGTTGGATAACGGGGCAATATTTTTTCCGTATAATGTGGATAATATAGAGTACACAAATAGCGCATTTTTACCTATTCATCGTGCCCATTTTTCGCTGCTTTCTGTAAACTCTTACATCTCTCCCCGCAGCGCTCTGCGGCAAGCCTCCGGGCTTTCCCGAGCCCCGCCCATACTATGCGGCGGCGGCCGCAACGGAAAAAGCCGAACCCGAGCAAAGTTTATAAAACAGATGGTGATAGGGTAAAGTAGCATCTTTATTAAACACAATAGATGCGTTTTGCCACATTTCATTAGGTGAAGGGACAAAAATGAGCAACGAGGACGTATTAAAGACAGGAACAACGACTATCGGAATGAGAATAAAAGATGGCGTGATCCTTGCATCCGATCAGAGAGCGACAATGGGCAACATCATCGCACACAGCGATGTTCAGAAAGTATACCCTCTCGCAGACAACCTTGGAATGACCATTGCGGGCGTGGTAGGCCATGCCCAATTGGTGGTCAGATACATACAGAGCGAGGTATCGATATATTCGATGAAAAGAGGCTCCTCCATGTCTGTAAAATCGGCGGCTACGCTTGTCAGCAACGTGATGCGCAATGGTTTCTATCTCGGTCTTATTGTTGGAGGATATGATTCGACAGGCGGTCACGTGTTCAGCATTGACGCGGCGGGAGGATACATAGAGGATGAATTCATGTCGATCGGTTCGGGCTCGACCTTTGCGATGGGTTCTTTGGAAGCTTCATACAAAAAGAACATGACGAAGAAAGAAGCTATCGACGTCGCCATCACGGCACTCAACTCCTCGAGAAAGAGAGACAGCGCATCAGGCGACGGCATGCTCATCTCTTACATCGGCCCGAAAGGCTACGAGGAGATACCGCAGGATCAGATAAAAGCAAGATGCGAGGAGCTCGGGTTCATTTATCCGAGCTGAACCGCATTACCGAAAACAAACCATTTTCATCATTATCATTAACAGCAGGACTTCACATGAACCCCGACAGACTATTTGATACCCTAAGGGAAGAAGTAAAAAGATTGACGCCTCCGGAGATGAACGTCTCGGCGATAGAGTTCGAAGGCTCGGTGATCATCATCTACACTAAAGAGTATGACAAATTCTCCGGCAACGACGATATTCCCCGTACGCTCGCTCAGAATCTCAGGAGGAGGGTCGACATAAGGCCGGACCCATCCACTTTGGCCGATGCCGAAAAGGTAAGGGAGAAGATACTCTCAATGATACCCGCATCCGCAGAGGTATTCGATATCAACTTCATCGAAGAGACCGGAGAGGCGATCATAGAGGCGATCAACCCCAATGAGGTGCTGGGGAAGGAAGGGCAGCTGCTGTCGGACATAAAGAAGGAGTCCGGATGGAATGTGAAGGTGATAAGGGCGCCCCCCATACCGTCGAAGACCGTGTCGGATGTGAGAGGATACATAAGGGCATATCAGGACGATAGGCACAAGATGCTGAAATCCGTCGCGAGGAAGCTGGTAAGGCCTACGATAGAAGGTGAGCAGTGGGTAAGGATGACCACAATGGGCGGATTCAGGCAGGTGGGAAGGTCAGCAACGCTCCTTAC
>WRJJ01000082.1 GCA_009778575.1 Methanomassiliicoccaceae archaeon
ATGGGGAAGACCTATGGGGAGGAGTATCTGGGCCCGGAATGGATCGGCATAGCGAACGACCACGTTTCAAGATCGCAGGGGAAGACGGCGGAAGATGTCCTGCTGTCATTCAAGATAAAATTCCGCGATCTTACGCAGATAGGTGTTTGAAATGGTCCGAAAGGCCAAGATCAGAAATCCCAATGCCATCATGAACGAGGGGCCCATCGTGGTCGGCATGATGTCCACTGTTATAGAAAGGGGAGGGTCCATCGATTCTGCCGTGAGGGATGTGGCGAATAACGGGCCGGAAAGATCCGCATCTATGTTCAGAGCGATCGTCATCAAGGCGGACACAAGGCAGATACCCGACATCTCCTCCGGGCTGTCGGAACTTCTTTCGACCCTGCCCGCGGAGGCTGCGGCGTACAGGCGGTCGCTTCATATGGTGATGGCCGCGGCGGCATCGTCGGAACATTCGGACAGAAAGAGGATGCTCGGCGAAGCATCCGACATATCTTTGAACGGCCTCAAGGAGATAGGAGAGAATTACAGCACATCCCTGAATGTCCCTTGTATGCTGATATTCGGTCTGGGTATAATGGTCCCCATGGTACTCATGTCAATATTGCCGATGCTCAGTCTGGGCGGCGTATTCGGAGGCTCTTCGATAGGCGCGGGGCCTATCACTCTCGCGACGCTTGTGTTCATTCCCGCGATAATAGTTTCCCTGATCCTTTCAGTTAAAGAGAAGAATCCTTTCATGAAGGCCTCATCAAACACCGACCTGAGATACATCGCGCCGATCCTTTCGGCGGTACCTTTGGCGCTGGCCGTCATCACGATCACAGGAGATGCGCAGTTGTCCCTCACGGTCGCGGCCATGGTTTCCGGAGCGGCCATGCTCGCGCTGGTATTCCCATACGTAAGGAAGGAAGGGATCAGGGAGAAGCAGGAGATATTGCTTCAGGATTCCGTTTTTGAACTCGGGAACCGTATGATGGCAGGCGAGAACTTCGAAACGTCCGTCGTGAAAGCGATAGGGACCAGGGCGGAATGCTCAGCTGTTGCCGACAGCGTATCCAAGGAGATGGTGATATGCAGGGGCGACGCGTGCTCCGCCATCGAGGCCTCGGTGGGAAGCGTGTCGGGACGCCTTTCGGACGTCATCTGTGGCGTCTACAAATGCTCCCTGAAAGATACAAGGGACGCGGGCAGGCTGGCGGTGTCCGTGGGAAGGCAGATCCAAGACCAGGATTCCGTCAGGAAGGGGATAAAGAATAAGCTGAAGAGCATGACGGACATGATGACCGGGACCGCGGCGATATTTGCGCCGCTGGTACTGGGCATGAGCGTGGCCATGCTGGGGCCGGTCTCCAGAGTAATGGATGGTGCCGGTCTCGAAGGCACATCGGTGATCCTTTCCGTGTATCTGATCGAACTTTGCATATTGATATCGGTGCTCACTTCGTTCCTTAACGGCAAGGTGGATACCAGAGATATCGCATACAGGCTGGGGATCATGCTCCCGATATCGATGATAATGTTCACGCTGTGTTCCAGTATAGGGCTGTGAAATGATGTCTCGCAGCACTCAATTTCCATTTAAATTAAATAACATATTTGTTATATTAAACACAAAATATCATATTAATATAACATATTTATTATTTTATAATGTATATTATTATATTCCAGGACACCAATGCAACATCATGTATTCTCCATCGGACGTCAATGAATTGTCTGACACAGAGATAGTCGGACTCATAGGAGAAAAGGTACGCACAATCAGGCTGAACAGCAATGTGACAAGGGATCAGCTTCAGGAGGCATCGGGAGTTCACACGAAGACAATAGGCGACCTGGAGAGCGGAAAGAATGTGACAATGGTCACATTGATATCGATCCTGAGGGGGCTCGGAAAACTGAATCTTCTGGATCGTTTGCTTGAAGACGAATCCGTAAGCCCGCTGCTTCTATACAAAGCGGGCGGAAATGCTCCGAAACGTGCGACGGGGCGTTCTTCCGAGGCACGTATTAAAAGGATGAGGATATGAGGACAATAGTAAGGGTGAACATCTGGGGAATGACCGCGGGGGTGGCACACTGGGACGAAAAAATAAGGTGTGCCAGATTCCAATACAATCCGGCATTCGCCGAGAAGGGAATAGAGATTGCGCCGATCATGATGCCCCTTTCGGAGAACATTTACTCTTTTGAGAGTGCGGGCCGCTATGCATTCAAGGGGCTTCCCGGCATGCTGGCAGATTCTCTCCCGGATAAATATGGGAACACGCTGATCGACATGTGGATCCGCCGCAATGGAATGGATATCAATAGATTCACCTCTTTGGACAGGCTTTGTTATGTAGGCAGCAGAAGCGTGGGTGCCCTCGAGTACGAGCCGGCGACCAAGAGGGGTGCAGAAGCAGAGAGGATCGATGTAGACCTCCTTTCCGCATTGGCGGCAGAGGCGGTCAAGGAAAGAGAAGATGTGTGCGTAAACTTGTCCGAAGAAGGTATTGACGAGCTCATATCGATAGGCACATCCGCAGGAGGCGCAAGGGCGAAAGCGGTGATAGCTCTTGACGAAACCGCGGGTGAGATCATTTCGGGGCAGCTCCATCATTCCGAAAGATACACGGACTGGATAATAAAGTTCGACACCGAAGGCGATCTGAAGCGCGGTTTTTGCAGAGTGGAGCATGCTTATTACAGAATGGCCGCAGAATGCGGCATCGATATGAGCCAATGCCGCCTGCTCGAAACAAAGGGCGGTACGCATTTCATGACAAGGCGTTTTGACCGCAACGGCAAAGAGAAGGTGCATGTTCAGACGCTCAACGCAATGGCCCATTACGATTTCACTATCCCGGCAGCGCACTCTTATGAACAGCTGTTCTCCGTAATGAGAAAGATCAAACTTCCTGCGGCCGACGCTGACGAAATGTTTCGCAGAACGGCATTCAATATTGTCATGAGGAACAATGACGATCATACGAAGAACATCTCATTCATGCTCCGCAAGGGGGAGGGATGGAGGCTTGCCCCGGCGTATGATGTGACCTATGCGTACAAACCGGGGAACATGTGGATCCAAGCCCATCAGATGACCGTCAACGGAAAAACCGACGGCATAACAAAAAAAGACCTGCTGGCCCTTGCGCATAACGCCAACATAAGGGGTGCGGGCGACAAGATAGAGGCGATCCTCAATGTTGCATGCAGATGGAAAGAATATGCAAAAGAGAGTTCGGTCCCCGATGCGACCGCCGAAAAGATCGGCGCTTCTCTGGAAGAGAACGAGGCATTGTTCACATCGCTTCAGTGAGGGCGCACAGAAGAGCCTCTGCGTCTGTGTTTCAAACACTATTACCAATTTATACGACGAAGGCAATGGCAAGGCATGGACCGGTCCGCGCCCGGAAGAGCGGTGCTGCTGTTCTTCGCAGCGTTACTCCTGCTTATGATCATCCTGCCCATGCTGTATCCGTACGGATCGTTCACAGATCTGGACGGCAGGGCGGGGAGCATTGAGAATTGGGGAAAGACCGCTTTCGCAGACCCTCTGACAAGGTTCATCTATTTCTTAGGCGACCTGTTCTGCCACCAAGAGTGGTCCAGGTCCTTTATCATCAACGGATCTCAGATGGCCTTCTGCCAAAGGGATGTTTGCATCTTAACAGGTTTCGTTCTGGGGATGGTCATTACGGATAAGAATGTGTGCCGTTTACATTGGGGGGACAGGATCTTTTTGATCGCGGGAGCGGTAATGATCGTATCCACCATTTCCGAATGGGGCATAGAGTATGCTTCGGGTGCGGACATCCTCGCCGCAAGGGCCGTAACGGGCCTGCTGGC
>WRJJ01000083.1 GCA_009778575.1 Methanomassiliicoccaceae archaeon
CTCACAGGCGAATACAAGGAGGAGACAGAGCGCATCGCTGCCGGGGCTTGGGGCAGCACTCGTGTTGCCGTTCATCACGAACTGTTCGACCTGCGCGAACTGCCTTGCTACATAGCCGTTTCGGAAAAGCAAGAGGTTCTCGGCTATTGTTATTATCGTTTTTCCAATGATGGATGTGAGATCATGGCCATTGAGTCCGTTTCTCCCAACAACGGGATTGGTACCGCATTGATCAATGCGGTCCTGACCAAAGCAAAAAGCGAGAACTGCGAACGAGTATACGTGAACACGTCTAACGATAACACTCGCGCCCTGCGCTTCTACCAGCGCCGCGGCTTTAGGATGTGCGCGGTCAGGTGGAATGAATTTGATTTTCTGAGAACGATCAAACCGACCATTCCGCTGAAAGGTGATGACGATATCCCCCTGCTGCATGAGATCGAACTCGAGATCACAGGGTTTTAAGAAAAGGCCTCCGACCGACCTGGAGGAATGACAAATGGCGCAAGGCAAGCAGTAATGGAAAAGAAAAACCACACCGGCCGGCGTTCAGGAGGAAATAACTTCCGCGGCCGGTGTTTGTATAAAAAGTTAGATCTCCGAGACCATCTTCCTGGCTTTGTACAGCGAATAACCGCACAATGCAAGAGCCACTATCGCCCAGATGTACATCGATCCGGGAACCGGGGCCTCTGAGAAATAGTCGATCATTATTTCCATATTGGTCATCACTTTCACCTCCTCAGTTTTACCCCTTTCTTTATCGTCTCGTACTGACTGCGGCCGATGCTCGTTATCTCATATTGGGTCAGCAAGGCGCCTTTCTTGTAGTCGCCTTCCTCATCTTCCTTCATGTCGACAACGGCGATGAACCCCGATGCCAGCACCTCTATGAGATTGTAGTTAAGAACATCTCTGCCGTAGTCATCCTCCATTCCGTACTCTTTCTGTGTTTGTTTGACAACATCATAGTTCCAAAGCGTACCTGCCTCATCAAATAGCTCTAGGAGACGGAACTTAAGCGGGCAGCCCTCCATCATTCCGATCCCCCCTTATCAGAGATAACTCTGAGGCTTTCCATTTTAGATGCGGGTTCCGTGTACATGATGAATGTTCCCGCAATACAAATTACCGCACCGACTATCGTTGTCCACGATTGCTCTCCGCCTATGAAAAGGAACACGAATATCACTGCAAACAATCCGTATAAGCTTGCGATACTTTGCCCCCTCCCTACGCCCATAAGCGGGAAAGACCTGTACCAGACCACATAACAGAATCCGAAGGTCACTCCCAACATTATCAGGGTGAAGAGCACGACAGGTTCGAAAATCATCGCCGCATACTGGAATATCGGGAATCCCATAAGCGCCACGATGGGTATTATGATGATCCACCATATTGCCGTCTCCATTATGAAACGGATCGTAAGACCCACATCCGATTCCGATACGTCAAGTCCCTTGGCTGCAACTGCGCCTTCGATACCCCATCCGAGTACGGCCATGAGTCCTCCGATATAGCCCAGCCACTGGACGTTTCCGGATGTCAGGTCCGTTATGAGTCCTCCGGCGTATATCGATATCCCGCCCAGCAAGACCACCAATATTCCCGCGATGGCCCTTCTGGACAATTTTTGCCCGAGCCATGTCGAGGATATTATTGATCCGACGATTGGGTACGCCAGCGCCGCGCATGCGGCGAAGGATGCTCCGATGAACCCGGATGCAATGAACGTACCCAGTATGGCTATTGGTCCGCCGCAGATGGCTCCCCCTAAGAAATAGCGGGTGCAGAGTTTTGTCTGCTTCATGCTTCTTGCGATCTCTTTGAACTTCCCCACACCCATATTCCATATGGTAAGCGCAATAACGACGAATGTTGCATTCAGCCCCGTAACGAGTATGGCCGTGACCAGCAGAGCGGTGTTGTCCCCGCTGCTTGCGAACACCTCATTGTAGAGGCTCTCAAAAGGTTCAAGGAAGTATATCAGGTTCCCGGGTATGTACCAGATACCCCATACGACCGCGCAGAGAAGAGCGGCGATATAACCGAGCTTGATCCTCGTTTTTGTGTTTTTTTCCCTTAACTGATTAGTATCCATTTTTCTCCCTCATTTGGGTGTAAAGAGGCCTTTCGGCCTCAGTTAAGGAAAATTTTTATCTCACCGCCGCTGTGAACTTCGCCACCGCATCCGATGCGTTCTCTGTGTAAAGATCGGCTCCGATCTCCTCTGCCCACATCTGCGTGACCGGTGCCCCGCCGACGTTCGTCAGGAGTTTATCCCTTATGCCTTCCTTTACCAAGAGTCCTTCAAGCGTTTTCTGCCCCACCATCGTGGATGTCATGAGGGCCGAGGTCCCCACCGCCATCGCTTTGTGGTCTTTGCACGCCTGTACGATCTTTCCGAGCGCAACGTCCCTTCCGATGTTGAAGACGTTGAAGCCCGCTACCTTCAGCATGATGGCGACGATGTCCTTTCCGATGGAATGGATGTCCCCCTCTATGGTGCATATGACCACATTGCCCAACCCCTCTCCGGCGGACTTGCCGGTTCTCTCCAATTCAGGAGTAAGGATGTCCACTCCCGCGTTCATTGCCGCGGCCGCCGCCATTACATGGGGCAGGAAGAGTTTCTTCTCTTCGAAGAGGTTTCCCACTTCCGTCATCCCCGCCGTGAATCCGTTCTGGATCAGATCTACAAGGTCGGCTTTCTCCGCGACCGCCTGCTGTGCTATGGCGATCGCATCTTTGTTCTGATACGTCAGAACAGCATTCTTTGCTTTTTGATTTAGATCAGCTTGTGACATTTCATTTCCTCCATCAGTGGCTCTTCAAGTAGTCCTTGTCAGCCTTGTTCACGACGGCTTCCATTGCTTTCAGTCTGTCCTGGGGGATCTCCAGGACCTTGTGGTTGTTCATCACGTCCTCGACGACCTTGTGGGCCACCTCGACAACGTTCAGGCAGCCGGCCTTCCTCCAGTCTCCCAGCATATAGCGGTCGAACACCGACGGCTTGGACTGAATGTCCATGTTCTCCATCGTGCTGGCGTGGCCGATGAAGTCGTTTCCTGAACCGATCTCCTTGATAGCGTCGAGAGCGATCGTCTCATCGCTGATGACTATCCCTTCCATGGCCTTCTTGAACATTCTTATCATCTCATTATCGATGACAAGCTGTTCCATGGAGAATGTCATTCCGAGCTCGAGCATACCTGAACCGTAGACTGCGTTGGCACCGGACATTGACGGCAGAAGACCCGTGATGGTCTTTTCATGAGCCGCCTGTGCATCCGGTACCTTCGCATCGGTCTATACACCGGCTACGAAGGTGGGCAGACCATAATGCTGCCCCATTTTGACAACTGCTGAACTAATCAGCGCAAGTTCCGGAGCGCCTACCGGGGCGGTCCCGTGCAGAAGATCGAAGCAGGTCGTCGACGATCCATACCATACCCTGGCTCCGGGGTTCGTAAGCTGGCTGAGCACTATTCCCGCAAGCACCTCCGCATTGTGCGTGACGAGGGTCCCGGCTATGAATACGGGCGATGTCCCGCCGGACATCGCCATGCTTATGACGTCAACGGGCATTCCGAATCTTGCCCCTCTTATAATCACCTGACATGCATTGTCGCAAAGCTCAAGCGGGCTTGTCGGTGCGATCGTCAGGGAGCACAGAGGCCTTTCGTAAGCCAGCTCTTCGTCCCCTCCGTAGAATGCTTTGACCATCTCCCAATAGTAATCAACGTGTATCCCTACGGGGTCGATGTGGTGGAAGTGTTTCGCGGTAGATTTTATTGATGTGAACATTTCGTGCACATCTTCCAT
>WRJJ01000084.1 GCA_009778575.1 Methanomassiliicoccaceae archaeon
TCTGTTCGATAAAGATTATGCCGAGAATCCTCTATACAAAGCAATACTCCTTGATGAGGTGAATATCAACGAGGGCATGCTCATGGAGAATGCCGTCGCCCAGGCTCTAAGGGCGAACGGACACAAACTATTCTTCTATTCCAGAAGAAAGACCGTTAAAGAAGACCCGGAAACCCATGAGGGCATTGTAGAGAACGCGGTTGAGATAGATTTCCTCATAACTGTGGATGGCAGGGTCTGTCCGGTGGAAGTAAAGTCATCGAGATACAATAAGCACTCTTCCTTGGATAGGTTTATGGAAAAATTCAGGAAGCGCGTGGGACAGCCATACATCATATATACAAAGGACCTGAAAGTTGACAATGGAGTATTTTTCATTCCGATATACATGTCCATGTTTCTGTGACGTACGCTTTTTGTACCACAGAGATATGATTTCGAAAAACCTGAAGAATATTCAATTCCGCTTTTTGATATCAAAGACGTAAACACTCATCGTGGGAGAATACGTTTTCAGCTCGGTGGTGTTCTCGATCATCACTTCAAAACCGCCGGCGGATGCGTTTGTTATTATTTTTTCGATCAGATCATCCAGCTCAATTCTTTCGGTCACCTTGTGGAGGTGTATCGTTCCCCCAGGCCTCGTCTTTGAGAGCGCGTTCATCAGGAATGCATCCGCCGTCTGAGGCAGGTTCATTATGACCCGATCGGCATCGGGAAGGCCTTCGACCGCTTCCGCGGCGTCGCCGGTAATGGGGACGATGTTCCCTATATGATTCATCTGCATGTTCTTTCTGACGAACCTTTCCGCTTCCGGGTTGATGTCGATCGAGTACACGATCTTCGGTCTGGCTCTTTTGCATATCACAAGCCCGAAGGGTGCGACCCCGGCGAACATATCTATTATTGTTTCCCCCTCTTTGACCAAAGATGCTATCCTTGCCCTTTCGGTCGCAAGCCTCGGGTTGAAATATACTTTGGAGGGGTCGGTAGCCATTCTCACCCCGAACTCTTTGTGGATGGTCTCTGAATTTCCCTCTCCCGCTATCTGCTCGAGTTCCCTTATCCTCAGGTCCCCCTTGACCCCCGAATCCATCATCACCGTTCTTATCGACGGGCCGACGGACATCATCGCCTCGCCGATACGCTGTTTGTAAGGGATCAGCGATTCCGAGAGTTTTATTACCGCCACATCGCCGATGACATCGAAAGATGTCGGCAGTTCGGCCCTGAACTCGTCCGGTATATCCAGTATCTCTTTGTAGTCGGCCGGCGTACGCTCAAGGGGTTCCAGATCCATCTTCGCTGTTTCGTATCCTTCATATCCGTCCGCCGTGATGGGAATGAAAAGGAACTCTCCGTCGGAGCCTATCTTCCGCCCGGTGTCAAGTATCCCTTTGGAAAGCAGTTCGGCCCTGACCCGCTCCCCGTCTCTCTTCGGAACACGTATGCAGAGGGGCGTCATCGGTCCTCTTCGTCGATTATTTCTCTCGGGGCCCCGGCGAAGTCCACCAGTGCGTAAGCTTCCATGAAGTGCAGGTCTCCCGGGATCACAAGCGTCTGCAAGGGCGTCCCCAGGTCTTTCTTCAGCAGATCCTGAGGATACCCTGCGAAGATCTTTTCGTCTTTCGACCCGACGTTGGATGCGACGCATATCACGGTCCTGTCGGTGATCAGACCCTCATCCCACTTCCTCTCTCCCTCGATCAGCCACTCCAGTGCCTGGTGCGCGGTCATGTATCTGAGCTCGTCCGCCCTTATATCCAGAAGTATCATCGTGTGCAGGCCGCGGTCCTTGTTCTGCTTGATGTTGTCGTAGGGAGACTTCGGCTGATATCCTGTTTCCAGGAACGGCAGGGTCACCGTTCTTCCGAACTTGTACGGCTGAAGGCCGAGGGATGTGGGGCAGGCTCCGAATATCGATACCCCGTGTATCACTCTTATGGGTATTCCTTCCTCTTCCGCCTGTATCCTAAGGTCGACGTGCGTGGTGGCAAGCATCGTATCCCCCGCGGTGACGAACCCCACCCTCATGGACCTTGCATCGGTGATGATAATATCTTCCTCCTCCACCTGGGACCTGTGCACAATGTTGATCTTTTTCCCTACCGCGGATTCGAGGTCCCCTATGCTGGCACCTATCAGCGTGGATGTGTAGAACTCGGCGTATATCTTGTCGCATTCCCTCAGGGCGTTCAGCCCTTTGACGGTCATTCCGTCCGTTCCGCTGAGCCCCAGGCCGACAAAGACAATCTCCGATCTCATGAACGTATTGATGGCATCATGGGATTAAACGATTGTGCATTTGCGCACCATTCATTGACGGATTGTTGCCGTCCACCCATATGGACATTTGAAGATGGAACCATCGGCCCGGTCTTTAGGGGTCGTCCTTATTTGACCGAATAGTGTTTCCCTGTACAACAGAAACTGTACTGTGTTTAAGTGTGTTGTTTTCTTGTACTGCAGAACCTCGGATCATTAGTCTTCGTTACTTTCTTTTATCTCCAGCCTATCCTTTTTCTTCGCATTGATAGAGGATACGGCCCTTTTGCCTGTCCGTTTTTCGAATTCAGCTTTCTACGCCTGCAACCTCGCCTCCCTCCTTCGCTATATTTCTGCTTTGGTCAAAGGTGGAAGGTTCTTTCGATATTGATATATTGGTCGTCGTTACCTCGGCAAGCATGTTCAGAACAAGTTCGATATTTGTCATGTTATCGCGCAGATTCTCTTTTTTAAGGTCTTTCAGCACTTTGTATTCTTTTATGGATAACCCGCTCCATGCTTTTGTCATATCATCGGTAAGTATTGCGTATTCTTTTTCTTTGGTCACACCGCGCTTTTTCCACTCATCTGTTAGTTCTTTGCGCATTTCGATGGTCTGCATGCGCTGATTGATCCAGCCTTCAGGGTAACCTTTTTTGCGGTAGAAATCAGCTCCTCGTAGGATTGCTTTTTCGGGATCGGCTATCTCATTCAGCCTCTCGTTCCCTATTTCTGCGAGTCATATTTTGAACGGTTCGGCTTTGGGGGAGGGGACCGACTGTACAAGACGCAGAATGCCCTTCGTATCCAGTACGTCTGTTTCTCGCATTTTGCCGTCCTCTGCAAACATTTTCAACTGTCCCACTTTTTGGGACAGTTCGCTTCCTTCCGCAACAAGTTTTGTTTTAAGTGCATTCCAGTATTTCCTCGGACGCGGGCTGTCTGTCAAGACAGCAATGACATCAACAACGCTGAAGAGCCATTCCTCTTCGTCGGCGTTCCATGCGATGCGGACTTTCTTATCCTCAAAAATCTTTATGTCAGACATGTTTCTCTCCCTTCAACAGAAATTATCAATTTCATAATATATGTTCTATTCCGGGGGGTCCCCGAAAATACCGAAAGTGCGAAAGAAGATGGTGCTGTCGTAATTAGTTGGTGTGGGTTTGGCAGTGACCGATTTGGCCTATTGACAGTATGACCTTATAGATAATGAAAAGCCGGCGGTGCCGGCGTTAAGTTTAATTGAGGGT
>WRJJ01000085.1 GCA_009778575.1 Methanomassiliicoccaceae archaeon
GAATTGGTCAAGGATCTCGGCGCTTCGCCGCTGTATTACTTCTCTGATGTCTATGAGAATTCCATTCTGGGCCTCTACAACATGTGGAGAGAGGTCGAGGACCCCGTACCGATGTATCTGTATGAGGTTACGGTGACCGGATTGAAGGTGTATGATGGAGCACTCGCCCTTACGGTGGACATAGACGGAATGACGTACAACGGGTCGATACAGGTATCGATAACCAAAGCTTCCACGGGCGGTGGCGGTGGCGGTACGGTGATAAAGGATAAGCCCGATCCGCCGACAGAAAAAACGACACCAGACACTCCTCCAGCACCCACCGTGGAAAGCAAGACGCACAACAGCGTTACGCTTACGTTCGTTGCAGGGTATCAGTACTCGAAGGACGGAACCACATGGCAGAACAGTAACATATTCTCCAATCTGGAACCGGATACAGAATATACGTTCTACCAAAGAGTGAGGGAAACTTCCGACGCTTTGGCATCGGCATCCAGTCCCGGCACCGTTGTCACAACTGAACCGGAACCATCCGATGGCGGACTGAGCATTGTTGCGATCGCGATCATAGCGATCATCATAATAGCGGGAATATGCGCGGTCGTATGGTACTTCTTCCTGAGAAAGGATCGCGGAGGAGCTTGAAACCAGATTTCAAACAAAAAAGGAACAGCACACGGACATTTGCCCACGTGTGCTGTTCCTACGAAACATTTTCATGATCTTTCTTTTCTGAAGCATTCTTTGGAAATCACGCTAATTGTCTTACTAAAGGAGCAAGATGATGGGGGCGTTCATATCATTATCAGAATAAAGCAAGCCGGAAACTTTTCTATTTACGCTGTCGCTTTCATTTTTCATGCACTTTCCAGCGGCCGGTCTTGTCCGGCCCTGTTCTCAATATCAATCCTGCCTCTTTCAGTATCCTTATGTTTCGCATGATTGTGGACCTGCTCACCGACAAAATGACCGCCAGCTCATCATATGTAAGATCTCCCTTCAAAGAAAGCTCCTCAAGTATGCGCCTGGCGATCTTGTTTACAGGTTCATTTACAGGTTCATTCTTTGCCTGTCTGCTACCGATAATGGCATCCAAGGTGAACTTAATGATATTCAGCATGAACATCACAAAGAAAGCGGCATCGTCTTCCTGCTCTGCGGAATGAAGTGCATCATAGTACCCGTATTGGTTCCGATATACCAGGGTCTCTATGGGTATCCACTGGAAAACAGGATTCCAGTCAGCTAGGATGACGGTCTGCCAAAGTCTGCCCATTCTGCCGTTCCCATCCTCGAAGGGATGAACAAACTCGATAAGAAAATGAATGACGCAGCTCTTTATCAGAGGGTGCAGATTGGATTTGATGCCCCATTCGAATACCTTTTCCATCAACTCCTGGATCTCAGCAGGTTTGGCCCCTTCATGTATCAGCTCAAACCCTTTGTAGACACCGACCTCGACGCTTCTGAAGCGTCCGGCCTCTCGAACGAGTTCGTTGGACATTCTGCGGTGTGCGAGTAAAAGATCGTCCATCGAGTATGGTCTGTATTCTCCGATACCCTCGTACGCTTTCCATGCATTTTTGACCTCGAGTATCTCCTTTGGGTTGCCCGCTATCTTTATACCGTTGATGATATCGGTCACTTCTTCTATTGACAAAGAATTTGCTTCTATCGCCACGGACGAATGGATGGATCTGATCCTGTTCGCTTTCCGCTGACGGAACAGCGGCTCGATCGTGTTGTCCTTTTCCATTTTTTCAATCGTGTCAACGATGTGCATAGCTAGATGTTCGATGTCCGGAGTCATATTAAAATCGGGAAGTTTCATTTCTCCGCCACCAAGTTCACCGATAGCGTTCCTTCGCATAAAGCTCCCCCGCACGTGCCACGATACATTATCTCTGCTACCTCGAACTCCCTTTCTGCAAGTCCAAATGCACGAGAAACATAATAACACTTACCGAACATCTAGCCTCATTCAATAGTTATATAGTCTTATGACACATACTGCACCTCGTGGACCCAGCAACTATCGCAATAATCTTGATGATAATCGGACTTGTTTTTTTGATAGTGGAGGCCCTGACACCAGGATTCTTTGCGGTTATACCGGGAGCGATACTGGTTGTAGTGGGTGTGTTCGGCTATTTCATCGATGGGTTCTTCGATTCTATGCTGTATATGGGTGTGACCGTTTTTGTCGTCGCGTTGGTCGTTACTTTCATTACAATAAAGGGGTATCAAATACTGGCCAGACCCGAACCTCCCACAACAACGGTGGTCGACTCTCTGATAGGTAAAGAAGGGGTCGTGATCGCCGATGTAAAGCCCGGTAATCTCAAGGGAAAGGTCAGGATCGATACAGACAGCTGGAGCGCAACGTCCGATACCGTCATCAAAACCGGCTCGGAGGTCATTGTCTATGCCGCGGAAGGAGTCCACGTAAAGGTCAGACCGAAAGACCTCTGAGGCCCTCATTCAATATATGGCCTTGTTGGCTATATACTCCATTTTTATATTCTCCATACCATACCCAAATGGTGAAATTATGGAAGATTGGTTCTATGGATTGGTGATCGTTCTCGCCGCCGCCCTTATCTCAGTGGTCATGAGCGGTGTCAAGATCGTTCAGCCGTATGAGCAGGGCGTCTACATGAGGCTCGGGAAGTTCATCAGAGTGCTTAATCAGGGATTGAACTTTGTCACTCCTTTGATAAATACCGTGGTAAAACTAGATCTGCGTACCCAGGTATTGGATGTTCCGAGACAGGAGGTCATCACAAAAGATAACTCTCCGGTAAGCGTCGATGCGATCGTTTACATTAAGGTCACGGATCCCAGGAAGGCGTTCTTCGAGATAGTGGATTACCGGTTCGCCACCATGAATCTGGCGCAGACCACTCTAAGATCGATCGTCGGAGAAATGGAGCTGGACGAGATCCTTTCCAACAGAGAGAAGATCAACACGCAGCTCAGAGACATCCTTGACGAGAACACTGACAAGTGGGGCGTAAAGGTCGAGAGCGTGGAGATCAGAGAGGTCGATCCCGCAAGGAAGGTCAAGGACTCAATGGAAGAGCAGACATCCGCAGAGAGAAAGAGGCGTGCGGCCATCCTCCAGGCAGACGGCCTCAGGAGAGCGGCCATCGCGGAAGCCGAAGGCAAAAAGAAATCCAGGATACTGGAGGCGGAA
>WRJJ01000086.1 GCA_009778575.1 Methanomassiliicoccaceae archaeon
TTGCACAGCACATCCTGGGCAAGATGTATATGAAGGGCATCGGCGTGACTCAGAGCGATGAGGGAGCGGCCAAATGGTACACGCTTGCGGCAGAACAGGGATATATGAATGCACAGCACACCCTGGGCATGATGTATATGAAAGGCATCGGCGTGACTCAGAGCGATGAGGAAGCGGTCAAATGGTACACGCTTGCGGCGGAGAAAGGACACATGTATGCGCAACTCATTCTCGGCCAAATGTATCAGAAAGGAAGAGGGGTGCCTCAGAGCAACAAGGAAGCGGCGAAGTGGTACGATCTTGCCGCTAAACAGGGCAACGAATACGCAAAAGAGACCCTTCGAAGGCTTATCGACCCAAAGGACGACTGATGCGAAGATACGTCATATGCCGTTACAGTTCAATAAAATTAAAATAGTCCAAACCTCACTCCCCTACTATTCATATCAAAATAGTATGAAATATGAATCTACACATGAAACGGTGAAAAAATGCCGAATACCATTTATCTGGATAATGCAGCCACGACGAAACTGAAACCCGAGGTCCTAGATGCTATGATGCCGTATCTCACGGATACGTACGGCAACCCCTCCAGTATCCATTCCTTCGGCGCTCAGTGCAACACAGCCTGCGATAAAGCGAGGAAGACCATTGCGGACCTCATCAACGCCAAGGACAACGAGATCTATTTTACATCTGGCGGAAGCGAGTCCGATAACTGGGCGATCAAATCTGTGGCATATATGAAAAAAGATAAGGGGAAACATATCATAACTTCGGCGATCGAACACCATGCGGTAATGGAGACATGCGAGTTTCTCGCGAGAGATGGTTATGAGATAACCTTTGTCGGTGTGGATGACAAAGGGATAATAAAAATGGACGAGCTTAAAGCGGCCATCCGCCCCGATACCATACTTATTTCGATCATATACGCTAACAACGAGATAGGCACTATACAGCCGATAAAGGAGATCGGAGAGATTGCCCGCTCAAAGGGGATCTTGTTCCACACCGATGCCGTGCAGGCCTTCGGCCATGTTCCCATCGATGTGGAGAAAGAGAACATAGACATGATGAGTGCGAGCGCACATAAGATACACGGTCCGAAGGGAGTGGGCATGCTTTACATGAAGAACAGCGTGAAGCTGACGCCCATGATGCACGGCGGGCCCCACGAAAGGAGAAGAAGGGCCGGTACGCTGAATGTTCCGGGGATCGTCGGATTCGGAAAAGCGGCAGAACTGGCAAAGGGATCGATGACGGACTCCGCCGCCGAAATAAAAGAAAAAAGAGATTATCTGATCGACAAAGTATTGAGCGAGATACCGTATTCAAGGCTCAACGGCGACAGGGAAAAGAGGCTCCCGGGGAATGTCAACATAAGTTTCAGGTACATTGAAGGGGAATCCATGCTCATGATGGTCGACATGAAGGGGATCGCGGCATCCACCGGGTCCGCGTGCGCATCCGGTTCGCTTGACCCGTCACATGTGCTGCTTGCAATAGGGCTTCCCCACGAGATCGCCCATGGATCCCTGCGGATGACCCTGTCGGAGTTCACCACAAAAGAAGAACTGGATTATACGGTGGGGTCTTTGAAAGAGGTCGTGGCCAAGCTAAGGTCCATGTCCCCGTTGTACGAGGACGCTATTAAAAATAAGGAGGTATGAAGATGCAATACAGCGCAAAGGTGATGGATCACTTCACCAACCCAAGGAATGTGGGGGAGATCGAGGACGCCAGCGGGGTCGGCACGGTAGGCAACGCAAAATGCGGGGACATCATGAGAGTGTATCTCGACATCGATGATGGGGGTTTCATAAAGGACGTTAAGTTCAAAACGTTCGGTTGCGGCGCGGCGGTTGCCACCAGCAGCATGGCCACCGAACTTATCAAAGGAAAGCACATCAATGAAGCACTGAAACTCACCAACAGGAGCGTGATGGATGCCTTGGACGGCTTGCCTGCCGTAAAGGTGCACTGCTCCGTTCTGGCGGAGGAGGCCGTTCGCGCAGCCCTGTGGGATTATTCAGAGAAGAACGGCATCACGATAGAGGGCCTTGAGAAACCTGTCGACGATATACACGACAGCCATCATGAGGACCTCCACGAAGACGACTGATAAGATGATCCACGAGAATTTGACGGACCTTATCGGCGGGACCCCTCTGCTCAGGCTCAGGAATATCGAAAAAGAGTACGGCCTGGAAGCAAAGATCATTGCTAAAATTGAATCGTTGAACCCATCCGGCAGCGTGAAGGACAGGGTGGCATTCGCAATGATAGATGATGCGGAGAAAAAAGGTCTTCTCAAAAAAGGTTCCGTGATAATAGAGCCCACATCTGGCAACACGGGGATCGGGTTGGCCGCAATATCCGCCTCAAAAGGATACAGGCTCATACTGACAATGCCGGATACCATGTCGACAGAGCGACGAAATCTCCTCAAAGCGTACGGGGCGGAGCTCGTCCTAACTCCGGGAAAGGACGGCATGAAAGGCTCGATAGATAAAGCGGAAGAGCTTTCGAAAGAGATCAAGGGCAGCGTCATTCTCGGTCAGTTCACGAACCCCGCGAATCCCGGATACCACGAACTTACCACCGGCCCCGAGATATGGAAGGACACCGGCGGAAAGATAGACATCTTCATTGCCGGAGCAGGTACCGGAGGCACCATCACGGGGATAGGGAAATATCTAAAATCGAAGAATAAAAGCATCAGGATCATTGCCGTGGAACCGGCGGAGTCGGATCTCCTTTCGGGCGGAAAGGCCGGTCCGCATAAGATACAGGGGATAGGCGCAAACTTCGTGCCGGATATTCTTGACATGTCTGTGATAGACGAGGTAATGAGGATACCGGGGGACGAGGCCATCGCTTTCGGCAGAGAATCCGCAAAGAAAGAAGGGCTGCTTGTGGGAATATCCGCAGGCGCGGCGCTTGCCGCGTCGGTAAAACTTGCAAAACTGCAAGAAAACAAAGATAAAGTCATAGTGTTCATTGCCCCGGACAGCGGCGAGAGGTATCTCTCATCGGAAATGTTTCAATAATCCGGTATCTCTATCTCAATGAACTGGCCTCTG
>WRJJ01000087.1 GCA_009778575.1 Methanomassiliicoccaceae archaeon
TGAAGGTGGAGAACAACTTCAGCGAGATAAAGATCCAATGCAAGAAGAGGTTCGACCTTGTACCAAATCTTGTTGAAACGGTAAAGGGCTATGCCAAACATGAGAAAGAAACCCTTGAAAATGTCATTGCAGCGCGCAGCATGGGGGTCTCAGCGAAAGATGCACATGAGCTCGCAAAGGCCAACAGCATGCTCACACAGACCCTCAGCAAACTTTTCGCACTGGGGGAGGCGTATCCAGAGCTTAAGGCGAACGCAAATTTCATGCATCTGCAGAACGAGCTCGTGAGCATAGAGAAAGCCATTGCCGCCTCGAGGAGTTTCTATAACGATTCCGTGATGATGTACAACAAAGCGATCATGGTGTTCCCCAGCAACATAATGGCCGCCCTGTTGCGCTTTGAGAAGGCAGAGTTCTTTGACGCGCCGGAAGAAGAGATCCAGAATGTCAAGGTCAGCTTTTAAGGTCGGATACCGATGACCGCGGGGTTCAAAGGGGGCATTGACCTCTCAAGAATAATTTCGGTCGTGTTCGTCGGCATATTCGTTTCTGTGGTCGCGTTCAGTATCATGGACGGTTTCGGCGACTGGTCCTTCGACGATGGGTTCGACCATTACAGGACGGATGTTGACATTGTGGTCGGCACGGACGGCAGAATAACCCAGACGGAGACATATTGGTTCACATGGGAGGACGTAAGAAGCGGCGAGATGTACCTTTCAAAGCCGGCCGGCATGGCGGGAAACATCGATGTGATCTCGGTATCCATCGACGGATATACCATGAGCAAAGCTTCATCGTACAGCCAAGGGAGGGATCTGACCAATCGGTATCCCGATGGTTCGAGCGGCCGGTGGTACTATGAGGGCATCAACTATCAAACAGGCGACTATGAGATCAACGCCTTTTACCCCTATGAAAAGACCGGCGGACACGTTGTTGAATTCAAGTATGAGGTCACCGGCGCAGTCAACCGATATACGGACTGCATAGACTTTTATTACAAAGTGTACACCTATTTCTCGGAAGACCTGAAGGACCTGACAGTCAATGTGGTCATGCCCGCAGGCAGTCTGCAGGAGAAAACCAGGATCTTCGGTCACGGCGACCCGAATGGGTTCTCCGAATTCGTCGGAAGCACCGCGAACGCCGTCTTTACAAGCACAAATCTGCGCGCTTACACCATGTTCGAGATCCGTGTCGTGAACGAACAGACCTCTTTGTTCAGTATGCCTATAAGAACAGACAAGAACTTTGCGTCGATACTCGCGGAAGAGCAAAAATTCTATGACGATACACAGCGGGCGATACTATTGAGCAAATTCCTGCCGTGGATATTGTGCTCGATCGTGCTGATCATTCCTGTTTCCATTGTGCTGGGAAATAAGTTTTCCAAACGCAACAAACCGACCTTTAACCAGCCGTATATTCGCGAGATCCCCACCCTCGCTCCGAATATCGTTGCGGGTCTGAACGACTACTACAGAATAACGAAAGGGAATTTCGGCAACAAAATAGCGGCAGCGGTCCTGAGCCTTGCTCTGAAAGAAGCTATCGCCATTGAAAAAGGCGGGAAAAAGGATCCCGTATTCGTCTCCCTTGACCGCAATGCGGCGATGACGGGCTTTGAACGAAGCGTCCATGATATGATATTCGGCTGCGCCGGCGGTCCGGACAGGAACAGGGTCACGCTCAAACAGATAAAGAAAACCATGTCCGGCAATCAGGCGCTCGGCTCGAAGCTGAGCAGAAACATTGTTGATACGGACAAAAAAGAGTTCAATGGCCATAGGTTCACCGATAAAAAGATGGAAAGCGGCCTTCCGAAATGGAAGATCATCATGCTTCTCGCGGTCATTGCACTTACGATATCCAATATGGCGATCTCCATTTTCGTCGAATATTTCGAATTCGCGGCGGCCACGATGTTTGCGGGATTCTTCGCGACGATCATTTTGATCAGCTATAATCCGAAGACGCCTCTCACAGCGAAGGGCGAGGATGAGCGCGCGAAAGCGCGTGCGTTGAAGAGGTTCTATACCGATATGACCCTGATCAAAGAGAGGCGTGCGATCGAACTGCCTGTCTGGGAACAGCATTTGGTCTACGCCACCGCCCTGGGGGTCTCGGATAAGGTGATCAAAGAACTTAATGTACGTCTGCAGGAAATGTATCCGGCGAGCTACCGCCCTCTGATCTATCTGCCCATATATTCCCAGATCGGAAATATCTCAAGCAATTTCTCGTCAATACGCAGCGTACCGATGCGCCAGTTCCAAAACAGCTCTGGAGGGGGCGGAGGAGGCGGCGGTGGTTTCAGCGGCGGGGGCGGGGGCGGCTTCGGAGGCGGCGGGGGAGGACACAGATAATGAAAAAGACATTCATTGATGTCCATTAATGTTATTTTTCAGCAAAAAGTACACCAATAAATGTTGAATTTGATGCATTTTGCATACGCTACATGTTCTTTTACTGTCCGCAAAGCATTGTTTCAGCGTCCTGCCGCCGAGAAACGGCATTTGCATCCTCCTGAATAGATTATTAAGCATTATGTTATTCTATCGTTCATGAAAATAGAGCCGGGCGACCTTGCCGCAGTCATGGAAAGGGATCCAGCGATAATCGATGAGGAAGATGCGATCAATTATCATACGGGGCTGCATGCGGTGTCGATGTACAGAGAGAGCCACAGACTCTGGCTGAAGGGAGAGCTCAAAGAGGCCAGAAAGATCAACTACGATGCGCACAGGCTCACCGGCTGCGACATACACCCCGGAGCGACCATCGGAGAAGGTTTCTTCATTGACCATGCAACAGGAGTGGTCATCGGAGAGACGGCGGTCATAGGCAATGACGTCACCCTTTACCAAGGCGTAACCTTGGGCGGGGTCTCCTTCGAGAAAGGAAAAAGGCACCCCACAGTAGGCAACAGAGTGGTCATCGGTGCGAACGCTACCGTGCTAGGGAACATAATGATCGGCAACGACGTCAGGATCGGCGCCGGCTCCGTCGTTTTGAAGGATGTTCCCGACAACAGTACGGTAGTAGGCATTCCCGGC
>WRJJ01000088.1 GCA_009778575.1 Methanomassiliicoccaceae archaeon
CCGCTCCAGTCATCCCACATGGGCGAGCTGCCGTACCCGTCAAATATGCCGTGATAGAAATCATATCCGAGGTCGAACACTCCGCTTCCGGTACAGTGAAGGAATATGATGTAGACCAACAGCCCAAACCCTGCTATCATCGCCGCCATTGGTATTGAGAACCTAAGCACTCCCGGCAGTATCAGCGATCGGTTGTTCGAAGGTTTGGCCCATATTGCCATAAGGAACGCAGCGAACGACACGGATGCAAGGGCATAGAGCGCATTGTGCACAGGCAGCATGGGATACCTTCCCAACGCAAGCAGCAGAACCCCTACAAGGATCGCAAGTACGAAGTTCCTTGTCAAATAGAGGCGCAGGATGTCCCTCATTCCGGTGACTGTCCTTTTCCCTTCAACGATGGATCTCGGAAGAGCAGAGAACCTGTCGTCCACAAGGATCATGTCGGCAACGCCTCTCGCGGCGCCGCTGCCGCTTTGCAAGGCAATACCCACACTGGCGGCCTTGATGGACCTTACGTCGTTGACGCCGTCTCCCACCATCGCCACATATCTTCCGCTTTTTTTCAGCGAAGATATGACCATCTCTTTTTGCTCCGGTTTCATTCTTCCGAATATGTTCGTTCTCAGAACGGCCTCATCAAGGTCTTCGTCGGACAGAGCCATGAGCTCATCCCCTGAAATGATGTTCCTTTCGCCCGGAATATCTGCCAGAGAGAACAAGGCGCTTACCGTTTCCGGATCATCGCCGGATATCACCTTGAGGTCCATGCCGTTCTTTCGGAAATCGTCTATTATCTCCTTGCAGTCGGGCCTTATTTCGTCTTTGATAGATATCAGCGCCGCCAGTTTCAATTCGGGGATCATCACTTCATCGCCGGAATAGAGCGGAACATCCGGGCCGGTGCAAAGGACAACTGTTCTCAGACCTTTTTTTGAAAGTTCAGAGATCTTTTGAGACACATCTTCTCCTTCAGTGTGTTCTTTCAATGAGGGCCAGGCACCCAGGAATATCGTCCGGGAAACACCGTCGCAGGAGATCCTCACAGCACTGAATTTCCTTTCGGAGGAGAACTGCACCTCTTCGATAAGTGAGGCATCCTCTTCTCCGAACTCATTTTCAAGGGCTTTCACGGTGCGGTTCTTACTGCCGGTAGTGTGAACGAACAGTCGAACGAGATGTTCCGCATCTTTCTTATCGATCAATGCCTCCATCCCATCATAGACCAGATCATTCGTTGTGATCGTACCGGTCTTGTCCATACACACGGTGTCAACGTGGCTCATGGACTCCACAGAGTTGGAGTTCTGCAGCAGTACGCCGCTGTTGGCCATCCTGACCGCTGCGATCATGTATGTGATGGTTATGAGCAGGAAAAGGGCTATCGGCACTATATCCAGTACCAGTACGGACTTCATCGCGAACAGTTTGGCCCCGTCCCCCGCAATGGTGTTCACTATCACCAATATAAGCAGGAAAAGGAACGCCGTTATCATGAGCATCTTTGTTACGGTGGATGTCTCTCTTTGCAAGGGCGTGTTCTTTTTCTTATATTTCTTGGCGCTTGCCAACATCTGCGAGGCATAAGTGTCCTCTCCAAGCGCCGTGACCTTATAGTATCCCTCTCCCGAGACGCAGAAGGCTCCGGAGTAGACGGAGTCCCCCGCACGTTTCCTTACGGTGCGGGACTCTCCCGAAAGCAGCGATTCGTCCATCTCCAGCGAAGATGAGGAAATGACCTCTCCGTCCACCCATGCTTGGTCTCCGGGCGATAAGCGGACGACATCGTCCATGACCACTTCCGACGGGTCTATCTCCGTATCCGCTCCGTTCCTCAGAACATGGATGGTAGGTCTGAGAAGCAATGCGATCTTGTCAAGTCTTCTCTTCGCCCTCATTTCCTGTATGGTGGATATGAGCACGTTCAGCGCGATCACGCCGGTGGCGGAAAGGGCGCTTATCGGCTCTTCAAAATAGAGCAGGGCCGCCCCCAGAATGAAAAGTATCAGGTTGAAGGTGGTGCAGACATTCTTTATGATAATATCGGAATAGCTTCTGCTTACGGGGGACTCGGACCTGTTCACTCTGCCTTCGGAGATCCTTTCTTTGACCTCTTTCTCGGTAAGCCCCCTTATTTCCTCCATGGGGGTGAACAGGGCTTGGCATTATAAAGAAATATACTCCCTTATCCTCTGGGCGATGGTCTCTTTGGGAAGGGGCTCGAACGTTTCCGATCTCCCTTGGGAAACGTAGTCAATGATGCATTTGGCCGGTCTGCCGTAATGTCCGGAGGCAGCATGGGCATACACGCTGAGCTGTATGCGGTATTCTCCTTCATAGGACCGGTCCTTATCTGTTTTGTAGTCATGCACCTCGATCACATCAGGCCTTACAACCAGAAGATCGATCACCCCTTTCAGAGTGACGCTGAGTTCATTGAAAGGAAGGAAGCAGTCCACCTCCGGTAAAATGGGCTTGGCACCCAATGCGTCGGAGAGGATATTTCTTATGTAAGGGATCTCCGGCCATTCATCTTTCACCGAGTGGCCGACCGCCATCGCATATGCCAGTTCATGTATCTTTATTCCATATTCCTTACCCTTGCCGGAGAATTCATCAACTTCGGCATCCGGGCGGAAGGAGCCCAGAGACCGCATTATGTCATGCACTCCGAGGTTTATCCTTCTCTGTGAGAACTCCCCTATATCCGGGGGCGGTATAAGGTCCGGTTCCGACCTGGGAACGATCTTGCTGATGTCTCCCTTTCCGCGACCCCTTTCTCTTCCTTTCGAAAGGCAATCGAAGAACAGGGACGGCTTCGGCCCCGATACAACCGTAACGTACTGCATCGCCCTTGAGATGGCGACGAACATGAGCCTTCTTTCCTCGCTGTAGTCTGCGGTGTTCACGCGTTCCGCGAGTTGGGTCCTCCAGGACCTTGTGATCTTTGAATAATCGCCTCCG
>WRJJ01000089.1 GCA_009778575.1 Methanomassiliicoccaceae archaeon
ATCGTGATCGCGCAGGCCTCCAGACTGGTGGCCGATCTTCAGTTGGAGTACAATAAGCCGGTGGCATTCGGCGTAACGGGGCCGGATATGACGCAGCTTCAGGCAATGGACCGCATCGAGAAAGGAAAAGACGTGGTGGATGCCGCAGTGAAGATGCTCAAACGGCTGGAAACGGTCTGAAGGAGACCATTTCACTATCAAACCGATCAACAGCACGAACACTTAATTTGGTTTTCCCGCCGAAGTAAGTGTTCGTGAATTTTGCATTTTTATTGCATTTTCCCTATGAATATTTTGGAAAATGCCAAGACGCCCCCGCCCCGGCATCGATCTTCAGATGCCCATGGTCGTCTACATGGCAGGAATTAAATTGCCGGAGGTCCTCTAGCACTTGGCGTTCACGAAGTCCCTTGATAAGACAACACAGTTTTCGCACATTATCTTTTTAAATACATAATCACGTATACTGAAACGAAGGGAATAGCTGTTCCCTGTTCACTGAATCACTATCACAATAAAACGCCGTCCAAGGACGGTAGGTCAAAAAAGTGCCCCCCGGGGGGCGGTAGGGGCCGCATAAGACAGTATAGGATGGGAAATAAGGCACTCCGGTGCAGAATAAGACGGAGTGCGAGCAGACAGCAGAGCAGGAGATGTAGTTTTCCCGTGCCCAAGGAGGGCTTTCAAATGAACATAGATCCAAACGCAACCAAATACATGATAAAAGCAAAGATCACCGCAGACGGCATCGTCGAGAAACCCGACGTGGTCGGTGCGATCTTCGGACAGACGGAAGGACTTCTGGGGGAGGACCTTGATCTGAGGGATCTCCAGAAGACCGGCAGGATAGGAAGGATAGAAGTGGATGTCGTCTCCAAGGGCGGGAAGTCCGAGGGCATAGTCTACGTCTCTTCCAGCCTGGACCAGGTGGAGACCGTGATAATAGCGTCTTCGCTTGAGACCATCGACAGGGTCGGACCCTGCAAGGCCGGCATAAGGGTCCTCGGCATCGAAGATGTGCGCATCATCAAAAGAGAGAAGGTGGTCGAGCGCGCAAAAGAACTGCTCAATGAGATGATAAGCCAATCCAAAGGATCCTCTGCGGACCTGGCCCAGAACATAAGGCAGAGCATCCAGGTGGAAGAGATAACCACTTACGGAAAGGACAGATGCCCCGCCGGACCCGGCGTCAAGGACTCGGAAGCGATCATAATAGTCGAAGGAAGGTCGGATGTCCTCAACCTTTTGAAAGCGGGGATAAAGAACGCCATCGCTGTCGAGGGGACGAACATACCTAAAACGGTGCAGGACCTTTCCAGAGAGAAAGTGACGACCGCATTCGTGGACGGCGACAGAGGAGGAGAATTGATCCTCAGAGAACTCTTCCAGACATCGGAAATAGATTTCGTTGCCCGTGCGCCCCGCGCGCACGAGGTGGAAGAGCTTTCTTCCAAACAGTTGGTAAAATGCCTTCGTAACAAGGTCCCCGGCGATCAATATATGGAAATGAACGGCCTCGTGACGGAGGAGAAAGAACTGCCGCAAGAGGATGATGACCGTTCAAGGAAGGACCGTAACGACAGATCGAGGAAGGACCGCCAAGAGAAAGGGATAAGATCGCGCGACTTCGACAACCAGGACAACGGAAGAAAAGGCCGCGAGAGATTCAACAATGATAATGTGGAAAGGTTCAGAAAGAAGGCCGATGAGCCTGCGAAAGAGGAACCGGCGAAAGAGAAGGTCCCCTCAATGTGGGATGACCACGACAGCGAACCTGAAAAAGAAGAGCCCGAGAATGAGCCGAAAGAGGAGAAGCCCAGGAAAGGACGCTCTTCAAAATCCCAGGACGATGATGAGAGAAAGCCCGCAAGGACTCTTCGCGGAAAGAAGGACAGGAACACAAAGACCCTGTCCCCCGAGCAGGAAGCCTTCAGGGACTTGCTTCTCGACATGTCATCCACGCACAACGCAAAGCTCCTTTCGGAAGACAACTCCGTCATAAGGGAGGTTGCCGTGAAGAATCTGGTCAACTCCTTGAAAGAGGACTCGGAAGGGATATCGGTGATCATCTTCGACGGCGTGATATCTCAGAGGATACTCGATGTCTCCATCGAAGGGGGCATCAAGACCATTGTGGGCACACGCAAAGGCAACATCACAAAAATGCCTGCCGAGATGACAATTTATACGAAAGAAGACCTCTATTGAGAGCAGATAAAATGAAAGGCAAAAAAGCGGCGGAATCGTGGGAGGATATCGAAGGGATAAAGAGCACCGCAGAGGTGCAGATCCCCTCCGATCCCCTGGACCGTGTACTGGGCCAAGAGGAGGCGATACATCTTGCGAAGATCGCCGCGATACAGCGCAGACATCTCTTGCTGGTAGGGCCCCCGGGAACCGGTAAGTCCATGATAGCCCGCGCTCTTTCAATGAATCTTCCCAAACCGAAACAGGAGATAAGGATCGTCAAGAACCCGGAGAACAGCGAGAGACCGTTCCTCGAAGTGCTGGACGAGAGTCAAGTGAACGATGAGGACAACATACGTGCCGAATCAGTGGGAAAAGTTCTGACGCCGGAGCAGGCGCCGAGGAACGTCGCCGAAAGATTGGGATACCTATGCAAGAATTGCGGCAAGTATTCCCTTCCGGGGGACACGACCTGTCCTTTCTGCAACAAGAGCAAGATCGAGATGGGCCCCAACTCCAATCCATTCGGGGATCTTCTCACCGGGATGCTGGAGGCCACTATGCCGATGGGGGCGGTCACGGGGAAGGAAAGGGTGCATACGACAAAGGTCCTTTCAGATGGGTCGGAGGAAACGGTCGTGTTCGAACGCGCCGGAGAACACATCAGGATGCTTGACAGCAAAGCCCTCACGAAAAGGAACCAATTGAACAAGAGGTCCA
>WRJJ01000090.1 GCA_009778575.1 Methanomassiliicoccaceae archaeon
GAGATGAACCAGAAAAAATGTCCCCATTGCGGCGAGTATGTCCAGAGGAACAGTCTTACCTGCCCCAAATGTTTCAAAGAGATACCGAGAGAGATGCCTGCCGAAAAACGGGCGGGGGCTAACGGCAACGATAAACGGAACAGGCATGGAAAGGTCCCGCCGGCAGCGGTGTTCCTTTCAGTGTTCCCTGTCTTCGTCGGCCTGCTTGGGTTAGGGATGATATATCTCAGCCCAAAGGACAGAAAAGGATATTGGTTCCTCGTTGCGGGGCTGCTGTTGTTCCTGCCTTTCCTGGCGCTGTTCTTCATGATGCTGAACTCGGGTTTCTTCTCGGCGGTCCTGTTGTTCATAGCGCTTATGATATTGCTGCTGATATATGTTTCAGCTGCCATATCTGCTTTTATCGAGACCGTGTTCGGCTCTGTTCTAAAAATACTCCGATTTTAATATTTGCCTTTGGCCCTCATGTAGATCATGAGCTCCGATGCCATCTGTGCCAGATGTATCGCTCTTCTTCCGGTCCCGACGGACGCCGGATCATTCTTCAAGAGCCTCCTGTAGGCTTTTCTTATTGTTACCGGCTCGTCGGAAGGGAACCTGCATTTGAGGCTGATCGGCATCTTTGAAGAAACGGATGGCATCACCGTTGACCTGTACGTTATGTCCCAGGGGTCGAACGTCATGTACCTTCCGAACTCCTGTTTCACATCAAAAGCAGATATGTTCTTCCCGCCGATGATGTTTAAAACGTCCTCCGCGACCTTCTTTTCCGAGTCCCCCGCATATATCTCTTCCGTGGATATTCCCCCTACTGCAGAGAGATAATCAAGCTTCTTTTTTCCCAGCTGTTTTGGGTCATAAAAGATGATATTGTGATATACGGTCTGATATTCGTTCCTTCCGAGATCCACACGGCAGACGGCAATGTCTACTATCTCATCGTATGGAAAACCGTCCGGACCGGTCGGAAGGGCTTGTATGACAAAGATCTCATCAGACACGGAATGGGTTATGCGGAGGGGATAATTGTACTTTCGCCAGTTCGGATGCCTCCAAGTGTTAATTGCGAAAGGGCCTAGGTTACTATGTGTACATAAAGATCTATCCGCACGCATCAAAGCAAAGAAAAATAGTCATGGGGGAGGGAGTGACCCGCCCCAAAGAGTTTAAAAGAGGTCCAGAGGGATCGGGTAGCCCGTTCCCTGTATGGACCGTGTTTACATCAACGAAGTTCGACCGTCACAGTGTCTGTGATCTCTCCCCTTGGTATGACATATTCTCCGTCGGAAGGCATAATGGTCTTCCACTGTCCGTCCTCTCCGACACGATAGGACACCGCACCGGCATATCCTCCCTCTATGGTGAAGTGGTATGCCTGCTTTCTGCGCACCTTGTCCTTTCCGACAACGGAGGCAGTGTGAGCGACCTTGATCACGTCGTATGACCTCCTGTAGAACAGAAGGAACCACAGCAGAGAGCCTACGAGTATCAGCAGAAGTATACCTAGAAGTATCCACAGCAGAGCGTCGTCCGCTGCGGAGCCATCGCCATCGAAGTACAACTCCAGATGCACGGCCCCCATGATGTCATGCATCGAGTACCCGGCTGCAGTTATCACAAGGCTTCCGTCCTTCCACTGCTTAAAGACATATCCGTCATTCGCATACGCGGTGACGATCACATTAGCATGCTCAGGGAGTCCTATCGGTGTTGTGTATGTCTGGTCTGCGCCTCCGTTTATGCTGTATTTAGCATATCCGCTTCCCGCCACGACGTCTATTCTTAGGGTCATGTCCGTTCTCGGAGTGTTGCTTCCAATCACCTGAATGGTGTGGTTGGACAACACGTTCCTGAAGGTGTAGTAGCCAAGGTCTATCTCTGCATTGGATAGATACAATCCATCAACTATCACTGCGCCTATGTAATATCCTGCATTGGCGGAGAATGAGAACGTATGGTTCGTTCCACCCATCACAGTAATGCTTCCATTCGGAGTGATGGATGTCATCGAGTCCGATGTTGCAGTGATGTGGTATCCGAGAGGCAGGATATAGAATATTGCAGTTACCGACTTGTCTGCGCCCATTACAAGGTCGTACACAGGTTTCGTTCCCGATGCGTCCCCTTCCCACAGTCTGAACGCCATCCTGTTGAATATGTCCGGGATGGCGGTCAATGTCACAGAGGCTGCTGTCTGAGGCACGTTCACAATCGCGAACGGCACGCCTATAAAGTGGTTGTTCGTGCCGTCGTCTATCGTAACCGCTGCGCCTGACGTAATGAGGGTGGACAAAATCGTAATGGTCACATCTACCCTGTAGTACGTCGACAAGAATGTGGTCTGATCGAGGAAGTACGCATCAATGGTCATGTCGGCCGCTATGGGCTGGCTGAGCGCACTGACATATATCGGCGATCCGCCGTCTATCTCGAAGTACTCGAACATGTCCGTTCCGTCGATGGCCTCTATGACTATATCGGTCACCGTCTGGAGGATGTTGACCCTTGCCGTAATTCCGGTAACATTCACTTT